>NZ_CAJWRQ010000001.1 GCF_913046405.1 uncultured Christiangramia sp.
TACGTTTCGTGCGTGAGTTTCATTTTCAGTAAGATTTTTAGCAGATTCAAACGACTTTATTTCTTTCTTGGTCAATCCTATTTTTTCAGTTTCAGGGAATTTTATCCTAATCTTACCTAAGCCAAATGGATAAAATTTTCTATCAACAACACCCATTTTTATCGCTCTGTTGTATATTGTTCTTATAACAACAAGATTATTAACTATTGACCTTTCAGAGAGATTTAATTTTTTCAAATAAATCTTAAATTTTCTCAAAAAGGCTTCGTCTATTTCTTGAAAGGTCAACTGCTTTGACTTATTAAAGTTTATTACGTGGTTAACACGGGCCTTATCGGTAGACAGTTGAGAGAGCTTTTTATTGGATTCAAGTTCGGAAAGAAAATCTCTTGCAACTTCATAAAAAGTATTCGATTTTGACTCTGAATAGAGTGCTTCTTTTATTTGATTTGCAGAGAAATCTTTTTTATCGGACTGTAAATCTATTAGTGTTTTATTGGCCTCTAATAGCTTGGTGGAAATCAAATTATTTAATCTGTTGGCATTAGTATGGGACTTCCTAACACGTAAGTTCTTCTCATCCCAATCTTTTAAATCTATGTAATGACCAACATAGTGATATGTTGAACGACGGTTCTTGGTTATACGGATTGCCAAAGGATAAAGCCCTTCTTTATTTGGTTTCTTTCTTATAACTACTTTTGCATTTGAGGCCATACCATTGAATTTTAGATTATAAAGATGATCAATTTTGGTACAACATAGGTACAACATTTGTTGATTTTAAACCATATTAAATGAAATCAATTAAAATTAAATATTTATTAATCAGTTGATTATAAGTATATTTAATCAAATTTACCATCAAATACGCTGGATTCAAAATCCAGTTCTTTCGGGAGTGCGGGTTCGATTCCCGCCTCGAGTACTTAAAGTGAAAACCCCTGATAACACAGGGGTTTTTTAGTTTTTCAGCGTCACTTTTAAAACTGAAAAGCATTATAAAATCGAAACCGAGCCACTTACCGGGCCAATTGAAATTAACTTAGTTCTGGGAAAATAGCAATTTACTGAACCGAAACTCTACATTGCCATAGAAAACAATGAACGGTAAGAAATGGTGATAAGCTGTACAAAAATACTTCCTGATTTTGATAATTCAAATTTATCTTACGATCCCGAAGAAGCTTACGCCTTCGTCAAAGGATTGGCAGATCATGTTAGAAACCTAATTGACAACAATCCAAATCTTACATCAGGTCAAATCGCTGATCTTATAACATGTTCAAATTAATGAAAGCTTATTACAAATTAAGACATAGTGCAGAACGAAAACAAGTTGGCTGTTTTCCTCAATCCCAAACTGGATCACTAGGAGGAATCCAGGATGGTAGAATAAATTGGAGAGGTTAATTTTGAGCTACCAGAAATATACCTGGAAAAACCAGCAAAATATTCATCTATTTTAAGTTGCCCTTATATTCCACCCTTATTCATCGTAGTAAATGACGAATTTGTAGATTTTCTGATCAATGAAACTGATGGTCCCTACCAAAGCTGGTCTGTAATAGAACATCACAAAAAACAAATTCTGTCGAATTATAATCTATTTGTTTTAAATGATACTAAAGAGGATCAATTTGTAGATTTTTCAAAATCTATTTTCTATTCTAGAAAATTGGATGATTGGGGTGCCACCGGGATTGTAGAAGAATTTACCTTTAATAATTATGCTGAATACTCAGAAAAACAAAAAAGTTGCATGAGTAATGATCAAATGATATTAGCAAAGAAAATGGTTCATAATTTTACAAATATGAATGAAGATTTTTTCAGAGTAGTAGGAGTTCCAAATGGAGGTTATTTTGTTTCAGAAGAATTGAAACATAAGATTGAACAACGTCATTTTACCGGAATGAGTTTCGAGCATGTTGACCAGTAAAGGAAATTTGCGAAAGCTGTTGCATCGCAATGGCTTTTTTAGAAAAAAGGCGTGGCGATTTAACGATCACTATAGAACCTTTCAATTCTATAATTTGTAGGATAACTTTTATCCTCCATCCTGCAAAATAGAACTCTTACAAATATTTGAATTTTAGATCTGAAGGCGGTATTTTATTATACCTGTTTTTGTACGTAAGTTGTCGTAATAAGAGTGGCAACACTTCTACAAAGAGGAGCGCTCAACTGAAGGTAAAGGATAAAAAGAAATGTGATTTTTCCTCTTGTTTGCAATCATCCGGCGGTATATGGCAAAATTCAGATCACTTCCTGCTTTCAGTATTCTAAACAAGAGAGTTGAGGATACACTTAAAATGCACTTCTTATCATACCTATAATCCAGATTCTTTCTCTACAACATTCTGCTTTAAGTTAAAAGCTGCATTTTTCACTTCAGAAGATCTGCACTGATTCTTTCAAGTTTGATCACTGTAAGGTTTTGGATAGAGTTGAGACGAAATCCCGGCCTGAAGAGATGCAGGCTTCAAATTTTAAATTTATGACCAAACATAAAAATTACTCTATTCTGGATCTTGCAGTAGTCGGCCAGGATATTTCACATTCTCAGGTTTTTAAAAATACCGTAGACCTTGCTCAGCAGGGAGAAAAACTCGGGTATAAAAGACTCTGGCTCGCTGAGCATCACAATATGGTGAGCATCGCGAGTTCTGCAACAACCGTCCTAATGAGTCATGTCGCTGCCAAAACAGATAGTATTCGTATTGGAAGTGGAGGGATTATGTTACCAAATCACTCTCCGTTAATTGTTGCTGAACAGTTTGGGACTTTAGGGTCGCTATATCCAGACAGGATCGATATGGGACTTGGCCGGGCTCCGGGAACAGATCAGGTAACTGCGCACGCGATTCGAAGTGATCGAATGAATTCTGTTTTTAAATTCCCTCATGAGATCGATGAAATTCAGCGTTACTTTAAGAATAGCTCAAAATCTACAAAAGTGAGAGCTACGGTTGCCGAAGGGGTTAATGTACCCATATATATTTTAGGCTCGAGCACAGATAGTGCGCATGTAGCGGCGGAAAAAGGACTGCCTTATGTTTTCGCTAGCCATTTTGCTCCAGGACAGCTATTTGAGGCAATGGAAATTTATTACAGGGAATTCCAGCCTTCAGCATATCTTGATAAACCTTATACTATTGCAGGGATCAATGTGACCGCCGCAGAAACCAACGAGGAAGCTGAGAAACTTTCTACCAGTTCGCTTAGAATGATGGTAGGTGTACTTACAGGGAATCTGGATTATTTGCAAAAACCGGTTGAAATGGATGCTGAATTACGTGAAGTTCGCGATAATCCCGCTTTACAGCGAATGCTGAAATATTCGTTCGTAGGAGACAAACAGCACATCAAAAACAAAGCTGAAGAATTTCTGAAGGATACCGGTGTTGATGAAGTTATTGTTGCTTCTCATATCTACCATCAGGAAGATAGACTTAGGTCGTACCGCATTTTTTCAGAAGTGATGCAAGAGATCAATTCCTAAACTTCCTTAAATGCAGAAGCACAGGCGTTAAGTAAGGTTAAAATACTTCTTACAGTACTTGTCGTATTTGACTTATGCACTCAATTCCATTATCTTGAAAATAAAAAAGATTATGGAAAAGGTAGTAAAGATCAAATCGATTGGTCAGGTAACGCACGATGTAAAGCAATTCATTGTTGAAAGACCCGAAGGCTATGAGTTTACGCCGGGACATGCCACAGAAATTTCGATCAACCAGGAAGAGTGGAAAGATGAAAAAAGACCTTTTACTTTCACCAGTTTAAACGAAGACGAGCATCTCGAGTTTACTATCAAGATCTATCCAGATCATGACGGAGTCACGGAGCAATTATCTAAACTGAAGGAAGGTGATGAACTGATTGTAAGAGATACCTGGGGTGCCATCGAATATAAAGGTCCCGGATATATCATTGCCGGAGGAGCCGGGATCACACCATATATTTCTATGCTTCGGGATCTTAAGAAGAAAGATAAACTGGCCGGCATGAATTTATTTTTCAGTAATAAGACCGATAAGGATATTATTCTGAAAGAGGAGCTGGATAGTATGTTAGGCGAGAATGCTACTTACGTAATTACAGATCAGGAAGACACTAAGCATACAAATGCTTATTTGAACGAGGAATTTCTGAAAAGCAATATATCTGATCTTAGTAAACAATTCTATGTGTGCGGACCGCCTGAAATGACGGAAGAGATCAATAAAACTTTGAAAAACATGGGAGCAGATAACGATGCTGTTCAGTTGGATGATCAATAGTTAGAAGTATCGAATAAAAATAAAAAAAGGCCGGAATTTTTTCCGGCCTTTTTTCGTTATGATTGCTCTTCAGTATAAGTCTTGAAACTTTCAAGGATCGATTTCCAGCTTTGTTCTTGCTGATCCACCGGATTTTCATCTTCTGTATCCAAAGTCTCTTTGATCATTACGCTCCCATCTTCTTCTGAAAAAGTTACTTCAGCATTCCTACCATCCTCAAGTTCATAAGTGAGTTTCTCTTTTTCCTTGACCACCTTGTAAGTTCCGGCGAAATCGAAACCTACTTTTCCATCTTCAGATTCCATCCTGTATTTGAACTTGCCGCCCTCCTTAAGATCATTTTCAGCATTGGGACATAACCAGTCTTCGCTGGCTTTGTTCCATTTGGTAATATGTTCGGGTTTAGTCCAGTATTCCCAAACCTGGTCTAGTTTTGCATTAATCTTACTCTCAATTTCGATCTTTCCTTCTGAAGCCATAATTGTTCTTTTTATTTAAATATATCAAAAATTGAAAGCGCAGTGTGCTCATTTAGCAGACTTATCGGTTTTGTTTAACATTTTGATTCTAGAATCTCCGTAAAATGTAAATAGGAAACATCCGAAGATCAGGTACATCATTTCCACGGAATATCTCATAGAAAATCAGGTCTATTGCAATTTTAGTGATCGAGATACCAAACTAAAAGAATAAATCAGTTATGCGTTCGTGAGAAATTTCCGCAAATTCATCCTTTATTTTTCTGAATCCAACTAGAAAAAGGCCAGTTTCCATGATCAACAAGTTACTGTGTAGTAAGTACAGCTGCTACAATAAGTGGTACAGTAATTAAAGCCGAAACTATCGCTGGTTTGGTCCAACTTTTCCGGATAAATTCTCTTTCCATCCCTATATACCTGTTCCAGAAATATTCTGTCAGGAACAAAGCGCCGCCTAAATTCAGCATTAAGCCAATGTAAGTAGTAGAAAAATTAAAAACGGTATAAGCATGACCAGCAGTATATAAAAGTGCAAAAAGCAATACCTGCCATTTTCCTTTATTCTCTTTAAGGCTGTTCAGGTTGCTCATAAGAATAACTGCTCCAAAGATCGTGGAGAAGAGCAGGCAGAACATGAAAATAACTCTTTTCGAATATAGTGCGGGAATAAGTTCTGTTATGTTATTGTCTTCAAATTCATCGTGGTTATGATCTGTTTCAGAATTGGGGTTTTCAGACCTGTGTGTCATATAGGTTCGGCAAAATTTTTATAATTCAAAATCGAATTTCAGAAAAAGCAATCTATCAAAAATTAAATGATGTCATGACAAAAATCTACAATAGAATTCCATTCAGAAATAATAACACTCGCAATAATAGCAAGTACGATTAAAAACAGGATCAGGAGCCAGTCTATAGATTTGAGCAACTTCATCATTATCTTTATATAAGATACAGTGCAGTGTAGGGACTCTAAGTATTCAATTTTTTATTAAATTAAGGCTTAAAATTAATATTAAAAACTAAACTTTTCACGGTTAGGTTTGAAAACTTTAATTGTAAAAATTACAATAATTAGGTATTGAGCTATTTGATATACCTATCATTATATAAAAACTATAGATAAAAATTATCGAATACCTTTTCGTAAATTCGAATTCTAATCCAATTTATTAATCTAATACTTAACAAAATGGGAAAAAATCATTCTGGAAGCGACGATAATCATAAGGTTTGGGAAGTCAATGAATCCAGTAAATGTCCATTTATGGGTGGAGCTATTAAGAACTCTGCCGGTAATGGGACATCCAACCGGGATTGGTGGCCAAATCAGCTAAACCTCAATATATTAAAACAGCATTCTTCATTAACCGATCCTATGGACGATGACTTTAATTATGCTGAAGAATTTAAAAGCCTTGATCTGGCTGCGGTAAAGCAGGATCTTTATGATCTAATGACCGATTCCCAGGACTGGTGGCCGGCAGATTATGGCCATTACGGACCATTTTTTATACGAATGGCCTGGCATAGTGCAGGTACGTACAGAATTGGAGACGGTCGTGGAGGAGCTGGTTCTGGACAACAAAGATTTGCTCCGCTAAATAGCTGGCCAGATAATGCAAACCTGGATAAGGCGAGATTACTACTATGGCCAATTAAAAAGAAATATGGTAGAAAACTGTCCTGGGCAGATCTACTGGTGCTAGCCGGGAATTGTGCTCATGAATCTATGGGCTTGCCAATGTTTGGATTTGCCGGTGGTCGTGAAGATGTATGGGAACCAGAAAATGATGTTTACTGGGGATCTGAAAGCGAATGGCTTGATAATGAAGAAAGATATGCTGAAGGCGAACTTGAAAGTCCGCTCGGAGCAGCACATATGGGCTTAATTTATGTAAATCCTGAAGGACATAACGGGAATCCAGACCCGGTAGAGTCGGCTTCTTATATTCGTGATACCTTCGGAAGAATGGCGATGAACGATTATGAAACTGTTGCTTTGATCGCGGGTGGTCACACCTTCGGAAAAACTCACGGTGCTGCAGATCCTGAAAAATATGTGGAAGCTGAACCAGCTGCTGCAGGGATCGAAATGCAGAGTATGGGATGGCAAAACACGTATAATTCTGGAAAAGGAGCCGATACAATTACTAGTGGTATTGAGGGAGCCTGGACAGATACTCCAACAAAATGGAGTAATACGTACTTCGAAAATCTATTCAAGTACGACTGGGAATGTATTAAAGGCCCCGGTGGAGCATACCAGTGGCAGCCAAAGGATAATGCCGGAGCGGGAACTGTTCCAGATGCTCATGACCCGAATAAGAAACATGCGCCATTTATGTTGACGACAGATCTTTCTTTAAAGATGGATCCAGAATATGAAAAGATCTCCAGACATTTTCTTGAAAACCCTGAAGAGTTTGCAGATGCTTATTCCCGTGCCTGGTTTAAACTAACCCACCGTGATATGGGACCTATCGAAAGATATTTAGGTCCAGAAGTTCCACAGGAGGAACTGTTATGGCAGGATCCTATTCCAAAAGTTGAACATGAGATCATCAACGAGCAGGATGTGGAAAGCTTAAAATCTAAAATTCTTGATAGCGGACTTTCTACTGCAGCGATGGTTTCTGCAGCATGGGCTTCGGCTTCAACTTTTAGAGGTTCCGATAAACGTGGTGGTGCCAATGGTGCACGGGTACGTTTAGCTCCGCAAAAAGGATGGGAAGTGAACAATCCGGCACAATTAGGGAAAGTGATCCAGACATTGGAAGGAATTCAGTCAGATTTCAACGATTCACAGGATTCTAAAAAAGTATCTATTGCAGATCTTATCGTGCTTGCCGGTTGTGCAGCGGTTGAGAAAGCAGCTAAAGACGCAGGGCATGATGTAAAAGTGCCATTTACTCCAGGACGTGCAGATGCCACCCAGGAAAAGACCGATGTGGAAGCATTTGAACCACTGGAGCCTAATGCAGATGGTTTTAGAAACTACTTCGGAAACAGGGATAATATCTCAGCATCAGCTGAAGCATTGTTGATCGATAGAGCACAATTGCTAACTCTAACTGCCCCTGAAATGACAGTTCTGGTAGGAGGAATGAGATCTATTGGTGCCAATTACGATGGTTCCAAACATGGAGTTTTCACAGACAGACCGGGACAATTAACGAACGATTTCTTTAAGAATATCCTTGATTTTGGAGTGACCTGGAAGGCAACTTCAGAAGATGATCAATTCTTTGAAGGAAGAGATAGAAGAACTGGTGATGTGAAATATACCGGAAGCAGAGTGGATCTAATATTTGGATCAAATTCAGAATTAAGAGCACTGGCTGAGGTTTATGCAACAGATGATGTTGAAGCGAAATTTGTAAAAGATTTTGTAAAGGCATGGAATAAAGTGATGAACCTGGATCGTTACGATCTTAAGGCTTAATATTTATCTAATAAATTAGAAAAGGGTGGCAATTTGCCGCCCTTTCTCATTTCAGATCATGAAACGAAATGCTGTACAGTTTTAAGGAGGAAGCTTACTATAAAAATTACAAACACAGCAAGAATTAATAAACTAACCAGGTTCAGCACTATACGGCTACCAGCAAGATCATACCTGTTATTGAACTTTTCACTCAATAGTGATTTGGCTGTTTTTTCTGAATGCAGGGCGTGTAGATACAGCCATCCTATAGGTTTGTAGATTAAATTATGTCCAAATGGCCGTTCTTGTGTATTCAAAACTGTCTGCGATTTTCATGTAGAAGAAACCTCTTCTTTTACGTTTAAGTCTGCAAAATATAAAAAGTCAGGATGTTTTTATGTTTTCAGGTAGCCTTCAGCATGCAAATCGGCTTCAGAAGAAATACTGACTAAATTCCCATTTTTCAGAAGAAAATATTTAGAGGCAACTTTTAGTACATCCTGGTAATAATGGTCTGTGATGACAACACCTTTTCTAGCTTTCAACTCCGTAATTAACTCAATAATATACTCCTTATACAGTGGTTCTACCATAGAAAAAGGTTCGTCCAGTAACAAAAATGGATGGTCAAGGTTACCCACAAGAAGTAATTCCAGATACCTTCGCTGGCCAATGGCTAGTTCTTTAATCTTTCTGGAAGCAAAATTTCCTACTCCTTTAGCGTAAAAAATGCGATCCTGAGCCTCTCCGTCTGGATGAAAAAACGGAATAATATCCTGCACAGTTGTATTCTTCGGAAGAAAACTATCCTGCGGTAAATAAGCGATCAATTTTTCTGAAATGATGGAGGATGATGTCAATTCCCGGTCATTGAGGTGAATACTGCCCTGGTCAGGTTTTATTTTTCCGAAGAGAATTTTTAGAAGTGTAGATTTTCCAGTACCATTTCTACCGAAGATTCCGATAATTTCACCTGTTTTACATTGAAAGTTCAGATCATTCAGAATATTAACTGCGTAGCTCTTGTGAATATTTCGGACATGAAGAATTCTCAAAATAGCAACAGGATTATTCCGCAGATAACAGAAATCAGAATATTAAGAAGAAAAACACGACTTAGCAGGAATGATTTGCTAAATCCCAGGTTTTCATACATAAAGTATTGATGCTTTTGAAAATAATCGAATGCCAGCATACCTATAAAAACACCAAAACTGCTAAAAATAAGCAGCGCATACAAGGGTCCGGCAGCGATCCCAATAATGATCGCCAGCGGAACATTGTATGTATTGATCTCCTTGAAATACCTGAAAACAGCCTGACTAAACATCAAATTACAACGTTTAAATAGCTCTTAAGGTATAAAATTCAGTTCAGTATTCTATTCTGAATAGGCGCCAGATGAATAAGTGAGTTCGTAACTATGCGTATAAATTTCGAATACAATCCCAAAAGGATCTTCTACATAACACATTTTGAAAGGTTTCTCCTTTGGATAATATTCTCTAATGGGCATTCGCTGTTTCCCACCATCGGCCACAATCTTTTCAATTAGACCTTCAATGTTAGGGTCCTGTACGCAAAAGTGAAACAATCCTGTGTTAAATGGGTTGAATTCCGGAGCTTCGTTTCTGCCCTTAGAAAATGAGAATAACTCGATTCCCACACCGTCTGAAGTAGACATATGTGCGATCTCAAATTCTTCCCAGTCATTTCCAAATACATCGATACACATTTGTCCAATAGCAGTATCAGGGTCTTTCTCTACCTTCGCTGGCTGCATAATCGTGTACCATCCCATTACTTCAGCATAAAAATCTACAGCTTTCTGAAGGTCTGGAACGGTGATTCCAATATGTGAAAATGATCTTGGATAAGCGTTTTCTTTTTTCATAACATTCTTCTTTGGAACCTCAAAATTAAGGTATATTCGTCTCGTAAACAATAAGTTACCTATAAGTGGTATAGGTTACTAAAAGAGTAAATAGTAGGTTTCCAGAGCTTTATGTCTAAAATTATGTCTAAGAATATTTGTCCTTTAAATGCGACCATGAATTTAATTGGTACAAAATGGAAACCTTTGGTGCTCTTTCATTTACTAGATGGTCCGGAAAGATCTGGTATTCTCAAATCCAGAATTCCTGAGATCAGCAATAAAATGTTCACGCAAACAGTACGTGAACTGGAGAAGGACTTACTCGTTTCCCGTAAGGTTTACCCGGTGGTTCCTCCCAAAGTTGAATATCAACTTACTGGAAAAGGAAGGTCATTGGAGCATATTCTGCGTGGATTGGATGAATGGGGAAAGCAGATTTAGTGTTTGATCTGTATCATCAAACAAGGAAACTGTAATTTTTAAAATTCCGTTAGCAAATTATGACCTGTTCGCGCGGAAGTTTTTCTAAATTTACGGCACAATAACAAACACAACTAAACAACACAACAAATGCCGACTACGGAAGCTAAAATCTTTAACTGTACACAAAGCCAGGCGCTGGCCGAGAAAATCGCCGATCATTACGGTACTCATCTTGGGAATGTGATCACTTCCACGTATAGCGATGGTGAATTTCAGCCATCTTTCGAAGAGTCTGTAAGAGGAAGTAGGGTTTTTATCATTGGCTCTACCCATCCGGGTAGTGACCATCTAATGGAGATGCTTCTAATGCTGGATGCTGCAAAACGCGCTTCAGCAAGACATATCACGGCTGTAATGCCTTATTTTGGCTGGGCTAGACAGGATCGAAAGGATAAACCTCGTGTGCCTATTGCCGCTAAAATGATTGCAAGTATTCTCGAAACTGCCGGGGCAACCAGGATCATTACCATGGATCTTCATGCCGACCAGATCCAGGGATTTTTCGAAAAACCTGTGGATCATCTATACGCAAGCACAGTGTTCCTTCCTTACTTAAAAAATCTTGGTCTAGACAACCTTACCATCGCATCTCCAGATATGGGCGGTTCCAAAAGAGCTTATGCATATTCCAAAGCATTAGAAACCGATGTGGTAATTTGCTATAAGCAAAGAGCGAAAGCAAATGTGATTTCCCATATGGAGCTCATAGGAGATGTCACCGGGAAGAATGTAGTCCTGGTAGATGATATGGTAGACACCGCAGGGACTTTGACCAAAGCTGCAGATCTTATGATGGAACGCGGAGCTTTAAGCGTTCGTGCCATCTGTACGCACCCTGTACTTTCTGGAGAAGCTTACGAGCGCGTTGAAAAATCTAAACTTGAGGAATTAATTGTGACAGATTCTATTCCATTAAGAAAGGAAAGCAAGAAAATCAAGGTAGTGAGCTGTGCAAATCTTTTTGCAGATGTGATGAAGAGTGTGAATGATAATCGCTCCATCAGTGAAAAGTTTATCATGTAACTTAAGCATTCGATATAATATAAAAAAGCCGGTTCTATACCGGCTTTTTTTATGCTTGATTCTGGTTCTTTTGACTTTCTATCGTGATGATCTCGATCTCTTTTCCGGTAATATCCTTCAGCAAATCTGCTTTGCGTAAACCTCCCCAGACTTCCAGTTCCGGCTCCCCTAATGTTGTTATTTGCAACCTGATCTTTTCTGAAGATTTAATGATCTCCAGTTCCTGGACGTTCTGATAGTGACTGCGATCCAGGCCGTCGGCAAGTCGGAGTAAAGCGGCTAGTTTCTCGATCCTCTTGCGTAGTTTTTTTGATAACTGTTTATATAAATAATGTCTCTTCTTAGGAACAGTTCTTCGGTGATAGCGAGCGGTGTGCGCCATGATATTGATCTCATCCTCGGTGAAACCACGTAGATCTGCATGCCTAATAATATAAAGTGCATGTTTATGATGTTTGCGATAGTTGATATAATATCCAATATCGTGCATTAATGCTGCATATTCCAGTAGTTCCCGATCTCCTTCTTCCATTTTCAGATCTTTTTGAAAAGCATCGAATAACTGCAGGCTCATCGCTGCCACATGCCGGGAGTGATCTTCCATCCAGTGGCATTTGCGTAAAAGTTCATGGACACTTCGCTTACGCGGTTCAGGATAATTAGCGACAAGATCAAGTTTTGGACGTTCCTTTTTAATAAAATCGAGGATCATCCCATCTCTAAGCGCAGCTTCAGAAATTTTAATTTCTTCGATATTAAATTCCTTGATAAGATATTTTACCAGCACCATTCCCGGGTTAATGATATCTATTCTTTTTTCATCCAGCTCACTTATATCCTCACGTTCTTTGCGATCAAGCTGAATAAAATCCTTGTAGAATTTTTTAAATTCTGAAACATCAAAAACCAGTTCGTTCAGGCTCATATTGGCCGTATGAGAGTTTCTGTTGGCGATCATGGCGCCTATATTCTCCATGGTTCCGGAACTTCCAATAATGGTTCTAACTTTATGTTTTGCTAGTATTTCTGAAAGTTCACCAAGTTCTTTTTTATAATGTTTTTTTAAAGCTTTGATCTCTTCTTTACTAATAGGGTCATTAGAAACAAATTTTGCCGCCATGCGGGCAACGCCGAGTTTCAAACTCTGAGAATAGAGAAACTTCTCATTATTACCCAGAATAAATTCCACGCTTCCTCCTCCAATATCCACCATCAATACCAGTTCTTCGGAAAGTGCTATACTATGCTGAACCGCCAAACCAATCAATGCTGCTTCCTTACTACCCGAAATCGCTCTTACTTTAATGCCAGATTCAGCTTTCATTCGCTGAATAAAATCTCCTCCATTGGTGGCTTCCCTAATGGCTGAAGTAGCAAAGGCGATAATTTCTTCCACATGCATGCTATCGCATAGAAATTTTATCCTTTTCATAGCGTCAAGGCCACGTTGCATGGCTTCTTCACTCAATTTATTCTCCATTCCTTTTTCAGCAAGAATGACCATCTCCTTCAGCTTGTCTACTGTTCTAAAACTTCCGTCAGGATAAATATCTACCAGTACGGCATGAAAAGAATTCGTACCGAGATCGATCGCGGCGATTCGCTTATTGGCATTTACAGTTTCAGATAGGTTCTCCATGTACTTCAGAATTGATTGAGTTTCAATTTATACAAATAATAGATGAACTTCCAGTGAGAGATCTCAAAATCATGATCTCTGTAATTCATCTGAACTTTTTAAGGATCAGTATTTTATAGATTCAGAAAAAGCTTTACTTTTGCAACCTCAAAATTTTGGCAAATGAAGGCAGTCCAAAGCGGACCCGACGACATTTGTTATAACTTTAAATTACAATAATGAAATCAATTACGATCAACGGATCTAAAAGAGAAAGCGTAGGCAAGAAGGCAACGAAGGCACTACGTAATGCTGGACAGGTTCCTTGCGTATTGTACGGCGTAGAAGGTGATCCACTACACTTTGCAGCAGAGGAAATCTCATTCAAAGACCTTGTGTACACTCCAGATGTACATACAGTTAAAATTAAATTGAAAGATGGAAAATCTTTTGATGCGATTCTTCAGGATATTCAATTTCACCCAGTGAATGATGCTATCCTTCACATCGATTTCTACCAGATCTTCGATGATAAGCCAATTACGATGGAAATTCCTGTTCACACTGAAGGTGTTGCAAGAGGGGTTAAGAACGGTGGTGTACTAAGATACAACCTTCGTCGTCTTAAGGTAAGAGGTTTACCTGGAGATCTTCCAGATTACATCGTTGCAGATGTATCTAAACTTAAAATTGGTCAGAAACTTTATGTAACTGGTGTTGCTAGTGAGGATTATGTGATCCAACATCCAGATAACACAGTAATCTGCCAGGTAAGAACATCCCGTAATATTGTCGCTCTTGATGACGATGAGGACGAAGATGAAGTTGCTCCAGATGAAGTGCCAGCTACTGAGACTGATGATGTAGCAGCCGTAAAAGAAGGAGAAGACAACTAGTCTTATTCTTTAATTCATATAGAAAAGCATTCCACTTCGGAATGCTTTTTTTATTAGCAGAATTTTATCATTCGGTTTTTAGTAATCTAATTTCAAAGTAGCTGATAAATTTTATCTTTACGAAAACTAAATTGGATGCTTTCATTCTTCGGAAGGATATTACGTAAGAAAGAGACCGGGAAGCAAATAGATCCCATGAAGAAATTTTTGATCGTAGGCCTTGGAAACATTGGCCCGAAATACGAAAATACCAGGCACAATATAGGATTTAAGATCCTTGACGAACTTGCCAGAGAAAAAGAGGTAAGCTTTGAAACCCAGAAACTGGGCGACGTTGCCAGCTTTAAATTCAAAGGAAGAACTTTCGTGCTTCTCAAGCCCAGTACGTACATGAATCTTAGCGGAAAGGCAGTGAATTACTGGATGCAGAAGGAAAAGATCAATCTTGAGAATTTACTTGTGGTAACAGATGATCTTAACCTGTCATTTGGCACTTTGAGACTCAAAACCAAAGGTAGCGATGGTGGTCATAATGGCCTTAAAGATATACAGGCACAATTAAATACAACAAAGTACAATCGTTTTAGATTCGGAATCAGTGATGAGTTCGCCAAAGGACAACAAATAGATTATGTACTTGGTGAATGGGAAGATGATGAACTTAAGAAGATGCCGGAACGTTTAAAAACTTCCGCAGAATTAATATTGAGCTTTGGAACAGCTGGAGTTTCCAATACCATGAATTCATATAACGGAAAATAACAGGATTTGGAAGAGCATAAAGGTGCAAACTCATTTAGTAGTGAACGTCAAACTGTAGTGACCATAGGGACTTTTGACGGTGTTCATGCAGGACATCGCAAGATTATAGACCGCCTTGTTAATTCTGCCCATGCCAATAACCTCGACTCGGTAGTGCTTACCTTTTTTCCTCATCCAAGAATGGTGTTGCAGAAGGAAAGCAATATCAAGCTTATTAATACGATCGAGGAGCGCAAGCAATTATTAGATCAAACCGGAATAGATCACCTTGTAATTCATCCATTTACACGTCAATTTTCCAGGCTTACTGCACTGGAATTTGTACGGGATTTCCTTGTCAATAAACTAAAAGCGAAAAAGATCATTATTGGCTACGATCATAGATTTGGGCGTAATCGCACCGCAGATATTGATGATCTCAAGCAATTTGGAAAGGATTTTGGTTTTGAGGTGGAAGAGATCTCCCAGCAGGATGTGGAGCAGGTAGCTGTAAGTTCCACTAAAATTCGGAAAGCGCTTATAGAGGGAAGAGTGGAACAGGCCAATATTTACCTTCAAAGTGAATTTACACTGAAGGGTATCATAGTTAGAGGAAGAGGGATTGGCAAAGGCCTTGGCTATCCAACTGCAAATATGGAAATTCCTGAAGATTATAAACTAATACCGAAGAATGGCGTTTACGTAGTAAGATCTGTTTTAGATGGACGAACCATTTTTGGAATGATGAATATTGGAACTAATCCTACTGTTGGAGGAAAGGAGCAAACGATCGAAACGTACTTTTTTGATCTTGATAAGGATCTCTACGGAAAAGAATTTACCATAGAAATGCTGGTAAGGATCCGCGATGAAAAGAAATTTAATTCAGTAGAAGAATTAAAGATCGCCATGAAGCAGGACCAGGCATTTTCAAGTCAATATATCAAGGATAATTATGCTGAATAGGTGGTTGTTCAAAGAAGTCGATAATTCAGCACTCGTTGTATTTCGTGCGTTATTTGGATTATTGATCACCATCGAAGCTTTTGGTGCTATTTTCACTGGTTGGATTCGCCGAACCATGATAGAGCCAGAATTCACTTTCAATTTTATAGGATTCGAATTTCTTCAACCGCTACCTGGAAACGGGATGATCTGGTATTACGCGATCATGGGTGTTTTCGGGATTTTTGTTATGCTGGGTTTCAAATATCGAATGTCCATAGTGCTCTACGGGATCATGTGGGCAGGCGTTTATTTAATGCAGAAATCCTCTTACAACAATCACTATTACCTGCTCATGCTCCTATGTTTTATCATGAGCTTTCTGCCGGCACATCGCTGGTTTTCGATAGATGCGTGGAGAAAACCGGAAATTAGCAAAATTTCCATGCCCAGATGGGTCTGGGCAGTGATCGTACTTCAGTTATGGATCGTGTATACGTATGCTTCCGTAGCCAAATTTTACCCGGACTGGCTGGACGGCAGTTTTCCTGCGATGCTTATGGCTTCCAAAAAAGATTACTGGCTGGTTGGAGAATTCCTTCAGCAACCCTGGATTCGCTACGCGATCACTTCTTTCGGACTCCTTTTTGATCTGTTAATTATCCCATTACTACTTTGGAAAAGAACAAGATTAATGGCATTTATCGCCGCGATATTCTTTCATCTTTTTAACAGTTTTATCTTTCATATTGGCATCTTTCCTTACATGTCGCTTGCCTTCTGTATTTTCTTTTTTCCTTCGGAAACTATCAATAAAATATTTCTGCGTGGAAAGAAGAAAGTCTACACTGGTAATGAGATCAATGTTCCTTCCTGGAACAAGATCTTTGTTGGTGCTCTGGCCGTGTGGTTTGCCATACAGGTTGCTTTGCCATTACGACACTGGTTTTTTCAGGATGATGTACTCTGGACTGAAGAAGGACATCGCTTAAGCTGGAGAATGATGCTTCGGGGCAAAGGTGGTAGAATTACTTTCAAGGTAGTAGAAAAAGGAACCAGCGACACCATTATTGTTCAGAAAGAAGATTATCTCTCGCCTAAACAACTAAGAGCCATACCAAGCAAACCAGACATGATCTGGCAATTTGCGCAAAGACTCGAGCAGGAATATGCTGAAAAAGGTATGGAAATAGAGGTTTATACTGAAGGGAAAATCAGGGTGAATCGTGGTCCATATAAAACCCTGATCGATCCAAAGGTAGATCTGGCGGCTGAAGAATGGCAGCATTTTCGTCATCATGACTGGATTTTACCTTCTACCGAAGACTAATTTTCTAGCCTGCTTTTGCTACATTTGCAGCTTATAAAAATTTCAACTTCATTTAAAATTTTCAGGCCTTATGTTACAGGTTTCCAAAATAGCAGAACATAAAGACGAATATATACAGGCACTCAAAAAACGAAATTTTGAGGCTGAAGCAGTATTCAATAAGATCCTTGAACTGGATGAGACCAGAAGGTCCACGCAGGCACAATTAGATGATACCCTGTCAACATCCAATAAGCTTTCGAAAGAAATAGGGCTCATGTTCAAAAATGGGGAACACCAGAAGGCTAATGTTTTAAAGCAAAAAACCGGGAAGTTAAAAGAAGATTCTAAAGATCTTTCAGAAAAATTAAATAGCACTACAACTCAACTGCAGGAGTTGCTATATACGGTCCCAAATATTCCTCATCCATCTGTTCCCGCTGGTAAAAGCGAAGAGGACAATGAAGAGATATTTAAAGATGGTGATGTTCCGGTACTGGCCGAAGGTTCTCAACCACACTGGGAACTGGCCAAGAAGTACGATATTATAGATTTTGAGCTAGGGAATAAGATCACTGGTGCAGGATTTCCGGTTTATAAAGGAAAAGGGGCGAGATTACAGCGTGCCTTAATCTCCTGGTTCCTGGATAAAGCAACCGAAGCCGGTTATACTGAATATCAATTACCTCTTTTGGTCAATGAAGCTTCAGGTTATGGAACAGGACAGTTGCCAGATAAAGAAGGGCAAATGTATCATGTTACCGAAGATGATCTTTACCTGATCCCAACGGCTGAGGTTCCTATGACGAACATGTTTCGTGATAATTTAATGTCCGAAAATGACTTTCCAATTAAATGTACCGGTTATACCCCATGTTTCAGAAGAGAAGCGGGATCATATGGAGCGCATGTAAGAGGATTGAATCGTTTGCATCAATTTGATAAAGTAGAGATCGTAAGAGTAGAAACTCAGGAAAACTCTTACGCAGCTTTAGATGGGATGGTAGACCATATTAAAAACCTACTTAAAGAGCTGAAACTGCCATATCGAATTTTGCGTCTTTGTGGTGGTGATCTTGGATTTACGGCAGCGCTTACTTTCGATTTCGAGGTATTCTCTACTGCTCAGGATAGATGGCTGGAAATAAGCTCGGTTTCAAACTTCGAAACTTTCCAGGCAAACCGACTTAAATTACGTTACAAGAATAAAGAGAATCAAAAGGAACTGGCTCATACTTTAAACGGTAGCGCCCTGGCTTTACCGAGAGTACTTGCCGGCATCCTTGAAAATTACCAGACTGAAGATGGAATTAAAGTTCCTGAAGTTCTGGTTCCATATTGCGGTTTCGATTTGATCGATTAACCTGAGGTTCACCATACTGAAACAGCGCAAATGTTTATATTTACATATGCGCTGTTTTTTATTTATGCTGATTTTCCTGCTCACGGGCTCTATAGCGGTTGCACAATCTGAGCAGCTTGCCAGGAATTTCTTCGACCAGGGAGAATACAAAAAAGCACTTGAGATCTACAAGGATATTTACGAGGATAATCCTTCCAATCCAATCATTTTTAACGGTCTTGTAAGTTCATATCAACAACTGGAAGATTTCAGTGCTGCGGAAGATCTTTTGCGGGAGCGTATGAATGCTTCGGCAAATAATCCAGCTATCCTTATTGATATTGGTCATAACTACGAACTTCAGCAAAACCTGGAGCGGGCAGAACAGTTTTACCAGGAAGCTTTGCAGGCTGGAGAATCCCGACCTAATTATGCTTATTCTATTGCCCGAAGTTTTGAGAAATACAGTTTACTCGACTATGCAGTAAAAGCTTACGAGCGTGCAATGGAGATCAATCCCGCTCAGAACTTTAATTTGCAACTCGCAAGGATCTACGGGGAACAGGGGAATACAGAAAAGATGTTCTCTAATTATCTCGATCTTATAGAAGATGATACAAAATTTTATAGCCTGGCAAACCGGGAATTTAGTCGTTATATTACGGATGATCCAGCTTCGGAAGCCAATATGAACTTTAGAAAATTACTACTGAAGCGTTCACAGGAAGATCCTAGATTATTATATAATCAAATGCTAAGCTGGCTTTTCGTGCAGCAGCAGGAATACGATAAAGCTTTTACCCAGGAACGCGCAATTTATAAAAGAGGAGAAAAGAACTTACAGGGGATTCTTAATCTTGCACTTCTGGCCCGGGAAGCGAAGCAATTTGAGGAAGCACAGGAAATCCTGACCTATGCGATCGAAGAATCACCATCACCCGCTTTTAATTTACAGGCCAGACATCTATTGCTAAAACTCAGAACCGAAACGGTAACTTCAGCAGGCTTGAATGACCATGAATCGGAATTTGAGCAATTGATCGGAGAATACGGAGTAAATAATGAAACGCTGGAACTTCAGATCGATCTGGCAAACTTTAAAGCTTTCCGAAGAGATAAAAAAGAAGCAGCGATCGCTTTACTTGATAACGCTCAGGAACTGCAATTATCCAATTTCGAAAAAGCCAAAGTCAAAATGGCGCTGGCAGATATCCTGGTGATGCAGGAAAAGTTCAACCAGGCTTTGATCTACTATTCACAGGTGCAAAACCTGGTGAAAAACGATGTTATGGCGCAGGATGCAAGATTCAAGGTTGCTAAGACAAGTTATTATAAAGGTGATTTTGAATGGGCGAAAACTCAGCTTGATATTCTTAAAAAATCTACTTCGCAATTGATCGCAAACGATGCCATGGAATTGAGCTTGCTCATTAATGACAATAGCCAGGAAGATAGCACTCAAACTGCACTTAAGAAGTATGCCAGGGCAGACCTGCTGGCATTTCAGAAGCGAAATTCAGAAGCTATTTCCATGCTGGATACGATACTTGAAATGCATAAGGGTGAAAGTATAGAGGATGAGGCTTTGTATACGCAGGCAAGGCTTTTCGAGGAGCAGGCAAGTTATGATAAGGCAGAGAATAATTATTTACAGATCATCCAGTCCTATGGTGATGATATCCTGGCAGATAACGCACATTACTACCTTGCCGAGCTTTACGTAAACAAGCTGGAACATCCAGAGAAGGCAAAGACTCTTTACGAGCAAATTATCTTTAACTTTGCCAATAGTATTTATTTCACAGATGCCCGTAAAAAGTACCGGCAACTTCGTGGAGATATACTGGAATAACATCTTTAAAAATTTTCCCATGATTATTTATAATGTTACCCTGAACGTACAGGAAGAGATCCACGACCAGTGGATAGAGTGGATGAAAAAAGAACATATTCCGGATATGTTGAAAACCGGAAAGTTCAGCAAAGCTTTGATGACCAAAGTGATGGTGCAGGAACCTATGGGCGGCATCACATATTCTGTACAATATACTGCGGAAAGTAAGGAGATGCTGGAGCGATATTACAATGAAGATGCCACTAAAATGCGAGCAAGTTCCAAAGCTTTTGAAGGTAAATTCGTCGCTTTTAGAACCGAACTTGAAATAATTGGAGAATATACTTCCCAGGAATAATTGATCATGAAAAATAACAGGCCACCAAGACAAGATTCCAATACAGATGTTCGTGCAAAGAAACATCTTGGTCAGCATTTTTTAACCGATGAGAATATAGCCAGGAAAATCGCTGACACCTTGGATTATTCCGGATATGAAAAAACTTTGGAGATAGGTCCTGGGATGGGTGTGCTAACCAAGTATCTTCTTGAGAAAGATACTGAAGTTCACGTGATCGAGATCGATTCAGAAAGTGTGGAATATCTGGAAAGTCATTATCTGCATTTGCGTGGTCGAATTCATGAAAAAGATTTTTTAAAACATGACCTTGGGAGTATTTTTAGAGATGAACAGTTCGCCGTAATTGGTAATTTCCCCTATAATATTTCCACACAGATCGTTTTTAAGGTGTTGCAAATGCGAGACCAGATCCCTGAGTTTTCTGGTATGTTTCAAAAGGAAGTTGCTAAACGAATTTGTGAGAAGGAAGGAAGTAAAGCTTACGGAATTTTGAGTGTACTTGTCCAGGCATTTTATGAAGCAGAATACCTGTTCACGGTACCTCCAACAGTTTTTAATCCACCGCCTAAAGTGGATAGCGGAGTTTTGCGCTTAAAACGTAAGGAAAACTATAGTCTTCCCTGTAATGAAAAGCTTTATTTTACCGTGGTGAAAACCTCTTTTAACCAACGTAGAAAAACACTTCGTAATTCTTTAAAAAGTCTTAATCTTCCAGATAATTTAAGGGAAGATACTATATTTGGCTCTCGACCGGAACAACTCGGTTTCCAGCAGTTTATTGAACTGACGCAAAAAATAGAGCCGTATGCAGTTTCAAATAAGTGAAGAATTAATTGACAAAATTCAGTACCTCATCGAACAAGGAAACGATGAGGAATTGTTGTTGCACCTTGAAGACGTGCATCACGCTGATATTGCTGAAATTCTTACCGAAATTAACCTGGAAGAAGCTACGTATATCGTAAGGCTTCTGGATAGTGAGAAAACTGCTGAAGCTCTTATGGAGCTGGAAGAGAATGTTCGGGAACGCATTCTTGAAAATCTTTCTCCAAGCGAGATCGCTTCAGAGCTGAACGAAATGGATACCGATGATGCGGCAGATATTATTTCTGAACTGTCACCGGAACTTCAGCAAAATGTGATCGCTGAGATCGAGGACGAAGAGCACGCAGATCATATTGTAGAACTGCTTCGTTATGACGAAGATTCTGCCGGTGGTTTGATGGCTAAAGAGCTCGTGAAGGTTAATGAGAACTGGAGCGTTACCGGCTGTATGGCCGAGATGCGCAAACAGGCTGAGAACGTAACCCGTGTTCATTCCATTTATGTCGTTGATTCCAAAAATAAATTAAAGGGGAGACTGTCCCTTAAGGATCTGCTTACCGCTCCAAGCGACGCGAACATCAGCGATGTTTATATTCCGCAGGTGGACTACGTAAATGTGCATACTGAAGGTGATGAGGTAGCCAGGATCATGCAAAAATATGACCTTGAAGCGATTCCCGTGGTGGATGAAATGAATCGCCTCGTAGGTAGAATTACCGTGGATGATATTCTTGATTTTGTAAGGGAAGAAGCTGAAAAGGATTACCAGATGGCCGCAGGTATCTCTGAAGATGTGGAGGCCGATGATAATATTTTCAAACAAACAAGGGCCAGATTACCCTGGCTAATGATCGGGATGTTCGGTGGTCTTGGAGCTGCCAGTATAATTTCCGGTTTTGAAACCATACTTACAACATATCCAAACTTACTGGTATTTGTGCCGCTTATCCAGGCGACTGCCGGGAACGTTGGAGTACAGTCCAGCGCGATCATCGTACAGGGACTCGCGAATGACAGTTTGAGAGGGAATATTCTGTCCAGATTATTAAAGGAATTTGGACTGGCACTTATAAATGGAACTTCTATAGCCCTGATAGTTTTCGCTATTAGTTCCTATTTCTTCGGAACCACTATTCGGGAATCGATCAGTATTGGGGTGGCCCTGATTTCGGTGATCGTACTAGCCGCACTTATTGGTACTTTTATTCCTATTATTCTAAATAAAAATAACATTGATCCTGCTGTTGCTACCGGACCTTTTATCACTACCAGTAACGATGTTTTCGGGATCCTTACTTACTTCCTTATCGCCAAGGCGATACTGGGTTTCTAGGACTGTTTTACGGCTTCTGCCAAATCATTCTTAACTTTGTAGCAGGCATTTTCAGTAGATTACTGAAACTGTGAAAATTGCTAAATTCAAATAAGAAAGACATGATCATCCTACACGCAGATACGAATCACCCTATATTAATGAAAAAACTGGCAGAAGCTGGCCATCATAATGTGGAAGGCTTCGAACAAAGCCGGGAAGAAACCCTTCAGAATCAACATCTATACGATGGTATCGTCATAAGAAGCAGGTATAAGATCGATAAAGAATTTATTGATGCTGCGCCAAATTTGAAATTTATCGCCCGGGTTGGCGCCGGACTCGAAAGCATTGATGTGGAATATACTCAGGAATGCGGAATCAAACTATTTTCTGCGCCGGAAGGAAATGCAAATGCTGTTGGGGAACATGCTCTTGGGATGCTGTTATCCCTGTTTAACCGACTCAACAAAGCAGATCGTGAGGTTCGTGAAGGATTATGGCATCGTGAAGAAAATCGTGGCGTGGAACTGGACGGTAAAACTGTTGGTTTGATAGGCTACGGAAATATGGGGAAGAGTTTTGCTAGAAAGCTCAGAGGTTTTGATGTTGATGTTATTTTCTATGATCTGAAGGAGGGAATTGCCGATGAGAATGCAAGACAGGTTTCCTACGATGAATTTTTCGAAAAGGCTGATGTCGTGAGTTTGCATACTCCGTTAACAGAAAAAACCCATCAAATGATCAATAAGGAATTTATTGCTAGCTTTAAGAAGCCATTCTGGTTTATCAATACAGCCAGAGGGAAAAGTGCGGTAACAGAGGATCTTGTGGAAGCCTTGAAAGAAGGGAAAATTCTAGGCGCAGGGCTGGATGTACTGGAATATGAAAAATCCAGTTTTGAAAGTCTTTTTGGCAATAAAAAGAACGTAAGCATAAGTGCGGCAGATCCTATTCCGGAAGCTTTAAGAGAGCTTATGTTCATGCCACATACACTATTGAGTCCGCATGTAGCAGGGTGGACCCAGGAATCTCACGAGAAACTGGCCACAGTGATTGCAGATAAGATCATAGGGAGCTTTGGAGTTGAGAATAAGTAAATAGGGCTTCACGTTAGAGCCTTAGATATCTCACTTAACTTTAAACAAGTAAAGAAATTTAAAATTTACCGGGATAAATTCGATTCATTATGAAAAACAGGGTTACAGGTTTAGGAGGTTTCTTTTTTAAAGCAAAAGATCCGGATGCTTCAAAAAGCTGGTATAATCAGCATCTAGGTTTGGATACAGATCAATACGGTTGCACTTTCTGGTGGAAGGATAAGCAGGGAAATGATTTCTCAACGCAATGGAGTCCGATGGATCAGAAAACTGAATATTTTCAACCTTCGGAAAAACAATTCATGATGAATTTCAGGGTAGAGAACCTGGAAGAATTACTGAAGGTTTTGAAAGCTGAAGGAGTAGAAGTTGTAGGTGAAATGGAAACCTATGACTACGGTAAATTTGGCTGGATCCTGGATCCTGAAGGAAACAAGATCGAATTATGGGAGCCTGTAGACCAGGTTTTCCTGGATCAAAAAGAAAAAGATAAAGAATAAAAAAAGCCATGCATCGCATGGCTTTTTTTATTCTTGATTCAATATGTCATTTAAGCTTTAGTCGTAAGATCTAATAAAGCTTCTTTTATAGATTGTGGACCTTCAATTGCCTCAAAAGTCATATTCTTTACTAATGGATCTGCCAGTGACATTACCAGTAAAAATGCTACATCATCTCTGGAGATCTCTCCTCTTTTTCCAAGTGAACCTTCTGCAACTTCAACTTTGGCTAGGCCAAGATCATCTGTCAACGCACCTGGTCTTACGATTGTATAATTCAATCCACTTGCACGAAGATAATCGTCAGCTTCTTTTTTCGCTTCTAGATAATGCTTAAGATCTTCATTCTTTGATGGCTCATCTGCTGCCATTGCGCTCAACATTACAAATTTCTGAACATTGGAATTTTTCGCTGCATCAATAAGTTTTTTAGCACCTTCCTGGTCTACAGCAATGGTTTTTTCCTCACTGGTTCCTCCACCAGATCCTGCGGCGAAGATCACCTTATCAATTCCTTTCATGGTGTGACTTACATCGCCTTCAAGATCTCCCATCACAGCTTCTACATCCATATCTTCAAACTGCTGTCTTTGTTCTTCTTTTCGAATAAGTGCCAGCGGATTAAAACTTTCAGAATTGTTCAGGATTTCGATTACTCTTTTCCCTGTAGCACCGGTTGCACCGGCTATTAATATATTTTCCATGTTGTTAGCGTTTAGGTTTGCAAGTTAAGAATCAGGCTTTCCAATGTCCAGTAAAAACATCAGAATAACAGTATCTTAACAGCAGCTTATTTATCTTTTGCAATTGCTGCCGCCCGCTCTTCAAGTTCTTTCTGAAACTCTTCCATCACCGGTTTTACCGTGCTCTCGGGTAGATCAGCGATCTTTATATACATAAGTCCGTCTACCGCATCATTGAACAAAGGGTCCACGTTAAAAGCAACCACCCTGGCATTTTGCTTAATATATTTTTTTATAAGAACGGGAAGCCTGAGGTTCTCAGGTTCCAGCTCATCAATGATACGATCAAATTTATTGAGATCGGCTTCGCTTTCGTCAAATACAAGGTCTTTGTCTGCATCGACAAGTTTTACTTTAAATTCCTTCTTGGGATGAACATACTGTGCAACATAAGGATCGTAATAATTGGACTTCATGAATTCGATCATCAGCGATTTTGAAAAATTACTGAATTTGTCGCTAATGGTAACTCCGCCAATCAGATACTTATGTTCCGGAAACCTCAAGGTACAATGCACAATTCCTTTCCAAAGTAAAAACAAAGGCATTGGCTTTAGCTGGTATTCTTTAATGATAAACGCCCGACCCATTTCGATGCTCTCGCTCATCATTTTGTAAAGTTCTGGTTCAAAACCAAACAGGTCCTGCAGGTAGAAACCATCGATTCCATGAGCTGCAAAAATCTCATTTCCCATTCCCATTCTGTAAGCACCGGCGATCTTTTCAGCTTCTTGATCCCAAAGGAACAAATGGTGATAATGATCATCGAATTTGTCAAGGTCTACACTTTTATTTGTGCCTTCTCCCACTTCTCGAAATGTGATCTCTCTTAATCTGCCAATTTCATTCAGGATGTTTGGGATCACTTCACGTTTGGCAAGAAAAACCTCGTAATTTTTACTTTGCAGCAGTCGTTTATCCATTCTCCTGCAATTCTCCACTTCAAGACTCATTAATTCTGAATTGGTTTCTTCAGCAACGTTTTTCGGAGATCTGGGAATCTTTAATGTTCTGGGAAGTTTGGACAGTAAATTTTTCTTCTCAAAAACATTGGCAAGCATATATGTTTTCCGTCGTAAAAATGCGGTATACGCTTCCAGATTCGTATGCTCTTTCTGATCTTCTACTGAAATTGGATGACCTATTCTAACCTTGATTTTTCTACGCTTCTGTGAAAGCATCTCACTGGGTAACTTTGCAGTACGTAACACATCGCTCATACTAGCCAGGCGATAGAAAAATACGCTGTTCTTAGCATGGAAATAGATAGGAAGCACCGGAACTTTCGATTTCTGAATAAGTTTCATGGCTGAAGGTTCCCAGGGTTTATCCACGATTAAATGTTTGTCTTTGCTGGTAGAAACCTCCCCGGCAGGAAAAATTCCCAGGGCATTCCCGGCTTTGATGTGTGCGATCGATCTTTTCATTCCTCCCAGGCTGGACTTGGCATCCTTATGGTCTTCAAAAGGATTTACTGGCAGAATGTAAGGTCTAAGAGGATCAAGACGGTGCAAAAGAAAGTTTGCAATGACTTTATAATCGGGTCTTTTCTCCAGAACCAGCTTCATCAGGATCATTCCATCAATTCCCCCAAGAGGATGATTGGAAACAGTAATAAAAGAACCATCTTTTGGAATTCTTTTCAGGTCTTTTTCCGGAATATCAAAATCAATCTCAAATTCATTCAGAATAGAATCTATAAAATCAATCCCATTAAGGTTTTTGCGTTTATCGTATTCTCGATTAATGCGGGAAAGTTTCGTGGTTTTAAGGATCATCCAGCCAATGCTGTCACCAAGAAAACCAAATTTGCGAAGATTCATCACTTTGGCTACTTCTCTTGCACTTACAATTCCCATAGTTACCTGGTTTGGTTAGTTTTTGACCTAAAATCAATCTTCAGCTACCAGTTGAACGGTGTTTTGGGTCAATTGTTTTAAAAGTACGGTTTTATCCTTTTCCAGGCTAGCGATCGCTTCTGCATTGAAATGCCTGATGGTATAGAGAGAAACACCGGTTTTGTAATCCACTTTAAATCGCGCCTTAAGATGCTGGATCAGTTTTTCAAGCTGGTTGAATTTATTATCCACGCAAACCTTGAAACTAATAGCCGAATTCTGAATAAGATCCACCTTCATCTGATATTTATGGAAAAGTCGGAATATTTCAGAAATATTCTCTTCCACCATAAAGCTGAAATCCAGGGAAGACAATGAGATCAATACCTGATTCTTTTTCACGATGAAGCAGGGCACTTCGGGAAAAATAGTCCTACCCTTACTTACAGCAGTGCCTTCTTCCGCAGGATTAATAAAAGAGCGTACATAAAGCGGAATTTCCTTTCGCTGTAATGGCTGTAGTGTTTTTGGATGTATCACCGAGGCACCATAAAACGCAAGTTCTATAGCCTCTTCATAGGAGATCTGGTTGAGCAAATGAGTTTCGGTAAAATGCCGCGGATCTGCATTTAAGACACCAGGAACATCTTTCCAGATCGTTACATTTTCCGCATTAAGGCAATAGGCCAGGATCGCCGCCGAATAATCTGAGCCTTCTCTACCCAATGTCGTCGTGAAATTGTTCGCATCTGAAGCAATAAAACCCTGAGTGATATTGAGCTTTGAGGTATCGATATGACTGAGTACGAGGTCCTGAGTTAACCTCCAGTTTACCTGAGCTTCCCGATTGGTGCTATCGGTTTTAATGAATTTTCGTGCATCCAGCCATGTTGATTTAATCTGCTGACTATTGAGGTATTCGCTAACTATAGTGGTAGAAATCAACTCACCAAAGCTCACAACCTGGTCGTAAACGAAATCGTATTGTAATGATTTATTATGTTCTAAAAAGTTTTCAAGTTCAGTAAAAAGCCTATGAATTTTAGTAAAAACCTGTGCTCTTGTATCTGGAAAAAGCTCCTGCATGATCTCCAGATGATAAGTTTTCACTTGCTCCAGCGTATTCGAAACTCTGGAATTTTGCAGGTATTCCTGTACAACAAATTCCAAGGCATTCGTTGTTTTACCCATCGCGGAAATTACGATCAGTTTTTCTGCAGTTCCTGTAACTTCAAGAACCTTTAAAAGGTTGCGAACGCCCTCAGCATCTTTTACTGAAGCACCACCAAACTTAAATACTTTGATCACTACTTTTTCACATTTTTATGGATACCACTTTCTTCCATATGCACGGTCTTCCAGCTCTCCTTTATTTGTGCACCTGTGTTTTCATAAAATTCGATCGCATTTCTATTTCCTTCTGAAACGACCCATTCTATACGTTTAACGCCATGCTCGTGACCATATTTCACAACTTGCTGGTATAAAGCTCCGCCAAGACCTGTTCCACGCATACTTTCACGAACGATAAGATCTTCAAGGTGTACGGTTCTTCCTTTCCAGGTAGAAAACCTGAAATATACAAGCGCCATTCCTTCGATCTTACCAGAAACATCGGCTACAAAACATTTAAAGTTTTCATGTTCAAAACCTTCTTTTTCCAGTGCGGCAACATCTACCTCTACATCATCAAGATGGTTTTCATGTGCGGCAAGTTCTTTTATAAGTTCCAGAACATCCCGCATGTCTTCACGTCTGGCCTCTCTAATTGTATATTCCATAAGTCAAATTTTAACAAAAATAGGGATTGTAGATGATAAGTCTATTAAAGCCTTATTAAAGCATGTTTTTATTTAGGAGATAGGCATGCATTCCATCTGCATCCATTTGTACCGTATCCCAGTCCTGCATGACGTTTGCACCACTTCTGCGATAGAAATCGGCAGCATCTTTATTCCAGTTTAGAACCACCCATTCTGTTCTTTTTACATTTTCTTTGGAAGCAAATTTGATCACGCGGCTGTAAAGTGCAGATCCCAGACCTTTACCTCTATAGCTCTCCCTAACTACCAGGTCTTCAAGATGAACAGTTTTTCCTTTCCAGGTGGAATACCTGAAATATATAAGTGCCATTCCGTGAATCTTGCCTTCAATTTCAGCAACAAAACAGGTGAAAAGAGGTTGCTCACCAAAACCATCCCTTATAAGATCTTCTTCTGAAATAATGACCGCATCTGGCTCCTTTTCGAAGATTGCGAGTTCCTTTATGAGATCAAGAACGTCCTGCATGTCCCGGGCTTCCGCCTTTCTAATGTTAATTTCCATATAAATACTTTTCTACAAATTTAAACAATAGTAGTATTGCCAGCGAAATCGTTATAGTGAGATCAAAATTTAATACTTTAGCGGCCAGAAACCCAATTTCATGTCTAAGCCAAATCAAACTCTCGGAGAATTTATCATTGAAAACCAGTCAGATTTCCCGGGTTCTTCCGGAGAATTATCCAGACTTATCAATTCCATTCGGCTAGCAGCCAAAGTAGTTAATCATGAGGTGAATAAAGCCGGACTAGTGGATATCATAGGAGCTTATGGCGAGACCAACATTCAGGGTGAAGATCAGCAAAAGCTGGATGTTTATGCGAATAATAAGTTTATTCAAACTTTGACCAATCGCGAGATCGTTTGCGGGATCGCTTCCGAAGAAAATGATGATTTCATCCGGATCGAAGGGCATAAACGCGATCATAAAAACAAATATGTAGTGTTAATGGATCCGCTGGATGGTAGTTCGAATATAGACGTAAACGTTTCTGTAGGTACTATTTTCTCGATCTATCAGAGAGTGACACCTATTGGAACTCCGGTTCAGAAAGAAGATTTTCTTCAGCCCGGTAATATGCAGGTGGCCGCGGGATATATTATTTATGGAACTTCAACCATGTTAGTATATACCACAGGTCATGGAGTGAATGGATTTACTTTAAATCCTGCTCTGGGATCCTGGTATCTTTCTCATCCAGATATGAAATTTCCTGAAGATGGAAGGATCTATTCTATTAATGAAGGGAATTATATTCATTTTCCCCAGGGAGTAAAAGATTATATCAAATACTGCCAGGAGGAACAGGGAGATCGTCCTTATACTAGCAGGTATATTGGTTCGATGGTATCAGACATTCACCGAAATATGATTAAAGGCGGGATCTTCATATATCCAAAGAGCTCAAAAAACAACAATGGAAAGTTACGACTGCTTTATGAGTGCAATCCATTCGCATACTTAACAGAGCAGGCTGGAGGAAAAGCAAGTGATGGTTTCCAGAGAATTATGGACATAAAACCTACCGAGCTTCACGAACGTGTGCCCTTCTTCTGCGGAAGCAGGAAAATGGTAGAAAAAGCTGAAGAGTTTATGCAGAAAGCAGAAACTGAAGATCAGTCTCAGTCATTATCTTTTTCAAGCAAATAACGGTAATCTTCGAAGTTTAAGTGTCCGCTAAAGATCTGGATAGAACGCTCGATAATTCCTTCAGAAGCCTGGCTGGAAAAACCAAGACCAATCGCGTAGCGCTTGATAAGTTCAGTTTCTTCTTCGTCGATCTCATTATCTGCAAAGATGATCTTGAAAAGATCGTGTAGCCGCTCTAATCTTCTTTCCACACTATTGGATCCGGTAAGAGGAAATGCTTTTGGGTTTTCGATCACCTTGGCATATTCTTCTTCGTTAATATCCAGTTTACGGGCAAATCTTTGAAGTAATTTCTCTTCTCTATCATTAATCTCACCGTCTATGGCTGCAAGATTTACGATCGATGCAAAATGACTTAAGTTTCTTAGATGCTCTCCTGAGCCAAATAAATCTGAAAAGGACATTTGTAATATAATTTAGTCTTACAAATATAAAGATATCCCGCACTTTAATTACGCAAAGCCAGCATTATTCTTGCTAGTCGTTCGCTAATCTTTTCTTAATCCTTTCCGTTTGAATCGAGTATTATTTAAATTCAATTTTCTTCAGAATTTATGGAAACACCGCTACTGGCATTTAATGATAAAGGAATTTACTGCGCTGCTGCAGATGTATATCTGGACCCGTGGAAACCTGTGGATAAGGCGATCATTTCACATGGTCATGCAGATCATAGCAGGTATGGTCACAAAAAATATATTACGCATCATAGCAACGTGCCTATCATTAGTCACCGGCTGGGAGAAATAAGTGTCACCGGCAAGAAGTGGAATGAGAGCTTTACGATCAACGGAGTGAAATTTTCATTGCATCCGGCAGGTCATATTATTGGTTCTTCCCAGATCAGGGTCGAGTATAAAGGTGAAGTCTGGGTTTTCACCGGAGATTATAAGACAGAGGATGATGGTGTTGCGGTCCCTTATGAGCCGGTAAAATGCCACACTTTTATTACTGAATGCACCTTTGGCTTGCCCGCTTTTAAGTGGACTCCACAGGAGCAGGTCTTTACTGAAATAAATAATTGGTGGGCGCAAAACCAGGCAGATGGCAGAACTTCTGTACTCTTCGGTTATTCCCTCGGAAAAGCCCAGCGATTATTGAAACATCTGGATCCATCTATTGGAAAAATATATACTCACGGAGCCATTGAGAATATGACTGAAGTTTTACGTTCTCAAATGGATTTTCATGAAACAACGAGAGTTACCAGGGAAACTACCAAAGCAGACATGAAAGGAAATATCGTACTAGCCCCGGGAAGTGCCCATGGCAGTACCTGGATCAGGAAAATGGTGCCTTATGTAACCGCTTCAGCCAGTGGATGGATGACTTTTCGTGGTGCCAGAAGAAGAAGAGCGATCGATAAAGGCTTTGTGCTCAGTGATCATTGTGACTGGCAGGGTTTATTATCGTCCATCAAAGAAACTGGTTGCGAAAAAGTGATCTGTACTCATGGATATACCGATATATTTTCGAAATATCTACGCGAACAGGGTTACGACGCAAGAACTGAAGAAACTCAATACGAAAGTGAGACCGGGCAACTGGAAAGCGATAAAGAAAAGGATTCGGAATGAGAGCATTTGCAGATTTGATCAAAACCCTGGATAGTACCAATAAAACTACTCTGAAAGTAGAAGCTCTTACCGAGTATTTTAAAAATGCTGAAGACAAAGACAAGGTCTGGACCATCGCGATCTTGAGTCATCGACGACCACCCCGACCGGTAAACACCACACTCATGCGAGAATGGGCTTCAGAATTGGCGAATATCCCGCTCTGGCTATTTGAAGAATCTTATCATATTGTTGGAGATCTGGCTGAAACTATTGCACTTGTTATTCCGAAGAGTGACAGTTCTACGGAAAAGAGTCTGAATCAGTTTTTACAGGAGATCCTTGACCTGAAGAAGAAGCCAGAAGATGTCAAGAAAGAATACCTCTTTGATAATTGGTTGAATCTCAATTATTATGAACGCTTTGTATTTACCAAACTTATAACCGGAAGTTTTCGAATAGGAGTGAGTCAGAAATTAATGACTCGTGCGCTGGCAAAAGCTACCGAAATTGATGAAGATATCCTCGCTTACAAATTAATGGGGAATTGGGAACCTTCCAAAATCACCTACAATAAGCTTATTCTCGAGGAAAATGAAGAAGATTTTCTCTCAAAGCCTTATCCATTCTATCTTGCTTACGCTATTGAAGATGAACCTGATGCACTTGGTGATGTTTCAGAATGGAGCGCCGAACATAAATGGGATGGTATACGTTCGCAGGTAATTATTAGAAATGACCAGTTATTTGTATGGTCGCGTGGAGAGGAACTGGTAACCGATAAATACCCCGAATTTGAAGCTTTGGTTGGCGTTGTTCCCAATGGAACGGTGATCGACGGTGAAATTCTTCCATTTCCAGATGGTGAGATTGGAACTTTTAATGATCTGCAAACGCGTATTGGACGAAAAAATGTTAGTAAGAAACTTCTTGAAAAAACACCGGTTATTTTAAAAGCCTACGATATTCTGGAATGGGAAGGTGAGGACATCCGGAATACGGCATTTGGAGAGAGACGTGAGATCCTGGAAAAGCTATATCACGAAGTTCGAAGCGATGAACTGCCCTTGCATCTTTCAGAAAGTATACGATTCAAAACCTGGGAGGAAGCAGCTGTAGAACGCGAAAATTCGAGAGAAGTAAAGTCGGAAGGATTAATGCTGAAAAGACTAGACTCTCCGTATCTAGTAGGTAGAAAAAAAGGAGACTGGTGGAAATGGAAAGTTGATCCTCTCACCATAGATGCTGTACTTACCTATGCCATGCGAGGTCATGGAAGGCGAAGTAATTTATTTACAGATTATACATTCGGGCTCTGGGATGAAGAAAAAAAGGAGCTGGTGACTTTCGCAAAGGCTTACTCTGGTCTTACCGATAAAGAATTCAGAAAGCTGGATGCCTGGATCAAACGAAATACGCTGGACCGCTTTGGCCCGGTTAGAAGTGTAACTCCACATTACGTATTCGAAATTGCTTTTGAAGGAATTGCAGAATCCAAAAGACATAAAAGTGGTGTTGCTACAAGATTTCCCAGGATACTTCGCTGGAGATTAGATAAAAAGATCGAGGAAGCCAATACGCTCGAAGATCTAAAAGCGCTCATACCGTAATGAAGAGGGCAGAACTCATAGGACTGGCAGATGACTGGTTTGCGGGACAAGACTGGAAACCCTTTAAATTTCAGAAGGATACCTGGACAGCCTATCTTCAGAAGAAAAACGGATTGTTAAATGCGCCTACCGGTAGTGGGAAGACCTATGCCCTATGGGTTCCAATAGTGCTGGATTATATTCGTAAAAACCCGGATTATAAAACGAAGCATAAGAAAGGCTTAAAGGCGATATGGATCACTCCGCTTAGAGCTTTAAGTGTTGAGATCGAGCAGGCCGCTTCACGCTTTGCTGAAGAAATGGGAACGCAATTTACTGTGGGTATCAGGACCGGAGATACTTCCCAGAAGGACCGGGCCGCGCAGAAACGATCAATGCCAGATCTGCTCATTACAACTCCTGAAAGCCTGCAATTACTGCTAGCTTCTAAAAACTACGATAAAACATTCAAGGATCTGCAGGCGATCGTGATCGATGAGTGGCATGAACTACTGGGGACCAAAAGAGGTGTTCAGGTAGAATTAGGGCTTTCTCGACTGAAAGCTATCTCCAAAGATTTAAGGATCTGGGGTATTTCTGCTACAATCGGGAATCTTGATCAGGCAAGGGAAGTACTGCTTGGGCCAGAGTCAAAAGCCTTTGAAAATTCGGTTTTGGTAAGAGCATTCCTGAAAAAGAAGATCGATGTTCGATCCATTATTCCGAAGAAAATGGAGAAATTTCCCTGGCGAGGGCATTTAGGTCTGCATTTGCTAGATGAGGTGGTGCCTATTATTAAGGAATCCAGAACCACGCTGCTTTTCACCAATACCAGGTCGCAATGTGAACTCTGGTTTCAGAAATTATTGAGTAAATACCCTGAGTTTGCCGGTGAAGTTGCCATGCATCACGGAAGTATTAATAAAGAAACCAGGCTTTGGGTCGAGCAGGCGATAAGAAATGAAAGTCTGAAAGCTGTGGTCTGTACTTCAAGTCTTGACCTAGGAGTAGATTTCGCGCCGGTGGAAACGATCGTACAAATTGGCGGACCTAAAGGTGTAGCGAGATTTTTACAAAGGGCGGGTAGAAGTGGTCACCAGCCGGGAAAAGTAAGTTTGATCTACTTTCTACCAACTCATGCTATAGAATTGATCGAGGCTTCAGCTTTACAAAAGGCCGTAGTTAAAAAGGCGGTGGAGGATCGAGTGCCTTACCTGATGAGTTTTGACGTTTTAGTTCAATATTTAAATACGCTGGCAGTCTCCAATGGGTTCTTCCCAAAGGAGATCTTTCCGGAAATTGCCAGTACGTTCTGCTTCCAGGGTATTACTGAAGATCAATGGCGATGGATCCTGAATTTTATCACCAAAGGTAGCCAGAGTCTTCAGTCTTACGACGAATATAAAAAAGTGGAGATCGAAGAAGATGGAAAGTTTAAGATCAATAACCGGGGAGTTGCCATGCGGCACCGACTTCAAATTGGAACGATTGTTAGCGATGCGGTGCTTAGTGTAAAATATATTAAGGGTGGTTATATAGGAACTATGGAAGAGTTCTTCATTTCGAAATTGAAACCTGGTGATGTATTTACCTTTGCCGGTAGAAACCTGGAACTCGTTCGAATTAAGAACATGCAGGTACTGGTTAGAAAATCGAAAAAGAAAACTGCTAAAGTTCCCAGTTGGTCTGGTGGAAGGATGACTTTCTCTGCTCAAATGAGTGAATTGTTACGCGATGAAATGTATGAAGCTTCAGCATTGGAGCAGGATGAAAAGACCAGTCCTGAATTTGAAGCTTTAAAACCTATTTTTAAACGGCAACAGAGAGATTCAATCATTCCAAAGGCAGATGAGTTTTTAATAGAAACTTTCAAAACCAGGGAAGGTTATCATGCGGTTTTTTATCCTTTTGACGGGAGATTTGTGCATGAAGCTCTGGGTAGTTTGCTTGCTTACCGTATCAGTTTGCTTGTTCCAATCAGCTTTTCGATCGCATTTAACGATTACGGATTCGAATTACTTTCAGACCAGGAGATCGATATGCAGCAGGTATTGGATAACAATCTTTTTTCTGCAGAATATCTTATGGATGATCTCTATAAAAGTTTAAATTCTACGGAAATGGCCCGTAGAAAATTCCGCGATATAGCGGTAATTGCTGGATTGGTATTTACCGGCTATCCTAATAAGCTGATCAAAAGCAAACACCTTCAGTCGAATTCTCAACTATTGTTCAGTGTTTTCAGAGATTATGAAGAGGACAATTTACTGTATCAGCAAGCCTTTCGGGAGACTTTTGAGCATCAATTAGAAGAAGGGAGATTGAGAATCTCCCTTGATAGAATTTCAAAACAAACAATTGTCTGGAAAAAATGTGCGAAACCAACACCTTTCTCTTTTCCTATTATTACAGATAGAATGCGAGAAAAATTATCTTCCGAAAAGCTAGAAGACAGGATCAAAAAGATGCTGAAGCAATTAGAGGCTTAGTTGCTCTCTCTCATTTGCTTATCGATATAATGTCTTACCAGTTCTGTAGTTACACCAAAGGCAACATGGGCAAAAAGCTCATTGATCTGCATTCTTATAGGCACATCTGTTGGTTTAGGCTCAAGACCTAAAATAGGTAAAGAAGTTTCGTGAGTAGAAGCCCAGGTTGTTGCACCAAAAATGATCCCGTCCATAGGTTTAAGACCAAAACGGTTCTTTTTTCCATATCCATAAGCGGCTCCAAGAGAACCACCCATTGGGATGTTCACTAACTGTTCTGCCAGTGCTTCATTGTGAGTGCTTACGGGGCTACCTGTGATCTTAGTCGAAAGGTCGTCTACTATCTTCATTTGGGAGGACTTCTGGTCAATTTCTCTAACCGGAAGAACCTGCTCAATAAGGGTCTTAACAGCAGTCCCTGCAAGACCACCAATAAAACCTGAAATTACGCTACGACTTGTATTAGAAACATATGAATCCTTCTGAAAGAAATTTGCTACACTCATGATTTTGATTTTTTTGTGGAATAAAACTATTTATAAAGCGGGCGTTGCACAATGATTTAACACTGCTTTGGCACAGCTTTACACGAATTTTATATTTTTGAGTATGGATGATAAATTACAAGTAGCCATTATTCAGGCTGAGCTGGAATGGGAAAATTCTGATGCGAATCTGGAGATGTTTTCAGAAAAGATAGAAGCGATCAGCGATAAGACAGAACTTATTGTATTGCCGGAAATGTTTACGACAGGGTTCAGTATGAATGCTGAAAATCTTGCTGAAGAAACAAATGGAAAGACGCTCAACTGGATGATCCAAACGGCTAAACATAGAAATGCAGCAATTACCGGAAGTGTGATCATAAAAGATCAGGGTGAATATTATAACCGACTATTTTTCGTATTTCCTGATGGGAATTATGAGATTTATGATAAACGACACACCTTCACTCTGGCAAAGGAACATCTTACGTATACCGCTGGAAAAGACAGGTTGATCGTAGAATACAAAGGATGGAAGATTTGTCCGCTGGTATGTTATGACCTTAGATTCCCGGTGTGGGCCAGAAATACCGATGATTATGACCTATTGATCTATGTAGCAAACTGGCCTGAGAAGCGTGTAAACGCGTGGGATGCATTACTGAAAGCTCGTGCTATTGAAAATATGAGCTACTGCATTGGATTGAATAGAACCGGCGAGGATGGAGATGGCTATATTTACAACGGGCATTCTGCTGCTTACGATGTTTTGGGTAATACTATAACCGGCCTGAATAGACCTGAAGAATTCGTGGAGGAATTCGAACTATCCAAAAAGAAAATGCTGGAAACCCGTGAGAAATTGAAATTCCTTCAGGATCGTGATTCTTTTAGTCTAGACTAAATTTGTAAGGTTGATCCCAGTTAGCGCGCACTTCCAAAGTGTCTCTTAAATACTGAATTCTTTCCGGCTGAATCTTTTTCAGGTAATTGCCTGTATCCCACTTTTGGTTGGCATTGCTGTCAAAAATAACTCGCACCAGGATATCCCCGGGATTGAGATAATTGAAAGTAAAATTAGACCGGTCTTCGGAGTATTGCTCCGCTAAAATTTCACCTTTAATATTCGTTAACTGCACGATCACTGGAAATTGCTGAATATTCTGAAGATCTATGATAATAGTACCAAATGCCGAAAGATCTTTAGTGGTCATGTTTTTGTAAATGGTGTCATTCGTTTCTTCAAAAAGATCTGTGATCGCACCTGGATAGGCAGTGATATTATAATTATTTGAAGGCTTTTTCTCGAATTTCAGTCTCACTTCATTCAGCAATGGATCAAATTCAGCTTCAAAAGGAACATCAGTAGAATCCATATCCATGATTCTGATCTGGTCTGCAGCATATTCAACGATTGGCGTGTTAGCTTTTAACTTAAAATCTTTGATCAAATCGCCATTTTCGGTTGAAACCATCAATGAATCACGTTCCAGATTTCCCATTCTCGCGATTAAAGTATCCTGTGTCTCTGGAGAATTCACCGCAAACATGAGGGTGTCCAATCCCGGACTGGTATTATACCAGTAATACAAAGTGTCTTTTACAGGGTCCTTAATTATTCTCGAGCGATAACCTTCAGGCCTGGCGGATAGCAAATCGATTTTGATACTATCGGGATCTGCATATCCTTCGTAACCAAAAATGATCTGGTTCCCTTTAAAATGATTAGGCCTTTTAGGTTCGAATTCGAGCTGTTCCTTGAAAACTGTAAGCTCAAAGGTTTCTTCAGTAGGAATCGTAATATCACCTTCTACAAAACCAATTTTTTCCTTTTTAGGATTATACAGATAGTTATCATTACTATCCATAAGCGCGACCATCCTGTAGGTTCCTGCCTTAAGATTTTCAAGACTGAAATTAAAAGTGCTATCCTGGGAGTAGGTGATATACCTTGGAGTTTCCTTGAAAACTATGGAATCTGTGTAGGAAGTATCGGCTTCATAAAGCATTACAGAAATTACTTCTGAAGGTTCTTTCAACTTGGCGTCTTTAACAATTCCTGAAACTGCCAGTGAATCTATATAATCTCCTGTTGAAAATACATATTTGAAATAATCATAGGGATTCCCTTCATTATTGTCGACGATAGATTTTCCGAAGTTAATCGCATAGGTAGTATTTTCTTCCAAAGTATCCGTGATCTCTATCTTAATATCTTTTCTCGCTGTTCCCAAAGGCATGATGTTCGGCTTTGGGACCATGGGGGGAGAAATAATGATTTGCTGGGAAGGTTTGTCCAGCTTAATATATTCATCGAAGTAAATTCGTATTTCTTCTTTGTCGAAATTCGTAGTAAAGTTTTCAGGGTTTGCTCTTAAGAATTTTGGCGGATCTTCATCTACCGGTCCGCCCTCGGGCATTCCTTTCTTTGCACACTGTACTGTGGTGAACAGAAGTATCAAAACGAGAATAAAACCGGGTACTCTTTTCTTCATGAATGAAAGGGAATTCTTTTAGCAAAGAAACAATTATTTTGAATTACAACGCAATGCTTAGTGTGTAATTGCCATGGTGGCGATAGATATGCTGATATTTTCTATTTCAAGTAATTTATGAGCACAGGCTTCCAGAGTCGCTCCGGTCGTAACCAGATCATCAACCAGCAGCACATTCTTTCCCTTCAATTCATCGGGCTTCTGAAGTTCGAGCGTTTGTTCAATTTTGCCCCATCTGGAGATCCTGCCTTTCCTCGTTTGTGTTTGCATGGCGTTTACTTTTAATAGAAAATCAGATCTATATTGAGCATTCAGTTTTTTGGCGATTTCGATTCCGAATGCTTCTACCTGGTTGTAACCACGTTCTTTTAACCTGGATTTATGCAAAGGAACAGGAAGAACCAGGTCTATTTCTCTGTATTCATCGATCGCTGATAGCTCTTCTCCCAGCCATGCACCAAGATAATTTCCAATTTCCTGGTGTCCGCGATACTTCAGATCATGGATTAGCTGCTGTACCCCAGATTTTTTTCTGAAATGTAATAATGCGGTTGCTTTGTCTATCTTTACCCTGCCCTGGAAAATTTTTTTGACCGGATTGTCGTTATCTAAATGATATCTGGTAACCGGAAGATCATGCAGGCAACTGGTGCAAAGTATATGCTCATTTTTCACAAGTTCTGCCTGGCAAATGTGACAGGAAGCCGGATAAAGAAGATTGATGAAATCGTGAAACATTTGTTAATGGCTTGTACCAGACTTGGTTAAACGTATAAATTTACAAACTAAATTGATTCATAATGACAGAAAATAAAAGCAATACTGCATTAAAAGTTCTTACAGGTGTACTTGCCGTGGCGCTTATTGCCCTGAGTATTTACACCATCAAATTCTATAACGAAGAAAAGGAGAATAAAGAGATCCTTCAGAAGGAAAAAACAGTTATAGAGGATGAATTGAACGAACTTATCATTAAATACGATGAGGCAATCGATGAGAATGAGGTGATGGATCAGGACCTGGTAAATGCGCGTGATCGAATTACCAGATTATTAGATTCAGTAAAAGATAATGAAGCGAATCTGGTTATGATCTCGAGATATAGAAGAGAGATCGGTAATTTAAAAGCTGAGAAAGACAGATTATTCCGCGTGGTAGATAGTTTAAGTGCGCAGAATCAACAATTGAGTACTTCTCTGGATAGTACAAGCGTTGCTTTGCAGGAAAGAACAAGATTTTCAGATTCTTTGCGTAATACGAACCAAAGTCTTTCCACAAAGGTGGACAAGGCGGCACGTCTTAAGATCACAGGTTTAAAAGGAGAAGGTGTCATCGTTAGGAATAGCGGAAAACTAGTTGAAAATGATAGAACGGGACGGATTGACCAGATTAGAACCTGTTTTACTCTAACGGCTAATGATCTTGCAGATACAGGAGAGAAAACTATGTATGTTCAGGTTTATAACCCTGAAAATGAACTCGTAGGTGACCAGATCGTGGTGCAACATGAAGGTGGAGCCATGGTTTATAGCGCATCTTCGAAAGTATTCTACGAAAAAGATGAACTGGATGTTTGTATTCTTTCTAATACAGATGAGGATAAACTACTGGAAGGAACTTATAAGGTCTATGTTTATAATGACGCTGTTCTTCTTGCGAATGGAAGTTTCAGCCTGAGATAGATTATTAAAATATAAAATACAGACCGCCTTGAAGCTTATTCAGGGCGGTTTTTTTATTTTTGTTCCATGGCAAAACAAGAAGACCTTTTTAAGAACGTGATTTCCCATTCGAAGGAGTATGGGTATATTTTTCAATCCAGTGAGATCTATGATGGCCTGAGTGCTGTATATGACTATGGCCAGAATGGAGCTGAGCTGAAGAAAAACATTAAGGAATACTGGTGGAGAAGTATGACGCAGTTACACCAGAATATTGTTGGGATAGATGCTTCAATCTTAATGCATCCCACCACCTGGAAGGCTTCTGGCCACGTCGATGCCTTTAATGATCCTCTTATTGACAATAAAGATTCTAAAAAGAGATATCGCGCAGATGTTCTGGTAGAGGATTATGCTGAAAAGCTACTTCAGAAGGCAGAAAAGGAAATAGCAAAAGCGAAGAAAAGGTTTGGTGAAGATTTCGATGAAGAAATGTACAGGCAGACTAATCCAAGAGTGCAAAGATATCTTAGTGATCGCAAAGAGATCCTTGAAAGACTGGCTCGCTCGCTTACCAATGAAGATCTTGCTGATGTCAAAAAGTTGATAGAAGAACTTGAAATCGCAGATCCCGATACAGGTTCTAAGAACTGGACTGAAGTTAGACAGTTCAACCTCATGTTTGGAACAAAACTGGGAGCTTCAGCCGATTCTGCTACAGATTTATACCTGAGACCTGAAACTGCTCAGGGTATCTTTGTAAACTTTCTGAATGTTCAGAAAACAGGGAGAATGAAAATTCCTTTCGGGATAGCACAGATCGGTAAAGCCTTCAGAAATGAAATTGTAGCCAGACAGTTCATCTTCAGAATGAGAGAGTTTGAACAAATGGAAATGCAATTTTTTGTACGACCAGGTGAAGAACTTGAATGGTACGAGAAATGGAAAGAAATAAGATTGAACTGGCATAGATCACTAGGTCTGGGTGAAGAGAATTATAGATTCCATGACCATGAAAAATTAGCACATTACGCTAACGCAGCTGCAGATATAGAATTTGATTTCCCATTTGGATTTAAGGAACTTGAAGGAATTCATTCAAGAACAGATTTTGACCTTAAAGCTCACGAAGAACACTCTGGTAAAAAGCTGAGGTTCTACGATCCTGAGCTCAAAGAGAATTATGTGCCTTACGTGATTGAAACCTCGATAGGTCTTGATCGTATGTTCCTGGCAGTTCTATCATCTTCGTTAAAAGAAGAACAATTGGAAGACGGGAATACTCGTACAGTATTAAAACTTCCTGCGGTACTGGCTCCAACAAAAGCAGCAGTATTGCCACTGGTCAAGAAAGACGGCTTGCCGGAACTCGCCCATAAGATCATTGATGAACTACAATGGGATTTCAGAGTGCAGTATGATGAGAAAGATGCAATAGGACGTAGATATAGAAGACAGGATGCTGCCGGAACTCCGCTTTGTATTACGGTAGATCATGACTCTCTGGAAGATGATTCAGTAACTGTAAGATTCCGAGATACCATGGAACAGAAAAGAGTAAAAATCTCTGAACTCGATGCATTGATAAGAAAAGAAACCGACTTTAAAACCTGGATGAAAGATTTCGTTTAGAAATATTCATTTCTGGTATAGTCCCGATATAAAGGCAATTAAGCGATTAATTGCCTTTTTTATATTGATTAAATTTGATAATGTCTATTTTTAGTCATTATTGAAGTTGATGCATTCGCGATGAAAAAATATATACTATTACTTCCTCTTTTATTTCTTTTTCAGCTGAACGTTTTTTCCCAGCAGAAAGAAAGAATGGGACCTGCATTCATAGATTCTGCCAGCGTAATTAAATCGGGAGCACTTTCAAAAAAACGATTGATTCCTTCTACCAAAAAGCAAAAGCTTTATAATCCGAGAAACAGGGGGATCAACAAGATCGTTCCAGGAAAAGGCCTGCCAAAAAGAGATGATCCTACTGTTCAAAAGAAAAAAGGTGATATCCCGGCGAAAGCGCCAATATTTACTTTTGATGGAGCAGATACGAGATCAACTCCCTCAGATCCTACCGGTGCCGTAGGCCGAAATCATTACGTGAATGCATGGAATTCTGAATTTGCGATCTGGGATAAGCAGGGAAATGTTTTAATTCCTGGTTCTTCGCTCGCTAGTATCGGTGGAGCTTTCAATGATGAAACCGATGGGGATCCTATCGTTTTCTACGATGAGTCGGCAGATAGGTTCGTGGTAATGCAATTTAGCGATGACCTTGCACCAAGAGGTACGAGTAATTCTCCGGCAGCACTGCTTTTTGCAGTTTCTCAGGGTCCCGACCCCGTAAATAGTGGATGGTATACCTATAGATTTGACCTGGAATCACTGCCAGATTACCCGAAAATTTCACTTTGGAGCGATGGTTATTATATCACTACCAACAAGGATGCTTTAGAACCACAGGGTAAAGAAATAGTTTATGTACTGGAGCGTGATAAAATGCTGGCTGGTGCAAATGATGTTAGAATACTGGGCTTTCCTTTACCGGGAATTCAGAATAACGGTTTCTACAGTCCGGCAGGTTTTAGTGTGATGGGATCAGATCTTCCGCCTGCGGGAGATGCACCAATAATTTATTTACAGGACGATCAATGGGCCGGGGTAAATGAAGATCATTTAAAGATCTGGCTTATGGATGTAAACTGGGAGGACCTTTCTTCTTCCAGCATAAGGTTAAGTCAGGAACTTACTGATGGTGTTTCACCATTTATAGCGACTTTTGATGGTGGTAGCTTTAAGAATCTTGCTCAGCCGGGAAGTGATACAGATATTGATGCCCTGCAAGGTGCCATGATGTATATGACGCAGTATCGCAGGTTCGAAGACCACAATTCGGTCGTAATGAACTTTGTGGTAGATGTGGATGCTAGTCCTGCGGAACATGCAGGCATTCGCTGGTATGAACTAAGACAGGCGAACGATGGCGCAGCCTGGAGCGTTTACCAGGAAGGTACTTACGCCCCGGATCCGAGTGATAGATTTAGCGGAAGCATAGGGATAGATGCCCGGGGAAATATAGCTCTTGGTTTTACAATTCTGGATGATAATCCTGTGGATCCAATTTTCCCATCCATTCGTTATACCGGGCGATATGTGAACGACGCATTGGGAGTCATGAGCATCGAAGAGCAGAGCATTGTGGAGGGATTGAGTCCGCAGCCCAGTCCTTTTGGTCGCTATGGAGACTATGCGCATCTAAGCATAGACCCGGTAGATGACCTTACCTTCTGGCATAATGCGGAATATTTTGAAGGAACAAGACGTCTTAATAAAGTGGGAGTTTTTAGATTTTCTGCAACAGAACTCAACGATATTGGAGTGATTAGCCTGGAAAGTCCCGAAGATGCAAGTTTAACCGCTTCAGAACAAATTAGCATCAGACTTAGAAACTTCGGACTTAATCCTCAATCTAATTTTGAGATCAGCTATACCATAAATGGTGGTGAAACGGTAACTCAGACCTATACTGAAACCATTCCTGCGGAAAGTGTTGCTGAATTTAATTTTTCTGAACTCGCAGATCTTTCCGAAGTAGGCCAGATCTATACACTGGTGATCTCTACCAGTCTTGAGGGCGATGTCAATCCTGGAAACGATAGTATTGAAGCTGAGGTAAAGAATTTACCACCTAATGATGTTGGAGTTACTTCCATCGACGCGCCGGAATCTGGAGAGAACCTGAGTGCTTCTGAGCAGGTGACGGTCACGATCGAAAACTTTGGTGGAGAGCCACAAAGCAATATCCCGGTTTCTTATCAGGTTGGAAATAATGCTACCGTTTCTGAAGTTTTTAATGGTACCCTTGAAGTAGGAGGTCTTGAAGTTTATACTTTTAATCAGACTTCTAATTTTTCAAGTTCCGGGCGATATACGATTACGGCCAGAACCAGGCTGGCAAACGACTTTGATCCATCGAACGATTCAGAAAGAACGTCGGTTGCTAATTTAGATTGTATTCCTGAAGGTTCAGATTGCTCTCAGGGAGATGGCATATTTTATTTCGAGATCAATGATTTTGTAAATGAAAGGATTCCATGTACTACAGGATATCTTGATTTTATTGGAGGTACTACGAATCTTGATCGATCAATCAACGATTACAGCGTAACTGTTCAAACCAATTTTGCAGATGATGATGTTGAGAAGTTTTCCATGTGGATCGATCTAAACGATAACGCGGTTTTTGAAGATTCTGAAAGACTGATCACTTCAGAAGTGATTCCGGAAATCAATACACCTTTTACCTATAATTTCAGTTTACCTGAAAATGCTACATTGGGACAACACTTACTTAGAATAAGAGCTGGTGATACCAGTTTTGATGGAGATCTAAATGATCCATGTTCAGTAATAGCCTATGGAACAACACATGATTATTCAGTAAATATCATTGACAGTACTTTAGATATTGAAGACTTCATCCTGAATGAAGCTGAATTGATCGTGGTTTCAGATCCAACAGTAGAAGGACTTTACAGGGTAGTAATGGAAACAAGCTTTAATGAACCTCTACGCCTCACTGTTCATGATATTAGCGGCCAATTGCTCCTGGAAAACCTGATCCTTAATGAAGGAGATGGTTATGTCTACGATCTGGATATGTCATACGCTGCGAGGGGAGTTTACCTGGTTCGCGTAGGTACCCGAAAAGTTGGAAAAGTAAAACGCTTTATCGTAAAATAACGATCATTTTAAATAAATCATAACGCTATCCGGGACGACGAAAAGTTCAGATAGCGTTATTTTTGCGCAAATTCGACTCCTATGACTATAATATCATATAATGTAAACGGCATCAGGGCTGCCATCAGGAAAGGTTTTCTTGACTGGTTGCAACAGGCAAATCCAGATGTAGTTCTTATTCAGGAAATAAAAGCTACTCCAGAACAACTTGATCTGGAAGTCTTCGAAAAAGCTGGCTATCCATATCAATACTGGTATCCGGCAACTAAGAAAGGATATAGTGGCGTGGCAATTTTGAGTAAAACTAAACCAGATCATGTAGAATATGGCACCGGGATCGATTATATGGATTATGAAGGGCGTGTGATTCGAGCAGATTTTGGAGAACTTTCAGTCATGAGTCTTTATCTGCCATCGGGTACCAATACCGCAAGGCTCGATTTTAAGTTCAAATTCATGGAAGACTTCCAGTATTATATAGATGAACTTAAAAATTCCAGACCTAATTTGATCATTGGAGGGGATTATAACATTTGTCACGAAGCCATCGATATTCATGATCCTGTGCGGTTGAAAAACACTTCCGGATTTCTTCCTGAAGAACGACAATGGATCGACAGGTTGATGCAAAGTGGCTTTATAGATAGCTTCCGTCATTTTAATGAGGAACCAGATCAATATTCCTGGTGGAGTTACAGAGCCAATGCACGAAATAATAATAAAGGATGGAGAATCGATTATAACCTGGTAGCAGCACCCTTGAAAGATCGCCTGAAAAGAGCAGTTATTCTGCCTGAAGCATACCATAGCGACCATTGTCCCGTTTTAGTAGAAATCGAAAAATAAAGAAATTATGAAACTTAGAATCCTTACAATATCAACACTTCTGGCATTGGGAACTTCCTGTGTCTCATCGAAAAAATACAATGATCTGGAAGGTAGAAATGCAGACCTTCAGCGTGAGAACAGAAGCATGAATGAAGACCTCAATTCCTTCCGAAGTAATTCGGAAAAGCTTGGGAATGATCTTGCCAGCTTGCAAAAGGAGTACGATGCTGCAACGACAGAGCGAAATGATCTCATGCAGAAATATGCTACGTTGCAGAAGAACTATTCCAGCCTGGAAGAATCTTATGATGCCCTTGAGCAAAACAGTTCAGCAGCGATACTGGAGAATTCCCGTCAAAACAGGGAGCTATTGGCGCAATTAGACGAAAAGGAAGCTGACCTGCTTACTGAAAAGAACCGACTGGAAAAACTTCAAAAAGACCTTAGTCTCCGTTCGCAAAGAATCGATGAACTGGAGTCTGTGATTGCAGCTAAAGACGCTAAGATGAACGCTCTTAAGAATGCTGTTTCCAATGCGCTTACAAATTTTGAAGGTAAAGGATTAAGCGTTGAGCAAAAAGATGGGAAAGTATATGTTTCCATGGAAAACAAATTGCTGTTCGATTCCGGTAGCTGGGCAGTAAATCAGGAAGGAAGAAAAGCTGTAAAACAGCTGGGGAGCGTACTTGCGCAAAATCCCGATATCGCAGTTCTAATTGAAGGACATACAGATAATGTGCCTTATGGTGGAAGCGGACAGTTAAAAGACAACTGGGATCTTTCTACCAAAAGAGCGACGTCTATAGTGCAGATCTTACGCGAAAACAACCAGATTGACCCTCAAAATCTTACCGCTGCTGGTAGAGGTGAATATGCACCAATCGCCAAAAATGATTCTGAAGCTGGAAAAGCCAAAAACCGTAGAATTGAAGTGATTCTTACTCCAAAACTGGATGAAATCACTCGTGTTTTGAATGAAATTGAGTAAATAGATGAAATATAGCAATCTATCGAATACCAGTATAAAAGTTAGTAAGATCTGTCTAGGTTCCATGACCTGGGGTGAGCAGAATACAGAGGCTGAAGGTCACGAGCAGATAAATTACGCCCTGGATAAAGGTGTGAACTTTATAGATACTGCTGAAATGTATTCGACCCCAACGAAGGCAGAAACTCAGGGAAGTACAGAAAAAGTGATTGGATCCTGGTTAAAGAAAACCGGAAGAAGAGACGATGTGGTGATCGCCAGTAAAGTAGCTGGTCCCGGAGATATGGTTTCGCATATTCGCGAAAATCTTGGGTTTCACAAGGAAGCTATCCAGGATGCATTACATAACTCTTTAAAGAGATTACAAACAGATCATATCGATCTTTACCAATTGCACTGGCCGGAACGTAATACCAATTTCTTCGGAAAACTGGATTATAAGCATGATGAATCTGAAGAATGGGAAGAAAACTTTCAGGAGATCCTGGAATCTTTGCAGGAGTTTGTTCAACAGGGAAAAATTGGTCATATAGGTTTGAGTAATGAAACTCCCTACGGACTCATGAAATTCCTTCAGGCAGCGGGAGATAAACTGCCTAGAGTAGTGACCGTTCAAAACCCATACAGTCTGTTGAATCGAAAGGATGAAGTTGGATTGACAGAAATACTTCATCGGGAGAATGTAGGCTTATTTCCGTACTCACCGCTCGGAATGGGAACGCTTAGTGGAAAGCATTTAAATGGTATTCAAAAGAATTCCCGTTTGGATCTGTTTCCGCAGTATAAGAGATATTCAAATGATCTGGCAGTCGAGGCAACCAGGAAATACAAAGATCTAGCAGATAAGCATGAGCTTAGTTTAACCCATCTGGCATTGGCTTTCGTGAACCAGCAGGAATTCGTGACCAGCAATATTATTGGAGCTACCACCATGGAGCAATTAAAGGAAAATATCGAGAGTATTGATATCGTTCTTAGCGATGAAATCCTGAAAGAGATCGATGAGATCCATCATCTAATCCCAAATCCTGCACCCTAAATATTTGGGCTTACCAGGCTTTCATGTACATACATAGAACGGTCGAGGCTATCACGAACATGGTACCAGTCGGCCGTTTTTCCCTGCACAAACAACAATTCACCATTTCTGGCAGTTTTCATTATTTTAGAATTACTGGCAGCTGCTTTATTCCGCAGGTTTGCTTTCGTTGAAATTACTCTAAGTTGCTGCGCTATTTCATTTTCCTGCGGAATAGCACTTTCCAGGGTTTCAGTTTTATAAACAAATCCCAGCGGATCGATTGCTCCGGTGTTCCTGCGATATATTCCGAAGTGTAAATGCGGAGGTGTTGTTTTAGCGTTTCCAGTGTTGCCAACAAATCCAAGGGTATCACCGGTTTTGACCGAATTTAAATTTGGAACTATACTATCCAGGTGAGCGTAATAAATAGATTGAGACCGTTTTGAATCACGCAGCCAGACTTGCTTTCCGCCAAGGCCTTTCTCTCCGGAATAACCTATCCTTCCAGAAGTCGTTGCAATCACCGGTGTTCCCCGATCTGCAAAAATATCTATACCCTCATGATCCCGGCTACCACCGTCCCGTATGTCTCCCCAGTAACTCCCAATATCTGCATTGTTCCTGCCAGAAACCGGAAATTCATAGGCAGGTTGAATAGAAAGTTGAACGGTAAATGCCGTATGAGCTTCAATTTCTGGCTGAAAGATCACTTTATAGAGTCCGTTTTCTTCCACTTCGTAAGAAACAGAACCTTCAGATTTAGGTTTTAGAACCTGTTCAAATTTCTTAGTTTGTTTGTTACGACGGTAGATTTCAGTAAAAATAAGGGTAGAGGAGGTGTCGGTTTTAAAATTGGTGTTCAGGATTTCTCCAGGTTTAAGATAAGCCTGGTAAGAGTAAACAGCGAAGCTTTTCGGTTTTAATTTTCCAGCTTCGGTATACGGCATTTCAACTTCGATACTATCATTTAAAGCTTTCTGGATTCTTGATTCCCAAAGGCTGAATAGTTCATCAGAAATATTCTGTTCGCGCTGATACTTCTCTTTTTCAGAAAGACCTGAAATAAGATCTTCAGCTTTTTCCAGCTGAGAACAGCCAGAAATAAGCAATAAAATAAGAATATACCAAAGGTTGCATATTTGCTTCATATCGAGCTAAATATACGCAGCAATTGTGCCAGTCTATTCAAAAAGATGACTTACAACATCTTCAATTTTGGAAACTTTAACGATCCTGATATGATATTCAGATTTGGGGAATTTATTTTGCCTGGAAACCATAATGCTGGCAAAACCAAGTTTTTCAGCCTCAAGAATTCTTTGCTCGACCCTTGTCACAGGTCTCACCTCACCGGCAAGGCCAATTTCAGCAGCAAAACAGATATCTTTTGGAAGTGCAATATCTTCGTTTGAAGACAGAATTGCAGCAACAACTGCGAGATCTATCGCCGGGTCATCCACACTAATACCGCCGGTGACATTTAAGAACACATCTTTCGCTCCCAGCCTGAAGCCAGCTCTTTTCTCCAGAACTGCCAGCAGCATATTCAATCTTTTAGCATTATAACCCGTGGTAGAGCGTTGTGGAGTCCCATATACAGCGGTACTTACCAAAGCCTGAATTTCGATCATTAGCGGTCGCATTCCTTCCAGTGTAGAAGCGATGGCTGTTCCACTTAGATCTTCATCATTCTTGGAAATAAGTATTTCTGAAGGGTTATTGACTTCCCGTAGTCCGCTGCCCTGCATCTCGTAAATGCCGAGTTCATGAGTGCTTCCGAAGCGGTTTTTATGCGCTCTAAGGATCCTGTATACATGATTTCGATCTCCTTCAAACTGCAAAACAGTATCTACCATATGCTCCAGAACCTTCGGGCCAGCAATACTTCCTTCCTTCGTGATATGTCCAATCAAAATGACCGGAGTGTTGCTCTCCTTAGCAAATTTTATTAGCTCTGCGGTGCATTCCCTTATCTGCGAAATACTTCCCGGTGCGCTTTCAATATAGTCACTATGTAAGGTCTGGATCGAATCGATAATAACTACTTCAGGCTCGATCTCTTCTACCTGACGGAAGATATTCTGAGTTTTAGTTTCGGTAAGGATAAAACAATTGGCAGGATTAGGATCGATACGTTCAGCACGCATCTTGATTTGCTGCTGACTTTCTTCTCCGGAAACGTATAAAACCTTGTATTTTAATTGCAGACTTATCTGAAGTAGTAGCGTACTTTTTCCAATTCCCGGTTCACCACCAAGCAAAGTAAGCGATCCCGGAACGAGCCCACCTCCAAGCACACGATTTAGTTCATTATTACCAGTGTTAAGGCGATCATGTGGGGTGGTTTCAATATCTGCGATGAGTAAAGGTTTGGCTAGTTTTTTAGCTTCCTTGCTGGCACTCGTTTTCCAGTCCTTTTTTTCAGGTTTTGCAACAAGCTCTTCTACTATCGTATTCCAATCGCCGCAACTGTTGCATTTCCCCTGCCATTTTGCGTATTGTGCACCACATTTCTGACAATAGAATGTTGTCTTTACCTTCGCCATTTCCTAAATTATATTCTGCTAATAACCGAAATCTTTTTTGATTGCATCTGCCTTCTCCAGCATATAATCTGCATCCAGAAAAGCGATACTTTTTTGTCCGTAGGCATTTTGATACATACGCATTGCCTTTTTAGGATTACCGGTTTCTTCTTCATGTCTAGCTTCGAAGAATGTTCCTAACATGGTTCCCGGATAATGATCAAATGCAAGTTTGTAAAGACCCTTATAGGCTTCCCAGTTACGTGTCTTTTCTATGGCATTATGAATAGCCATAAAATCATTAATGCTTATTTGTCTTTTAAGACCATAAAGCTCTTCTATAGATTCATATTTCTCGGTCAGATATTGGGTAGGAGAAATAGAAGTTTGCAGAAGGATTTCATTATAATCTTTGGTTGATATAGGGCGGTAGATCTCAAACATGCTTGAGATTGCCGAAGGTATGGCCTTGCCAACCAGTGAGTAATGAGATTCCCCGGTAAATTCTTCAAATTTATAAGAAACCAACTTGTTGTTGATATTTTTGAGTTGATTATCGAAAGTTGCAATGCCAGATTTTAGTGCAGGTATATCCTCGTTAGATGTAGCCAGATAGAACCATTTTTTGGATTCTGAAGATTCTAATGCATCCGTAACCCAGTTCGCTACTTCTGGAGCCAGATCAGGACTAAGATTAATATAACCTTTGAAAATGGGCTCTTGTTTAAGGAGATAATAATTGATAAAATTGGCGGTGAAATCATGTCCCACGATCATACGGAAATTTGAAGTTCTGTATTTTTGATCGAGACTGGCGAGTAATTCCATACCTATAAATTCAAAAAACTTAGCGCCTTTATCTGCAGGAAGAGAATTTTCTCCATAGGAAGTATCTTCCATACGAATTCCATCCTGGTTGATTCCAACAACGATCATTTCAGGAACGTCTTTCCAGTATGAATAATAATCTACCATACCAGCTACGGGTTCAAACAGGTAGTCTCCATCCAGAACGACCACAACCGGGTATCTTTTTTCTGAATTCTGTTCGTAATTTCTGGGAAGTTGGATTTTGATTTCTCTTTTCTCTCCTAACTTTTGAGAATTGACGGTCTCATGCAGGATCTGAGACCAGCTTACTATAGGCAGAATGAGTGCCAATAGCATGGTTGATAAACGGTTCATAGGTGTAGTATTGATTCGGACAGGAAAGGTAAGTATTATTTCCTGTTATTAAAAAGCGGTAACAGGATAAATGATAGTCCGCCAAATAACAGAACCACAGCGGTTTGAGTTGCCCAGGAGATCCAGCCAAGCGCTTCAGCAGCATGTGATTCGATACCAAAGAACATCAGGATTCCGCCTACGGCTAGTGGATAAACGCCTATGCCGCCATTAGTCGCTGATACGGCAAAACTTCCCACAACGAAGGCAGCCAGAATGGTGCCTGGCGTAGCATCTGCAGTCTCAGGAACGCTTAGTTTTATCACGAAGAACATGCATAGATACATTGACCAGATGAAGATGGTATGTGCTATAAAAGCCCATTTCTGGCGCATGTTCAGGATACTTCGCATCCCTTCCAGCAGTCCTTTTGCGAGTTTTTTTATTTTTTTAAAAGGTCCCCAGTTCGATCTTTTAATAACTGTAAGGCCTAAAACCCCGAGTCCTACCAATCCTAGAAAAATGAGTAGGGTGTTCATGGGTTTAATATTCTGGTCATGCAGGTAGCCCAGAAGATCGTCGGTTTGTAAAATAAGCGCAACGCCAATAATGAGCATTAAAATAAGTAGATCAGCAACTCTTTCAGAAATAATGGTTCCGAAACCTTTTTCAAAAGGAACCTTTTCATAAGTAGTTAGCGTGGCAGCACGCAAAACTTCACCAGATCTTGGAATTCCGAAATTGGCAAGATAGGCGACCATAACCGACATGAATCGGTTTGGAAGCCGGGTGGTATAACCCATTGGCTCCAGCATAAACTTCCAGCGATAAGCCCTGGAAAGATGTGAAAGCGTTCCAAGAACAAAAGATACTGCAATCCAGAGTTTGTTGGCATCAACAATACTTTTCCACAGGCTTGAACGTTCTTGAGCAGTAGAACTCTGTAATGAGTACCATACCAAAAAAATCCCCAGAAATAAGGGGATACCAATCTTTAAAAACTTTTTGAATTTTTTGCTCAATGACTTATTTCAAAAGATTGGTTTCTTCATCAGGAAATACCAATGAGGGCTTGAAGTTTTTAGCTTCTTCCATTTCCATAATTCCGTAGGCGATAATGATAAGAATATCTCCTTTAGCCACTTTTCTGGCTGCAGCTCCATTAAGCGTGATCTCTCCTGAATTTCTAGGACCTGGAATTACATAAGTTTCAAGACGTTCACCGTTGTTATTATTAACGATTTGTACTTTTTCACCTTCAATAATATTCGCCGCTTCCATTAGATCTTCATCGATAGTGATACTACCAATATAATTTAGATCTGCACCGGTTACTTTAACTCTGTGAATTTTGGATTTTACTAAGTGAATCTGCATCATGAATTAATTATTCAGAGCGATGTTATCGATGAGACGAATATCGTCTGCATATACTGCGATGAACGCCCTGTATTGTTTTTCTTTTTCTTTGGTTTTAATTTTTTGAAGACTATTAGCTTCAGCAATCATAAAATATTCCAGTTCCAGAACATCCTGATCTAGAAATGCCGCCTCAACCCAGTCTGTCACTTCTTTAGCACTTTTTGTGCCAAATAGCTCGCTGGCAGTTTGTAGCGTTTTATAAATAAAAGCTGCTTTCTGCCTGTTTACATCACTTAGACGTTCATTTCGTGACGACCTTGCAAGTCCGCTATCCTCTCTTAATATTGGACAGCCAATGATTTCTACCGGTAATTTTGTGAGATCTGTAAGTTTGCGTATAATCTGCAATTGCTGGAAATCCTTTTCACCGAAAAAAGCCTTGTCAGGTTCAGTGGCTTCGAACAATTTTTTCACCACGGTACCAACACCATTAAAGTGTCCATTTCTAAATTTTCCTTCCATGACGGTCTCCAAACCACCAAAGTCAAATTGTTGGGAAACGATCTTACCATCATAAAGTTCAGTCGCATTAGGACTAAAAATCCACAAATCTTCGAATTTTGTCTTTAATAGTGCGATATCCTGTTCGAGATTTCTGGGGTATTTTTCCAGATCATCCGGATCGTCAAATTGAGTTGGATTTACAAATATGGATACAACAACCTGGTCTGTCTGTTGCGTGGCGAATTGAACCAGGGATAGATGACCTTCGTGTAAAGCACCCATGGTTGGCACCAGTCCGATGCTCTTTTCTTCAGATTTCTTCTCGCGAATAGCCTCAAGTAAACGTCCTTTCTCCCTAAAAACCTGCATTTTATTTTAAAATTAACAGCGTGCAAACTTAATATATCTGTGGCAATCTGCATAAAATTTTGTAATTTTGCGTGTTTTTTATTCGGAAACGTAACTAAAGCAAAGAATATATGAAAGATAAGAGAGTGTTATACGTCTCGTCTGAAGTTATACCGTACTTACCTGAAACCGATATCTCATCTACTTCCTTCGAAGCTGCAAAAATGGTTAATAACCTGGGCGGACAGATAAGGATCTTTATGCCAAGATTCGGAAATATCAATGAAAGAAGGCACCAATTACATGAAGTGATTCGATTATCCGGGATGAACCTGGTGATCAATGATCTTGATATGCCTCTAATCATTAAAGTGGCTTCCATTCCAAAGGAAAGAATGCAGGTTTACTTTATTGATAACGAAGATTATTTTAAAAGGAAAGCAACCTTAACAGATGAAGATGGAAATCTCTTTTCTGACAATGACGAAAGAGCAATTTTCTTTGCAAAAGGCGTGATCGAAACAGTGAAAAAGCTGAACTGGTCTCCAGATATCATTCATGTACATGGATGGTTATCTTCTCTTCTACCACTTTATTTAAGAAATTATTACGGGAATGAGCCGTTATTCCGTGACGCAAAAATTGTGACCTCTGTTTACAATCAAAGTTTCGATGGAACGTTAGATGAAGAACTACGTGAGAAAATTTTGTTTGATGGTTTTGAAAATGCTAACGTAAAACATCTAAAAACTCCAAACTTCGTAAATATTTTGAAGACGGCAGTAGATAATTCAGATGCTGTAGTAATGGGTGGTGATGATGTGCCTGAAGAGTTGCAGGATTACATTAAGAAGCTTAATAAACCGGTTCTTCCTTATACCGAAAAAGAAAATTTCTCTCATGCGTATCAGGAATTTTATGACACTAAAGTATTGTCAGAATCGTAAGAAAATTTTTAAATGAGATTAAATAATTTATACAGAATAACAGTCTTTATGGCTGTTATTTCCGCTTTTGTAGGGTGTGACGAAGACTTTTCAGAAATAGGTGGAGAGATCATAACAAATCCTTCCAATGTAGAAGTTCGGGAGTTCAATGTGAATGCCTACACTAAAAAGCTTAATTCAGTACAAACCAATAACTCGTCCAACTTATTTCTGGGCGTCACCAATCACGATCTTTACGGTAAATCTGTCGCTAGTATAGTTAGCGAGTTGAGATTATCTACATTAGATCCGGATTTTGGAGACAATGTAGAACTTGATAGTGTAGTTCTTAAAATCCCTTATTATTCTTCGGAAGCAGCCACTTCAGATGATGATGAGGTAACATATGAACTGGATTCTATTTATGGAAATGGGTCTTTTAAATTATCCATTTTCGAGACGGACTTTTTACTGAATGACCTCGATCCTGATGCTGGTTTCGAATCGGCTCAGAGATATTATTCAGATCAAAAGCAAGTATTCGAGCAGAATATTGTAGGGCCAGCGATCTATGAAGAAGAGAATTTCATTCCTTCGCCTTTAGCTTTCGATTCTTACGAAGTTGGGGAAGATGGAACCGATACTATCGCCAATACACCGTCTTTCAGGATAAAACTTCCTGTGGATTACTTCGAGACGAAGATCATTAATAAGGAAGGTTCTTCGGAATTATCCTCGAATACCGATTTCAGAAACTACTTCAGAAATTTATACATTAAAGCTGAAGAGAATGGAACTGAAGGATCACAAATATTCTTTAATCTGAATAATCAGGATGCAAAAATTACCTTGTATTACCGCAGTGATCGTGAGGTAGATGATGAAATTGAAGAAAATGTTCGTGGTAGTTATACCTTGAATTTTGCTTCTGGAAACAGAGTGAATCTATTGGAAGGAGCATATCCATCTAACGTTTTGCAGGAAATCCAGTCTCAATCTTCAGAAACCGGTGCTGAAAATCTTTATATTAAAGGACAGCAGGGAAGTATGGCTATTATTGAACTATTTCCAGATACATTGGTGCTTCAGGATCTAAGATCAGAAGATTTATTGATCAATGAAGCTACTCTGGAATTCTTTGTAAATCGTGATGTATATGAAGGTGAAAATCCAGAAAGACTATATTTGTATGATTTTACAAATAATGCTTTTCTTGGCGATTACGCGATAGATCTTACGCTAAATGCTGCAGATCCTTCAACTAGTTTGACGACTTTTTCAAGTCCGTTGCAGGTCGAAGAAGGAGAAGACGGTTATTATTATACTTTAAGAATCACTAACCATTTATCCAACATTCTGAATAATGATGGAGATAATGTAAAACTAGGACTTGTAGCAGTACCTAATATTAATACGGTAGTTTCAAGGTCAAGTCAGGGAGTAATTGCAGGTTCCTTAAATTCTGCAGTAAGAAATTCAGAAGAGCTTACCAGAATTCCTACGGGTTCTGTATTAACTCCGGAAGGAACCGTGTTGCACGGTAGCAATTCCTCAGATGAAAATAAGAGATTGAAATTGAGAATATATTATACCAACTATAATTAAGAAATATGTGTGGAATTGTTGGATACATAGGGCATAGAGAAGCTTACCCTATTGTTTTAAAAGGATTACAAAGACTGGAATATCGTGGGTACGATAGCGCCGGTATCGCTCTATACGATGGTGAGGAGCTGAAGATGTGTAAAACGAAAGGTAAAGTAGCCGATCTAAAGAATAAATTCGAGGAGGAAGTTACTACAAATGGAACTGTTGGAATTGGTCATACAAGATGGGCAACACACGGAGAGCCAAATGATGTAAACTCTCACCCTCACTATTCAAATTCTGGTGACCTTGTTATTATCCATAATGGGATCATTGAGAATTATGATTCTTTGAAGAAGGAATTGAAAAAACGTGGTTATACTTTTAAAAGTGATACCGATACTGAAGTATTGGTAAATCTTATAGAAGATGTGATTATAAATGAAAAGGTGAAATTAGGTAAAGCAGTTCAGATTGCTTTAAACCAAACTATAGGCGCTTATGCGATCGCTGTTTTCAACAAGACGAAGCCAGACGAAATTGTAGTAGCAAGACTGGGAAGTCCGTTGGCTATTGGAGTTGGTGAAGATGAATTCTTCGTAGCGTCAGATGCATCACCATTTCTGGAATTTACTAATAATGCGATCTACCTGGAAGACGGAGAGATGGCAGTAATTCGTAGAGACAAGGATGTGAAAGTGAGAAAGATTCATGATGATTCACTAGTAGATCCTTATGTGCAGGAACTGCAAATGAACCTGGAGCAGATCGAAAAAGGTGGATACGAGCACTTTATGCTTAAGGAAATTCATGAGCAGCCAAATGCAATTAGCGATACCTATAGAGGTAGAATGCTAGTAGATCAAGGCATCATTAGAATGGCAGGGGTAGACGATAATATGGAGCGTATCGCGAATGCAAAACGTATCATAATTGTTGCTTGTGGTACTTCATGGCATGCTGGACTTGTAGCTGAATATATATTTGAAGATATTGCCAGAATTCCTGTGGAAGTCGAATATGCTTCAGAATTTAGATATAGGAACCCGGTGATCTCAGAAAACGATGTGGTTATTTCCATATCGCAGAGTGGTGAGACTGCAGATACTATGGCGGCGATTAAGCTTGCTAAAGAAAAAGGAGCTTTCACGTTTGGAGTATGTAACGTTGTAGGATCTTCAATTTCAAGAGAAACTCATGCAGGAGCTTATACACATGCGGGACCAGAAATTGGTGTTGCTTCCACAAAAGCATTTACAACTCAAATAACAGTGCTTACATTAATGGCTCTTAAGCTTGGAAAGTTTAAAGGGACCATTTCTCATAGCGATTTCCAATTCCATTTACAGGAGTTAGAGCGAATTCCGGAGAAAGTTAAAGAGGCGCTTAAGTCTGATGAGCTTATCCAGGAAATTGCTGCTAAATATAAAGATGCTCCAAATTGCCTTTATTTAGGTAGAGGGTATAACTTCCCTGTAGCTCTTGAAGGAGCTTTGAAACTAAAAGAAATTTCTTACATCCACGCTGAAGGTTATCCTGCAGCAGAGATGAAGCATGGACCAATTGCTTTGATAGATGAGCAGATGCCAGTTGTAGTGATCGCTACTAAGAAAGGACATTACGAGAAAGTAGTGAGTAACATACAGGAGATCAAATCCAGAAAAGGAAAGATCATTGGTATCGTTACTAAAGGAGATGAAGAAGTTAGAGATCTTGCAGATTATGTAATCGAAGTTCCAGAAACGTTAGAATCACTTACTCCGTTGCTTACAACGATCCCATTACAGTTATTATCTTATCATATTGCAGTATTGCTTGGAAAAAATGTGGATCAACCGCGTAACCTTGCAAAGTCTGTTACTGTAGAATAGTAATAATTGGCATATTTGATAAAAAAGCCTCTTCGATCGAAGAGGCTTTTTCGTTTTTATAAGAATTTTAGCACGGTTCAACGTTGAAAATTCAGGCATTTTTAAATCATTAAAAACTTCTCTTTATTTCAATCTGTTTTTTCAGAGAAAAATTTATCTTTGCACCCTGAAAATGACCTATTTCTGATTTATCAATTTTGAAATCAAGCGAGTAGGTATTTGAATTTTACGTAATAAAATTAAAAGAATTAGATAAATGTCTAAAGTCACAGGTAAAGTTGCCCAGATTATTGGTCCTGTAGTTGACGTTGTGTTCGACTCAGAAAACGCTGAACTGCCAAAGATCTACGATTCTTTGGAAATCGCCAGAAAAGATGGTTCTACTTTAGTTCTTGAAGTACAATCACATATTGGAGAAGATACTGTAAGAACGATCTCTATGGACTCTACTGACGGTCTTAGCCGTGGTGTTGAGGTTCTTAATACCGGAAATCCTATTCAAATGCCAGTTGGTAAAGATGTTTACGGACGTCTTTTCAACGTTATTGGTGATGCGATTGACGGTCTTGGAAACTTGCCAAAAGCAGGTGTAGATGGATTGCCAATTCACCGCCAGGCGCCAAAATTTGAAGATTTATCTGTGTCTACTGAAGTTCTCTTTACTGGAATTAAAGTAATTGACCTTATCGAACCTTATTCTAAAGGTGGTAAGATTGGACTTTTTGGAGGTGCGGGAGTTGGTAAAACAGTACTTATCCAGGAATTAATTAACAATATCGCTAAAGGTCACGGTGGACTTTCTGTTTTCGCAGGAGTTGGTGAACGTACTCGTGAAGGGAATGACCTTCTTAGAGAGATGTTGGAGTCTGGAATTATCAAGTACGGTGACGATTTCATGCATTCTATGGAAGAAGGCGGATGGGATCTTCAGAAAGTAGATAAAGAAATCATGAAGGAGTCTAAGGCTACCTTCGTATTTGGACAAATGAACGAACCACCTGGAGCACGTGCGCGTGTTGCCCTTTCTGGTCTTACGATCGCGGAATATTTCCGGGATGGAGCTGGAGAAGGTCAGGGGAAAGACGTTCTTTTCTTCGTAGATAACATTTTCCGTTTTACACAGGCTGGTTCAGAGGTGTCTGCACTTCTAGGGCGTATGCCATCAGCAGTAGGATATCAGCCAACGCTAGCAACCGAGATGGGTGCCATGCAGGAGCGAATTACTTCTACTAAAAATGGATCTATTACATCTGTACAGGCGGTTTACGTACCTGCAGATGACCTTACCGATCCAGCACCGGCAACAACATTTGCCCACCTGGATGCTACAACGGTACTTTCTCGTAAGATTGCTGAGCTAGGTATTTATCCTGCAGTAGATCCTTTGGATTCTACTTCAAGGATTCTTACTCCAGATATCTTAGGAAATGAACATTATGATTGTGCACAAAGAGTGAAGGAGCTTTTACAGAGATATAAAGAGCTTCAGGATATTATCGCTATTCTTGGTATGGAAGAACTTTCCGAAGAAGATAAGCTGGCAGTATCCAGAGCAAGACGTGTTCAACGTTTCCTTTCTCAGCCATTCCACGTAGCAGAGCAGTTTACTGGTCTTAAAGGTGTGCTTGTAGATATTAAAGATACCATCAAAGGTTTCAATATGATCATGGATGGAGAGCTTGATAAGTATCCGGAAGCGGCCTTTAACCTAAAAGGAACCATAGAGGAAGCGATCGAAGCTGGTGAGAAAATGCTTGCTGAAAACTAAAATTAGTTAAATGTATTTAGAGATAGTTACTCCAGAGGCGGTAGTATTCAGAGCTAAAGTAGATGCTGTGAAAGTTCCAGGTCATGATGGTGAATTCCAGATGCTGAACAATCACGCACCTATCGTATCTGTTCTTACTGAAGGCGATGTAAAGATCGACCTTGCAGCCGGAAGCTCGAACGAGATCAAAGCTAAGGATCAGTCGGCTTTTAGAACAGAAGGAAATAATACTGAAGTTTTATTCTACACCATCAAAGGTGGAGTTCTTGAGATGAAGGATAATAAAGCGATCATTTTGGCCGACTAATATTCTCATTCTTATATAAATTAAAAGCCTTTCATTTCTGAAAGGCTTTTTTTATGAGTATTTCTGAACTTGTAGTTATTTGGATTCCAGCCAGTTCTTTCGGTTCTTAAATTGTTCTTTCGAAGCATTTTCAGATAACGTGATCTTGTATTCAGGGTCTGTTGAGAGTTCTACGGAAGTAGTTTCAGTCTTTCCAAATCTCTGGTACTCGAGCTTTATCTTTTTACCTTCAGCAGTTCCGGCTATCACTTTTTTCATTGCCTCTGAAGTATGTACTGGAGTTCCATTTACTGAGGTGATCAAATCTCCTTCGTCCAGGCCAGCTTTATAGGCAGGACTTCCTATTACGGTATTCCGACTAATTTCCAGGCCATTCTCCGTTTCCCGGAAACTAGCTCCAAAATGATTCTTTTTGCTGTCCTGGGTGATGCTCGCACCTACATGATCGAACAATTTTCTATAATCTGGTTTTTCAGCAGATCGTATATGTTTTGCGAAGAAATTATCTGAGAATTCTTTGCCCGCATATGCTGTAAGTGTATTTTCGATATCCTCTGTATCGTAAGCAACTTCATTTTTGCCATATTTCTGCCACATCATTTTCATAAACTCATCGAGATTCAGACCTTTTTCTCTTAAAGAAAGATCAAGTGCAATACCAAGGATACTTCCGTAGGAATAATAAGAGATAAAAGTGTTTTCACGATTTACAGGATCTACAGATTTTGCGGCATCTACAAAAGGTGCCTGCATGCTCATCTCCATAGGATTAAAATAGCGGGTGGCAGGAGAATTCCAGACATAATTAAAAGTTCCGGAAAGCCCTTCGATATATTCTTTTTCTGAAGTGATGCCTGCACGATGCAGGATCAATCCGGTATAATAACTTGTAAAACCTTCAGCAAACCATAAGTTTCGACTCATATTTACTTCAGAAAAACTGAAGGGTTCCAGATCCGCCGGGCGAATACGTTCCACATTCCATCCATGAAAAAATTCATGAGCAACGGTGCCAATATTGCCTTTCATTCCACCATCTGTCAGAGCATCAGTTTTTGTGAGAATCGTACTGTTACGATGTTCCATTCCGTCGCCACTGGCGTTTGGCATATAGCAAGCCAGGAAAGTATATCTCCCATAATCATAATCTGGTAATTCGCCGAAAACGGCTGCTTCCTGTTCTACGATCGCTTTGACCTGCTCAAAATATTGATCAAGTTCAGCTTCAGTTCCCTGGTGATGCAGAACAAATTCGATCTTCTGACCATCATGCTCGAAACTTCTGATTTGATGATCGCTGATCTCTATCGGGCTATCCATAAAATAATACAGATCTGGCGCCCTAAAAGTATTTTCATTGATCTTTTCAAGCTGTGTAGCGATCTTCCAGTCTGGTTGATCCCGAAGATCGATCTGTAATTCAATATCACGATCTTTTAATTCTTCAGAATACATAAAGGATGCTGGGATATTTAAATGAGCATGGCTGGCATCAACCTGTGAATAGGTGCCATCTCCGCGATTCGCGTAAAGTATATATTTTATGGTAACAGTGCCATCTGTATTCTTGATCGTCCAGGAATAAGGATCTTCTCTAGTAATTTCTAATTCATTTCCCGCACCATTGAGAGCTTTGAAGCCGTACACATTTTTAGCAAATTCATGCAGGGCGTATCTACCAGGAGAAGTACGGCTCATTCGTACGGTGAGTTCCTGTGATTTTATCTTCGGAAATGTTACTTCTATTTTTGCTTCATGATGAACAGCATTGTTAAATGTAATTTTATAAGTGTTTACCTGTGAAGTCGCTGCCATGGAAGTTAACAGCAGTAACAATAATAATGATCGCATAAATTGAAATTTTAGGTAGCTAAATTTAAGAGAATAAGTCGGAAGTTTTCTAATCTGGCAAATATTCGAGAATATCCCCGGGTTGGCAATCCAGAGCCTGGCAAATAGCTTCAAGTGTGGAAAACCGAACAGCTTTGGCTTTACCAGTTTTAAGGATAGACAGGTTTGCAGTGGTGATGCCAACCATTTCAGCCAGTTCATTGCTTTTCATGTCTCTTTCTTCCAGAATCCGATCCAGATTTATGATAATGGCCATTCTTAAACGGTTAGTTTGTTCTCTTCCATCAATTGATTTCCCTCTTTAAAAATTTCAGCAAAGATAAAAGCCAATAGAGCAATGATTAGAAAATCAAAATCAATATGAAAACCACTTACGTGATAATCGCCAAAAACCCACATGGTAATCCATGATAGTCCGGAAATAATAAGACAATAAATTCCTATCCTATGGAATGCCTGCACATTGGTGGTTTTAAAAGTTTCCAGATTTAAAACATCTTGAAATTGTTTTATTGCCAGATACATGAGAAGAATTATTCCTGCAAATCTTAGATAATTGAAGTATAGCGATGAAGTGTTCCAATCGGTCATATAGATAACATCCTCTTCTGAAAGTTCTTCTCCTATTACTTTCTGGAATTTTATAGAATTGCCTTTTATCGGTTTGTCTGCATGCCAGCCATTATAAAAATCGCGATCAACTTGAAAGTGGATAAAAACAATCGTGAGAATAACTAAGACAAGAATGAAAGCTCCGTTAATTAACTGACAGAGAAAAGCTGCGGTTTTAAGTAGGCTATTTTTACTCATGATATTTATAATTAGATAGTAAGGTCACTGTCATTTTTAAGTTGGTAGGCTTTTTCAAATATCTTACTTAGCACAATAAAGAATGCTCCAATGGCAATGAAGAGCCAGAAAGTAGATATTTCGAGTTTTAGTTCGAGTCTTGATCGAAAGATGATTCTCATAAAAAAGGAGCCAAAGCTATCGATAATGCTGAGCCAGATAATTAATTTTCCTAATAAGTTGAACCCGGCGATCTGGTATTTAGTGAAGAATTTATTGTTCTGAAAACTGGCTACAATTTTCAATAATAACCAGACGATCAGGCTTATTCCCAAATACAGCAGCATACTGTATAGAAACTGAACTACAGCAGTAGTGTTCGATGTAATCGGGAAGAGCAATTCAATGTCTGTATTGAGATCGTACGTATTGAAGAAACCGTAAGTAATCGCAAATCCCAGTGAAACTAATGCTGTAAATAGAGATAGTGCTAGGCTAACGTAAAGTAAGCCTTTAAGAATTTTAATCGAATCATTCTTCATAATTATCGTTTTACGATAACAAACATATACTAAATTATCGAATATCAATAAATTAATTCGTAAATATTTCTAAGGGCTTGCTGTTATTGATAGAAAATTGAGAGTGAATTAAATAGAGCGTAATTAATGTAGAAATCACGTTTATCTCCAGGATTATTGATTGCGCTAAAACTATTCTTCAATAATAACTATTATATTTGCGACAAACAGATTTACTAAGTATGCTTACCGCAATTCTTACAGGATTTATATTTTCTATTCTCTTGGTTTTTGTAGGGAAGTTTTTTAAAGGTAAGCTCTCGATACTAGCTTCCGTAGTACCACTTGGGCTCTTTTTATATTTTTTCCAGTTTATAGCTCCTATAGCAGATGGTGAAGTAATTACGAGGTCCTTTCAATGGATTCCATCTTTTGGAGTAGATCTTGATTTTAAGCTGGACGGCTTGTCATTGCTGTTTTCTTTAATGATCACGGGGATTGGTTTCCTTGTTTTTGCATATACCTCTTCTTACTTAAAAGGGCACGAGTACCTGGATAGATTTTATGGATATCTAGCTGCGTTCATGGGCGCCATGCTTGGACTGGTGCTGTCTGATAACATGATCACTTTGTTTGTGTTCTGGGAACTTACCAGTATAAGTTCTTTCTTTCTGATCGGCTTCAATAATACAAATCCGGCTTCCCGAAAATCGGCAATGACCGCTTTGGGTATTACCGGAATAGGAGGGTTGTTGCTTCTTGCTTCAGCCTTATTACTTAATAATATTACGGGTACCTACAGTATTTCTGAAATGCTGAGTATGAGTGAAGCTATTCGTGGAAACGAATTTTATGCAGTTGCTGTTTTATTGTTATTTGGTGCAGCTTTCACAAAATCGGCTCAATTCCCATTTCACTTCTGGTTGCCTGGAGCGATGAAAGCTCCAACACCCGTGTCTACTTACCTGCATTCTGCCACCATGGTGAAAGCGGGAATCTATTTATTAATGCGTTTTACTCCTATTCTTGGAGGTGAAAATATCTGGAATTACACGCTGATCATTGTTGGGGGAATTACTATGCTATATTCTGCGATCCATACCTTGTTCAGAACAGATCTTAAAGGGATCCTGGCCTATTCAACAATTTCGGCTTTAGGTATTCTGGTGTTTTTAATTGGTCTGGGGACCGAAGAAGCATTCCTGGCTGCAGCAGTATTTATAATTGTTCATGCGTTATACAAAGCCACTTTATTCCTGGTAACGGGAATTATAGATCACCAAACACATACCCGTGATGTCACCAGACTTGCGGGACTTAATAAAATCATGCTTCCGGTTGGGATTGCCGGGATACTGGCAGCAATTTCCAGTGCCGGGATTCCTCCAACGATAGGTTTTATTGGAAAGGAACTTACCTACGAAGCTACGTATCATTCAGAAACGATTATCATCATTTCGATGATTGCAATAGTGCTAACTAAGATTCTCCTATTATATGCAGGTTTTGTGGCGGGAATCAAGCCTTTCACAGGGAAACTGCCCGAAGAACACAAAAATGTGAAAGCTCCGGGTCCAATCATGTGGATTCCACCGGTATTGCTTGCAACCTTAGGTCTGATTTTTGGAATTGCTCCATTTCTAATTGAGGGTGCCTTGATCAAACCTGTAGTGACGGCTCTTGGTGGTGATGCTTCTGAAATTCATCTGGCATTATGGCACGGATTTAATCTTATTTTTATCCTTAGTTTGATCACAATTGGCGTTGGAACTACTTTATATTTTATAATAAAGCCTTCAGAAAAACTAGTGGCAGTTGCAGCTAGATATAACAAGATTTCTCCTGAAAATATTCTGAATCTTATCAATAAAGGTTTTGTGCAATTCTCTAATTTCTGGACGAATTTCTTTCAGAATGGATACTTGAGAAACTACATTTCTATCATTATCCTCTTTCTGGTTGTAATAGTTGGATATATCATGATTGGAAATACTCGTTTTGTGATCGATTATAATTCGTTATCTAAGATTACTGTCTATGAGATCACCACTACTTTGATCCTGATTGCGGGAATTTTCTATACTGTTTTTACTGAATCCCGTCTGGCAGCGGTCGCAGCTATGGGTGTGGTTGGTCTTTCGATTTGTTTGATCTTCGTATTTTACTCGGCACCCGATCTGGCCATGACCCAGTTCTCGATTGATACACTTACGGTGATCCTGTTCGTTCTGGTATTATATAAATTACCGAAGTATTTGAAGCTTTCAGACTATAAAACGCGTGTGAGGGATGGGGTGCTATCCAGTGTATTCGGTTTGATCATTACGGTTCTGGCGCTGGAAGTACTTTCTGAACCTGTATCTAAGCAGGTTGGAGAGTTCTACGCTGCAAACTCATATGTTGAAGCTCACGGAAAAAATGTGGTGAACGTTATTCTGGTTGACTTCAGGGGTGCAGATACACTAATTGAAGTTTCAGTATTATCCATAGCAGCAGTAGGAGTATTCGGCTTGATGAAATTAAGACTTAAGATGAGGGATAGAAAACGATATGCAGATACAACTCTAAAACAAGAAAATAAGGAACAATAATATGCGAACAACCATCATATTAAAAACAGCTTCTAATTACCTTTTACCGGTATTGTTGGTGTTTTCGATTTTTATCCTTCTCCGCGGCCATTACCTGCCAGGAGGTGGATTTGTAGGCGGTCTTATCGCATCTATAGCTTTTATATTGCATTCATTTGCCAACGGACTAGAAAAAACCAAAGAGCTTTTAATCGTGCATCCGGGATTTTTATTACCGGTAGGACTCGCTATTTCTTTTATGGCCGGTCTGGCTCCAGTGATATTTTTTGATATGCCATTCATGACCGGACTCTGGTCACATGATACAGTTGCTATTCTAGGTAGCGTAGGATCTGCACTATTTTTTGATATTGGTGTTTACCTCGTGGTAAATGGAGTAACTCTTACAATAATCTTTACAATTTCTGAATCGGCCTGATATGGAGATACTTTTAGCATTAATGGTAGGTATTCTATACGGCACTGGTATTTATATGATGCTTCGCCGAAGTATGGTGAAACTTATTATAGGGATTATATTGCTTGGTAATGGTGCGAACCTGCTTATTTTTCTCCTCGGAAGAATAACCAAAGGAGCTCCGCCAATTATACCCGGGGATTCCAAGGTTTTCGTAGAAGCCTTTGCAGATCCTGTGCCGCAGGCATTGATCCTCACTGCCATTGTGATTAGTTTTGGATTGCAATCTTTTGCCATCGTTCTGGTTAAGAGGGCGCATACCGTAGTTAGAACTGATGATTTGGACGAAATGAACGCAACCGACGAAGATTCATGACACAGCAACTAATTTTATATCCACTTTTCTTACAGATGGCCATCAGTATCATTCTGATGTTTGGCTGGTCCAGGATTCGTTTTCAGAAGATCTTTAGCATCTTTGGGAGTACGCTGAGTGTTATTCTGGCGATCGTGCTCTTCAACTATATCTGGCAAAATGGGACTCAAACTATTCAGGCCGGAAACTGGGAAGCTCCCTTCGGAATTACCTTTGTTGCAGATTCTTTGGCAGCTACATTAGTATTACTAACGGCAATATCAGGATTGGCAGTTTCAATATTTTCAGCAGGTTCAGTATTAAGAGACCGGCTAAGGTTTGGCTATTTCCCCATATTTCATTTCCTGCTATTAGGTTTGAACGGAGCTTTTTTAACTGGAGATATTTTCAACCTCTATGTGTGGTTTGAGATCATTATCATTAGTTCGTTCGTGCTTATTACCATAGGTGGTGAAAAGGCTCAGCTCGAAGGTGCAGTAAAATATTTCACGCTCAACATCCTGGCTTCCATGATCTTCCTAACGGCGATTGCTGTACTTTACGGTATTACCGGAAGCTTGAATATGGCCGATCTTGCAGGTCAGGTTGCTGCTGTGGAAAATCGCGGACTCGTGCAAATCACTGCCGTATTATTCTTGATAGGTTTCGGCATCAAGGCAGGAGTTTTTCCGCTGTATTTCTGGTTGCCAGCTTCGTATCATACACCTCCATTCGCCGTATCCGCTATCTTCGGAGGATTATTGACCAAAGTAGGTGTCTATGCCTTAATAAGGGTGTTTACGCTAATATTCGTCAACGAACCCTTTCTAAATAATATTATCATGGTCATCGCCATACTTACTTTAGTGAGTGGTGGAATTGGAGCATTGGTTCAGAATAACATGAGGAAAGTGTTTTCATATCTCATCATCTGTCATATTGGTTATATGATCGCGGGGATCGGGATGTTTACAGAAATTGCTATTGCAGGTGCGATCTTCTACCTTATTCATGATATTATCGTTAAAACCAATCTTTTCATGCTAAGCGGGGTGGTCTATAGAATCACAGGAACTAACAGCATGCGGGATCTTGGAGGTATTTACGCTAAATACCCGAAGATAAGTTTATTGCTATTTATCCCATTGTTTTCACTGGTTGGGATTCCGCCACTATCTGGTTTCTGGCCAAAGATCAATCTTATTAAAGCTGGATTCTTCGGAGAAAATTATATTACTGTGGCGGCAATAATTTTCGCAAGTTTTATCACACTGGTGATCATCGCGAAAATGTGGGCTGAAGTGTTCTGGAAAGATGCTAAGGAAATGCCGGAAAGAAAATATTTTGGATATTATCATAAGATGACCAATCTAAAACGCTCTCAATTTATCGTGCCAGTAGCTATGCTTAGTATTGTATCTTTGTATATTGGTTTCGGAGCTGAACATATTCAGGAGCTTTCTGCAAGAATTGCTGACGAACTGGTGAATAGTGAAGGATACATTGAGGCAGTTTTAAAGACGAAGAATTAAGAAAATGAAGAATAAATTTCTTTCAAACATATTACTAACGTTCGTATGGGTTGCCCTTACGGGTGATTTTTCATTCGAAAACTATCTGTTTGGATTTTTTCTGAATTTTCATATTCTCTGGCTTATTACTGTAGGTAGAAAACGAACTCGTTATTTTCTTATAGTTCCGAAGATCATATTGTTATTACTGAATTTTCTTTATGAGCTTGTAAAAGCAAACATCGAGGTTGCTTATGAAGTGATCACACCCAGACTGAATGTGACACCGGGAATAATCATGGTGCCGCTGGATGTTAAAAGTGATATTGGGATTACCGTTCTCGCGAATATGATATCCCTAACACCGGGAACTTTGAGCATAGATGTATCTAATGATAAAAAGGTTCTTTTTGTGCATGCAATGTACCTGAAGGATAGAGAGAAATTCATTCGTGGAATCAAGGATGGATTTGAACGTAGAATTTTGGAAGTGCTATCATGACGTTAGTAGAATATTTACATTATATCATATTACCCGTGCTGGTGATCTCTGCAGTATTAATACTCTGGAGATTTATCAAAGGTCCAAGCATTGCAGATAAGATTGTATCGCTCGACCTTCTTATTACCACAGGGATCGGGATCATTGCGATATACAGTATAATTTATAGTCAGTCAACTTTAATGGATACAGCCCTTATTCTTGCATTGATAGCTTTTTTAAGTACCGTAGCACTTTCATATTATCTAGAAAAACGTAAAAGGAAATGATCGATATCATTATAGCCGCCATAGCGACACTGGGAGCCCTTTTCGTTCTGTTAGCAGCGATCGGGATCGTTCGTATGCCAGATACCTACCTGCGTATTTCTGTAACGACCAAAGCGGCCACCCTGGGTGTTGGCCTCTTGTTACTTAGTTCCACCATATTCTTTAATAATGCAGATGTAACTTCACAGGCATTTGTCATTATTATGTTCCTGTTCTTAACGGCTCCTGTAAGTGCACACCTTATTGGCCGGGCTTCTTATTTCATCGGAGTTAAACTCTGGGATAAGTCGGTAATGGATGAATTGCAGGGTAAATATCAAAAGAACACTCATATCTTAAAAAGTAAGGTGGACGATACTCCCGAAGATAACGTGGATCACAGCAAAATGGATGACGCCGATAAGTAATTAGCAGTTAATCCTTTTTCTCCTCATCCCATTCATTCTTTTTGATCATTTCGTGTTCAACATAGCCAAAAACGAGGTTGATAATTAGAATAAGTCCGCTAATAATTCCTAACTCTGTATACATTCCAAAACCAGCAAGACACCCGGTAGCAGCACTACACCAGACTGTAGCTGCAGTGGTAAGACCCTGAATTTTCCTCTTCTTTTCCAGAATAGTTCCTGCGCCAATAAATCCAATACCAACAACGATCTGGCCAAGTACCCGGGTGATATCTACCGACCCTTCGTTTTGAAACCTTTAAGCCATTAATATAAAGATCGCAGAGCCAAGTGCCACCAGAGCGTTGGTTTTCAATCCTGCACCTTTGCCCTGGATTTCCCGTTCATAGCCAATTACCAGTCCGGCGATTTTTGCAAGTACGACTCTAAGAGCAAATAGTTCCCAGTTCATATTTTATAAAATTCATTGCTTAAGTTTGTCATATGCAAAAGCTACCGTTAAAATGCGAGAAAAGACTTGAAAAAAGGAAATATGACAATTCCTTTAGAAGTCTTCCTTCAGAAATTGAAGGGGTAGATTTTTTTTCTAATGATTATCTTGGTTTTTCTTCTTCGGAAGTTGTTAGAAATAGGACTTCGGAAATAATGGATGTGCAAGCTTATAAAAATGGAGCTACCGGATCCAGACTTCTTTCTGGTAATCATCCATTATTCAGTAAAGCTGAAAAAATGATAGCTGATTTTCATGATGCTGAATCTGCTCTTATTTTCAATTCTGGTTACGATGCCAATCTGGGTTTTTTTTCCGCAGTACCGCAGAAGGGTGATATTATATTCTATGATGAGTTAAGTCACGCTTCTATCCGGGATGGTATTAGAATGAGCCTGGCGAAATCTTATAGATTTACTCATAACAGTCTGCAGGATCTTGATTCCAAACTGCGAAAATATGATAGTTCATCTAACGATTTTCAGCTCTATATAGTGACCGAATCTGTATTCTCTATGGACGGTGATATTCCAGATCTCGAAGGGCTGACTAAACTTTCCAAGAAGTATAATGCTTTGCTGGTTATAGACGAGGCTCATGCTACCGGCGTATTTGGAAAAAATGGTGTTGGTTTGGTACAGCAACTTGGTCTCGAAGAAAATGTATTTGCCAGAATTCAAACCTTCGGGAAGGCAATTGGAAGTCATGGTGCAGCTATCTTGGGAAGTGATCAGCTAAGAAATTACTTGATCAATTTTGCAAGAAGCTTTATATATACCACCGCGCTATCACCGCATACCCTTGCTACTATTATTACAGTATATGAAAATCTACAATTGGATGTTGAGAACTTTACAAGACTACGTGCAAACATCAATTTCTTCAAAGCTGAACTTGATAGGAACGCGCTTACTAAAAGATTTATAAACAGCGATTCTGCTATACAAAGCTGCATCTTGCCAGGGAATGAACGGGTTAAATCAATTGCTTTGCATTTACAGGAAAATGGCTTTGTGGTAAAACCCATATTATCGCCTACGGTTCCTTTGGGACAGGAAAGATTAAGATTTTGTCTGCATGCCTATAATTCGAAGCAAGAAATTTCGGAGGTCTTGGAAAGGCTGGCTAACTTTGTGCAAAAATCAAATTAATGCCTGCTCATTATTTTATTACCGGAATTAGCACAGATGTTGGGAAGAGCATCGCAGCTGCAATGATCACTGAAGCTCTGGAAGCCGATTACTGGAAGCCTGTACAGGCAGGTGATCTTGATAATTCAGATACTCACAAGGTTGAGCGTTTGGTTAGTAACTCCAGGACGACTTTTCACAAGAATAGCTATGCTTTGAATAGTCCCGTGAGTCCGCATGCTGCTGCTGAAATTGATTCAATAAATATCGATCTAAAGAAGATCAAAAGACCTAAAACCAATCGCGATCTCGTCATTGAAGGAGCTGGTGGATTGCTTGTGCCTTTAAATAACAAAAGCACAATTCTGGATCTTATTCAACCGGATGATTGCGTTATTCTGGTTTCCAGGCATTATTTGGGAAGTATAAATCATACTTTGTTAAGTATTGAAATGCTGAAATCACGCGGAATAGAAAATATTAAGATCATTTTTAGCGGGGATGAGCATCAAAGTACTGAACAGGCGATCCAGGATCATAGTGGCATTGAAGTACTGGGAAGAATAGAGCAGGAGCCATACTTTGATAAAAATGTAGTACTGGAATATGCTGAAAAATGGAAGGAGAAATTATGCAAGAAGTAGAAATTACATCAAATCTTAAAGAAAGAGACAGCAAACATTTATGGCATCCGCTTACACAGCATAAAGTATCTTCAGAAATGCTGCCAATTTCAAAAGCCAGCGGCGTCATACTTACTGATGATGAAGGTCGTGAGTATATAGACGGAATCTCATCCTGGTACACTGCAGTATATGGACATTGCAATCCCTATATCACAAACAAGGTCGCTACGCAGATGCAGAATCTGGATCAGGTGGTTTTCAGCGGATTCACACACGAGCCGGCCATAGAGCTGTCTGAAGCATTGATAAAAATATTACCTGAAGGGCAGCAGAAACTGTTTTTCAACGATAATGGCTCCACAGCGACCGAGATCGGGATTAAAATGGCTTTGCAATATCATCATAACCTTGGAAATGATCGAAAAGTAATGCTGGCTTTTGAAAATGGATTCCATGGAGATACGTTTGGCGCAATGTCAGTCTCCGGACTCTCAGTTTACAATGGAGCTTTTGAAGATCATTTTATACGTGTAGAACGTATTCCGGTTCCAGATGGAACGAACAATATTGAAATTCTTGATCAATTAGAATCTATACTCAATAAGGAAAACATCGCTGGATTTATATATGAACCTTTAATTCAGGGCGCTGCAGCAATGAAGTTCCACGACGCTGAAGGATTGAATGCAATATTGAAACTTTGTCGTCAACATGAAGTTCTTCTGGTAGCAGATGAGGTGATGACCGGTTTTGGTAAAACAGGAACTTATTTTGCTTCAGATCATATCGAGGAAAAGCCAGATGTGATCTGCATGTCCAAAGCTCTTACGGCAGGCTTGCTGCCTATGGGGCTAACCTCCTGTAATCAAAAGGTCTATGATGCCTTCTATTCAGATGAAATTGCGAAAGGTCTTTTTCACGGGCATACCTATACCGCGAATCCACTTGCGTGTACAGCGGCTCTGGCAGGGATAGAATTACTGACTTCCGAAGAAATTAAGCAGAACATTCACAGGATTTCTGAAAGTAATAAGCAGTTCGTTCGTGAATTGAAGCAAAAACAGCAAGTTCTCAACGCTCGCTCTATGGGTGTTATCCTCGCTTTTGAACTGAATGTGGAAATGGAGCGCTACGGGAATTTGAGAAACAGACTTTTCAGGTTTTTTATGGAGAATGGGCTGTTTTTACGTCCGCTTGGGAATACGATCTATATCGTGCCGCCTTATGTTACTTCTGAAGAGCAGATTAAAAAGATCTATAAATTACTTCAGGAATGTATAGATCAATTTCAAGCGTAAATTAACGCTTGATAAGCTTTCCAAAACGACTATCCATATTATTTTTGCTTTAAAATAAGTCCTTGAAAAATCCAATTTCCATAGACGCGATCGCCAGTATTTCACCATTAGGAAGTTCTGCGGAAGAGATCTGGAATAATTATCTGCAAGACTCCCATCATTTTAGTAAAATAACAACGACTGAAAAATCCTGGTGGGCAGGAGAATTACCGGAAGATATTAACAATCAATTACTGGAGCTTCAGCAGGAAGACTCCAGGTATCGCCATCTGGACCGTTCAGTTTTAATGGCAATTCTCACCGGTCGAAAACTAAAAAATGAACCGGGTTATGATAATAGCAATTCCGGCTTGAACATTGGAAGCAGCCGTGGCGCAACAGAACTTTTTGAGAAGTATCATAAAGAATTTATAGAGACCGGAAAGGCATCTACCTATAGTTCTCCAACTACCACTTTGGGAAATATTTCCTCCTGGACTGCGCAGGATCTGCAACTGGAAGGTCCGGAGTTTTCTCATAGTATTACCTGTTCTACAGGAATGCATTCTATTTTGAATGCGATCGCCTGGTTGGAAAGTGGAATGCGAGAAAACTTTATTGCCGGCGGTAGCGAAGCACCCCTTACAGGTTTTACGCTTGCACAAATGGATGCCATGAAGATCTATGCACAAAGTGATGATGAATATCCATGTCGATCGCTGGACATGGAAAAACAAAAGAATAGTATGATCTTAAGTGAGGCTGCGGGATTATTGTGTTTAAGTAAAAACCCTTCAGAAAAATCGATAGCTGTTATTCGTGGAATTGGTTATGCCAATGAAGAATTAAAGCACGGTGCGTCGTTATCGAGGGAAGGTTTCTGTCTTCAGAAGAGTATGAAAATGGCAATTAAAGACACTTCTGAAGAAATTGATGCGATTGTAATGCATGCTCCTGGAACCATTGGTGGAGATCTGGCTGAAGTAAATGCGGTGAAAGCAATTTTTGGCATTGATCAACCAGCGATAACTTCCAACAAATGGAAGACCGGTCATAGTTTTGCTACTTCCGGAATTCTAAATATACAAATGGCGATATTAATGATTCAGCATCAGCAATTTATAGCTGTTCCCTTTTCAAAATTTCAGAAGAAACCCAGGCAATTAAAAAACATTCTGGTGAATTCTGTCGGTTTTGGCGGGAATGCGGTTTCCCTGCTAATTTCTGCAAATTGATATTGTTAGAAATCGCGTTCATAAAACTTATTGCAGCTTTACCCTTTAAAGCTTAGTTTTCTTTATTTTTGAATACAAATCGAATTACATGGCACTTAAACACGACTGGACGAAGGAAGAGATCCTCGATATATATAACAAACCATTTATGGATCTGCTGTACGAAGCTGCAAGCATTCACCGCGAGCATCATGATCCAAATACAGTACAGGTTTCAACCTTGCTTTCAATAAAAACCGGCGGTTGTCCTGAAGATTGCGGATACTGTCCACAAGCGGCCCGTTATCATACAGATCTTGAAGGGAATGACCTTATGAGTGTAAACCAGGTGAAAGCCCAGGCGTTGCGCGCTAAAGCTTCTGGAAGTTCCAGAGTTTGTATGGGTGCAGCCTGGAGAAACGTAAAAGATGGGGAAGAGTTTGACAATGTTCTGGAAATGGTAAGAAGTATCAATAAACTTGATATGGAGGTTTGCTGTACACTGGGAATGCTTACTGAAAACCAGGCAGCAAGATTAGCAGAAGCCGGACTTTATGCTTACAATCATAATTTAGATACATCAGAAGATTACTATAAAGAAGTAATTTCTACCCGTGGTTTTGATGATAGACTTGCTACGATTGATAATGTTCGTAAAACGAATGTGACCGTTTGTAGTGGTGGGATCATTGGAATGGGAGAAAGTCCTGCCGACCGTGCAGGAATGCTGGTTGCGTTGGCAACGCTTAATCCACAGCCGGAATCTGTTCCAATCAATGCGCTTGTTCCAGTAGAAGGAACTCCAATGGAAGAACAGGAACCAGTGCCTATCTGGGATATGATCAGGATGGTGGCAACCACCAGGATCGTAATGCCAGAAACACAGGTGAGACTTTCTGCTGGAAGAACTCAGATGAGCAGAGAGGGACAGGCAATGTGCTTTTTTGCCGGAGCAAATTCCATTTTTGCCGGAGATAAATTGCTTACAACTCCAAATCCGGATGTAAATGAGGATATGGAAATGTTTAAAATGCTTGGGTTAAATCCGCAAAAACCTTTCGTTAAGAAATCTCAGCCTGAAAGTGTTGCAGCTGAAAATTCTCAATTTCAGAGTCAGAATGAGAAACCAAAATGGTCCCGACCAGGACACAAGATCGAGCGAAATCTTGAAGCTCAGCAAAAGGCAAAAACGAAAGTTTAATTAACGAATATCTATTGAAACTGGATCTCCAAAATATTCCCAGGCGAAGCAATCTTTCAAAAGAAGATTTTCACCGGGAATATTTTGAACCCAGAACGCCGGTTATTATTGAGGATCTTAGCCAGGATTGGCCTGCTCGTAAAAAATGGAATTTCGATTATTTCAAAGAGAAAGCGGGAGAAATAATCGTTCCCTTGTATGACGGCAAACCCGCCAGCGGTCGTTCTAATTCTCATGGTCCTGCTCGAAAAATACCTTTTAAAGATTATATAGATATCCTACAAGATGGTCCTTCAGATCTTAGGATGTTCTTCTTCAATTTACTTCAGAACTGCCCTGATCTTATTAATGATTTTAAGTATCCGGAACTGGGAATCAAATTCTTCAAGAAGCTTCCTGTATTATTTGTTGGAGGAGAAGGTTCTAAGGTTGTTATGCATTACGACATGGATCTGGCTAATAATTTCCATTTCAACTTTGCGGGTAGAAAGCGCATTATCCTGTATCCGCCAGATCAAACAGGTTTATTATACAAGGTGCCTTATTCCATAGTAAGTATGGAGATCATTGATATGGATGATCCAGATCTGCAAAAATATCCTGCTTTAGCAAAAGCCAGAGGTTTTGAATGTACTCTAGAAGACGGAGACGCTCTTTATATTCCCAGTCACTGGTGGCACTGGGTGAAATATGAAACTCCAAGCCTTTCACTTACGCTTAGATC
>NZ_CAJWRQ010000002.1 GCF_913046405.1 uncultured Christiangramia sp.
GAAGATCCAGTTGTCTATCAAACTGAGGAACCTTCAGAACAAACTATTATTATGAAAACTGTAGCTACCGGAAAAATTGTTCCGAAGGAAGAAGTGCTTATTAAGCCAAATATTTCAGGAATCATCGATGAAATATATATCGAGGCTGGTGATAAGATCAAACAAGGGGATCTAATTGCCAAAATACGCGTTATACCAAATGTATCATCACTGCAAAGCGCGAAAGATAACGTGGCAACTGCCCGTATTAACCTTGATAACGAAAAGAAAGTTTATCAAAGACAGAAAGAGCTTTATGATAAAGGCGTGATCTCTGCCAATGATTATGATGCTGCGGAAGTTTCTTACCAGAGAAGTGAGCAAAACTATCGTTCAGCACAACAGAATTACGAGATCGTAAGAACCGGGACTACCAGCGGAATTGGAAGTGCTGCAAATACACTAATTCGTTCTACGGTAGAGGGAATGGTGCTGGATGTTCCTGTGAAGACTGGAAACCAGGTGATTGAAAGTAACAATTTTAACGATGGGACTACGATCGCAACGCTGGCCGATGTGAACGAGATGATCTTTGAAGGGAAAGTTGATGAGAGTGAAGTTGGAAAGATCAAGGAAGATCTTCCGCTTGAAGTGACCGTTGGTGCAATTGAAAATAAATCATTCGATGCTGTACTTGATTATATTGCTCCAAAAGGAGTAGAGGAGAATGGTGCGATACAGTTTGAGATCAAAGGGACTCTGAATAAAGCAGATACCACATTTATTAGAGCGGGGCTTAGTGCGAATGCATCCATTATTCTTGCCAAAGCCACAAACGTACTTGCGATCAAGGAAGCGCTTGTGCAATTTGATGATGAGACCAAGAAGCCATATGTGGAGATCATGACCGGCGACCAGGAATTTGAACGCAGGGAAATTGAACTTGGAGTAAGTGACGGAATTAATGTAGAGGTGACTGAAGGCCTGAAAATGGGCGATAAGATCAAGGTTTGGAACCAGCTCAAAGCACCTACAAATATTGCTCAAAACTAGAATTTAATTATTAGGTGTAACAACCTGTACCTTTTACAGACATATCATACAGAATTATATTATGAAGAATTATAGTTTACTTGTTACCCTTTTTCTTTTCTGCGGAATGATGAATGCGCAGCAGAAAGAGTGGACACTGGAAGAATGTGTGGAGTACGCATTGCAAAATAATATTCAGGTTAAACAATCTGAACTTGATCTTGAACTTTCCGAAATCGAGAAATTGGATGCACTGGGTAATTTTATTCCAAGTATCAACGGCCAGGCTACCAATGCATGGAATACGGGTCTTACTCAGAATGTTACCACGGGAATCCTTCAGAATCAAACAGTGAGAAACTTCTCTGCTAACTTGACTGCAGGTCTTACAATTTTTGACGGACTTCGAAATTTCAAACAATTGCAAAGAGCTAAGATCTCGAGATTAGCCAGCCAGTATTCGCTTGATAAAATGGAGGATGATATCGCCTTGTTCGTTGCAGATGCCTACTTGCAGGTCTTGTTCAGCAAACAAAATCTTGATGTTCTACAGGCTCAGAATGAAGTTACCAAAGAACAATTAACACGAACTCAGGATCTGGTTGAAGCAGGAGTATTGCCTCAGGGTGACCTTCTGGAGATTAAAGCTACCATGGCAGATGAGAAGCAACGAATCATTCTTGCTGAAAACCTAATACAAATATCGCTTATTGGGTTAGCACAAACTTTAGGGATTAGAGACTATCAAAATTTTGATATTGTAGATCGTGATTACGCGGTATTCGGAAATGAGATTCTTGCGAATTCTGTTTACGATGTGATCGAGAAAGCAAAAGAAGAACGTTCAGAATTAAAAATTGCGGAAGCTAACAGAGATCTTGCAGAGCAGGATGTTGCATTGGCTAAAGGAGCTTACCTGCCAACTTTAGGAGCATTCTTTAACTATAATACCAGGGAAACCGGACAGGGAAGAATCACCGGAGCAGTGCTGGACCCAACCGAACCTACAAGGCAGATTGGTTTGGTGCAGGATACAGAACAGATTGTGGTTGCTCCTAATACGATACCAACGATAGGAAGTCCGTTGCCATTTTTTGATCAGTTATATAGAAATGACGGGATTAGTTATGGTTTCCAGTTAAGCGTTCCATTCTTAAATGGCTTTGCTACCAGAAATGCCGTAAAAAGAAATCAGATCAATGTGAAAAGAGCTGAATTCCAGTTGGAGCAGGCTGAACTTGATCTGGAAGCGAATGTTTACCAGGCTTATACAGATGTTAAAGGAGCTTTTGAAGCCTATGAAGCTGCTTTGGTAGCTTCCGAAGCACAGGAGAAAGCATTTGAGTATGCTACAGAGCGCTACGATGTTGGTCTTACCAACGCGTTCGATTTTAGCCAGGCGAAGATTCGTTTTGAGAATACACAAAGAGAGGCTCTAAGAGCTAAATACGATTATATTTTTAAATTAAAAGTTGTAGAACTTTATTTTGGAATTCCGGTTAGGGATTTAAAACTGTAAATAATGAATAAGAAGAAGCTTTTCATCATCCTTGGGATCATCATCGTTTTAATCGTTGCACTAGTTATAGGTAAAAAAGCTGGTTGGTTCGGTAGTTCCGTCAACATCAAAGAAGTGGAGATCACTGAAATTGAACCGGTAGATATTATCGAAACCGTATCGGCAACAGGTAAAATTCAGCCAGAGGTAGAGGTAAAACTTTCTTCTGAAGTTTCGGGAGAGATCATTGAATTACCAATAGTTGAAGGTCAATTAGTGGAAAAAGGTGACCTTCTGGTAAAAGTAAATCCTGATATATACCAATCTAGCGTACAGAGAGCCAGAGCAAGTTATTCTAATTCTCAGGCTAATTTTGCACAGACAAAGGCTAGTTTGAAACAAGCTGAAGCAGATTATAACCGTAACAAAACTTTGTTCGATAAAGGCGTGATCTCAAAAGCTGAATGGGACGGGATCGTTTCTAATTATGAGATGGCAGAAGCTAATAAAGAATCTGCTTACTACAGCATGCAAAGTAGCGCAGCTACGGTAACCGAAGCGACCGATAATCTTGGACGTACCAATATTTATGCTCCAATGAGCGGTACGATTTCAAAACTGGATGCTGAGCTTGGAGAAAGAGTTGTTGGTACTCAGCAAATGGCCGGAACCGAAATTCTTCGGGTAGCCAATCTTGACAATATGGAAGTTGAGGTTGATGTGAATGAAAATGATATCGTAAAAGTTGCGGTGGGAGATTCTACGATCGTGGAAGTAGATGCATACTTAGGTAAGGATTTTAAAGGGATCGTTACTGAAATTTCCAATACTGCAGATAATACACTAACCACAGATCAGGTAACTAACTTCAAAGTGAAAGTTCGTATTCTAAAGGAGTCTTACATGGATCTCATGGAAGGGAAACCGGAGAGTTACTCTCCATTCAGACCAGGAATGACTGCTACAGTGGATATTATTACGAATAAGAGAATGAAAGTAATTGGAGTTCCAATTAGCTCAATCGTAATTAAATCTGATACTACAGCGACTAAAAAGACATACGGAACCGCTCCTGCTACTGAAGGAACTGAAAAATTTGAATGTGTATTTGTAAAAGACGGACAAAAAGCTAAACTTCGCGTGGTGCAAACCGGAATTCAGGATGATTCTCAGATTGAGATCACAGATGGCCTGAAAGAAGGTGATGTAGTAATCACTGGCCCTTACAACACCGTTACTAAAAATCTTAATACCGGAGATGATATCGAGGTGAAAAAAGAAAAGACGGAGGAAGAAGAGGCTGAATAAATTCTAAAGATTTGGCAACTATATTATGTCTTGAAACTGCAACGACCAACTGCTCAGTTGGTCTTTCTCTTGGTGGGAAACTAATCAGTCTTAAAGAAGATAATACCAAAGGTTATTCACATGCTGAAAAGCTACATCTGTTCATTCAGGATGTATTGAAAGATGCCGGGAAGACCCTTCAGGATCTGGACGCAATTGCAATAAGCAAAGGACCAGGTTCTTATACAGGTTTAAGAATTGGAGTTTCTGCTGCCAAGGGATTATGTTTTTCTCTTAATATACCAATGATCTCGGTTCCTACGCTGAATCTGCTCGTGCATCAATTAAAGAATGAACCTGGAATGAAGATCGCTATGCTGGATGCCAGAAGGATGGAAGTCTATGCTGCTGTTTTTTCTGAAGATCTAAACCAGGTTCGTGATACCAATGCTGAAATTTTAGATGAAAGCTCTTTTGCGGAATATCTTCAAAAATCTAAAGTACATTTTATTGGAAATGGAGTGGCAAAATTCAGGGAGATCATCTCTTCTGAAAATGCCGTTTTTCACGAACAAAAATTTCCTTCGGCTTCAGAAATGGCAGAGATCGCTGAGGTAAAGTACAAAATAAGCGACACCGAAGATGTCGCTTATTTTGAGCCCTATTATCTCAAAGACTTTATGATCGGTTAAGAATTATTCTGCCGATCTTTTCTCTCTTTCAGTTCCTCTCATTTTAGTTTGATCATACAGGTAAACATCTCTTTGTGGATAAGGAATGGTCATTCCAGCTTCCTCAAGTCTAATCTTACCTTCCTCGATCATATACCAGTGCAGGTCCCAGAAGTCTGGCAATTCAGCAAAATATCGAACAGAGAAGTTTACCGAACTGTCTCCAAGTTCTGAAACTATGATCTGCGGTGCTGGATCCTTCAGGATTTTCTCCTGTTCCATTACCATATTGGTAAGTACTTCCTTCGCTTTCTTGATATCATCATCATAAGAAATCCCGAAGCTTAGATTCTCCTTACGCGTTTTGTTGAAACTGTAATTTGTTATATTATCATTGCTTAGTTCACCATTAGGAATTACTACTCTCTGGTTTCCGAACGTATCAAGTTTCGTGTAAAATAAAGAAATCTCTACAACACTACCAGAAACTCCCTGAGCTTCGATCCAATCTCCAACCTTGAATGGTTTTAGAACGATTATAAGCACTCCACCGGCAAGATTGGATAGCGATCCCTGCAATGCAAGACCAATAGCAAGACCAGCAGCACCAATTGCCGCTACAAGCGATGCACTCTCCACGCCAAGCTGTGTGATGACAAGTACAAAAAGCATTATCTTAAGACCCCAGCTGGCAGCGTTGACAGTAAACTTTTCCAGTGTTGGATCGTAGTCCTTCTTGTCGAATAGTTTCTTTAAATATTTTACAATGAGTTTTATTACCCAAAGTCCTACAAGCAGCAGCACGATCGCACCGATTAGCGTAGGGAGGTAATCGATAAATTTGTTAGCGTATTCTTTAGCGATTTCGCCGTAGTTGTTCAACTTGTCCATTCCTTTTTTTTCTAATTTAAGTTCAAGCCCCTATTCTAAAAAAATAGAGACTATATCCTGTTTATTTTATGTTAAAATTAATTCATCTGCCCCAATGCCTCACTTAGATTATGCACTGGAAGCTGACAATTTCCATGTTCGCAAATATAGATCAATGAATCTCCAGACTTAAGCCGATCCTTTAAAATTCCGAAATCAGATTCGGTTTTAGAGCCTGCCAATACTTTGTGAGGTAAATATTGTTCCTGGAATCCTTTTGCAAGTTCTACTGAATTGTCTCCGGTGATAGCAATCTCGTAGAAAGGATGTGTGAAATTAAGTAATAAAAGCAACCAGTTCGAATAGGATTGTGCATAGTCGGTAATACCGGGAAGCACAGCCTGCAACATTTTTTCTGACCTGTTAGTTAGGTCAATCTTGCCTGTAAGTTTACCAAGCTTATAATAATTATGTGCCATTACTGAGTTGGCTGCAGGAATCACATTATCCTGTACATCAATTATTCTATTGATTAACGCCCGGTCCTTGGATGAAGTAAAGTAAAACAGCCCGGTCTTCTCATCCTTAAAATCATGTTCCACAATTTCAAGTAATTCTTGTGCTTTGTCCAGGAAGTATTCTTTGAAACTGCTTTCATATAGATCCAGTAAAGCCTGAATCACAAAAGCATAGTCTTCGAGATAAGCATTGATACTACTTTTTCCGTTTTTATATGTATGAAAAAGTCTGCCGTCCGGCTGAATTAAGTTCTTCAAAATAAAATCCATAGCAGCTTCTGCTTTTACAAGATAATTTTCATTTTGCAGCGCCTGGAAAGCATGGCAATATCCGCTGATCATCATCGCATTCCAGGAAGTGATGGATTTGTCGTCAAGTCCGGGTTTTGCCCGTTTAGATCTTTCAGACCCTAATTTTTCATGAAGTGCTTTCAATTTATCGCTTAATTCTTCCTTTGATAAATTTAAATTAGCTGAAAGCTCCTCAAGGCTCTTAGTTCTAATGAGCACGTAATGATCCTTTTCCCATCTTCCGAAGGCATCAATACGATATACTTCAGAAAACAATTCGTAATCATCTTCCAGAATTTCCATCAACTCATCCTTTGTCCAGACATAATATGCACCTTCTTCAGAATGTTCCTGACCATTCTTGCTGTCAGCATCGAGTGCCGAGTAAAAAGCTCCTGATTGGTGCTGAAGATCAGTTTCCACGAATTCCAGCGTCTTCTCAACTACATCGGCATACCATTTATTCCTGGTGAGTTTATACAAATTCGCATACGAACTTACTAATTGCGCATTATCATAAAGCATTTTCTCAAAATGCGGGACATGCCATTTTTCATCCACCGAATATCTTGAAAAACCTCCATCGATAGGGTCATAAACTCCTCCCCACGATATTTTATCAAATGTATGTTGTACATAATTTAAAAGTTCTGTGTCTTTTTCCTGGTGGGCGAACCTTAAAAGAAAGTCATAATTGGAGGGCATCATAAACTTCGGACTCCTGTTATACCCGCCATTTTTATGGTCTAAAACAGATTTCCATTTTGAGATGATCCCATCAAATAGAGACTTCTCTAACTTCTTTTTATTTTCCGGAATCTCAATGATCTGCATTTGAGAAAGTCCTTCTTCCAGTTTTTCAGCATATTCCAGGAGTTTTTCTGGTTGATTTTCATATAAATGCGCAATTTGGGTAAGTGCAGATTTCCATTGATCCTTTTGAAAATAGGTGCCTCCCCAAACCGGTCTTCCATCAGGCAAGGCTACGACATTCATTGGCCAGCCTCCCATCCCGGTCATTGCCTGTACCGCATTCATATATACCTGGTCTACATCTGGTCTTTCCTCGCGATCTACCTTTACAGAAATGTAGTTGGTATTCATAATTGCAGCTACTTCAGCATCTTCAAAACTCTCATGCTCCATTACATGGCACCAGTGACAGGCAGAATATCCTACACTAATTAGCAGTAGTTGATTCTTCTCCTTTGCTTCATCCAGGGATTTATCATTCCAGGGACGCCAATCTACCGGATTGTGTGCATGCTGTAGAAGATAAGGACTGCTTTCATTGATAAGCTGGTTGGTATAATCAGGTTTTTTCATAGCTCTAATTTGATGGGTTTGATGTACAGGAAGCTAAAATTAAGGCGATTGTGGCGGGAGCTGCCGGATATTATTAATCTTTTAATAACTTTAACACCCCTGTAATTCAGTTAAATTATAACAGTTTTGCAGATTGAAAACAGATCTAACATATGGAAGACATTTACATTGTGATGCTTGTGGCGCTATTCGCCCTTGCTATTACAGATCTTGTAGTTGGGGTTAGTAACGATGCCGTGAACTTCTTGAATTCAGCTATAGGATCCAAAGCGGTCTCTATGCGAACGATCATGATCATAGCCAGTGTTGGAGTCGCCGTGGGTGCCATATTTTCCAGCGGACTCATGGAGGTTGCCCGAAAAGGGATTTTCATGCCGGGAGAATTCTACTTTGAAGAGATTATGATCATCTTCATGGCCGTAATGATCACCGATGTGTTATTGCTGGACTTTTTTAATTCACTTGGATTACCTACTTCCACAACTGTATCCATTGTATTCGAACTTCTTGGTGCTGCCGTGTGTATGGCAGTGATTAAGATATATACGCAGGATAATGGCGATCTTGGTTTACTGCAGAATTATATTAATTCTTCTAAAGCAACCGAGATCATTATTGGGATCTTGCTCGCCGTGGTCATTGCATTTATAGTTGGAGCTTTTGTCCAATACATATCCCGACTTATATTTTCATTCCAATTCGAGAAAAAAATAAAATATGCAGGCGCCGCTTTTGGTGGTTTCTCACTTACTTCTATACTCTACTTTATAGTAATTAAAGGTTTGAAAAGTGTTTCTTTTATCTCTGCGGAAACACTAACATATATTAATGACAACACTTGGTTTATTGTATTAATAGGTTTTGTAGCATTTACGCTTATCTCACAGTTTCTAATGAGTGTGCTAAAGCTGAATATCCTAAGGATCATCATTATTATTGGAACCTTTGCACTGGCACTTGCATTTGCAGGAAACGATCTTGTTAATTTCATTGGGGTTCCCATTGCCGCCTGGCAATCTTTCGATCTATGGCAGTCCGCTTACAGTGCAACCGGAGCATTGCCATCAGAATTTTTGATGACCGGTCTTTCTGGTAAAGTCAATACTCCAGAACTTTTGTTAGTTTGTGCCGGAGCAGTTATGGTAATCACTCTCTGGTTTTCCAGTAAAGCAAAAACTGTGGTCGATACTGGGATCAATCTTTCCAGACAGGGCGATTCCGTAGAAAGATTTGAACCAAACTGGCTTTCAAGAGGAATCGTACGATATTCTGTAATCATTGGCGGGGCTGTAAGTTCAGTTTTACCCGATGGATTAAAGAGTAGTATCGATAATAAATTCAGTAAACCTAACTCTCACAAGCAAAGTAGGAGGGTAGACGCACCGGCATTTGATATGGTTCGGGCTTCCGTAAACCTAGTCGTAGCCAGTGTGCTTATTTCTATTGGAACTAATATGAAGTTGCCACTTTCAACTACCTATGTGACTTTTATGGTCGCAATGGGTACTTCACTTGCAGATAGAGCCTGGGACCGCGAAAGTGCCGTATATCGCGTTGCAGGTGTGCTAAATGTAATTGGTGGGTGGTTCGTAACCGCGATCGTAGCATTTACAGCCGCTGCAATTTTCGCGTCTATCATTTTTTACGGCGGAACCATAGCCCTGGTTGTTCTAATTATAGCAGCATTGGTGGTGGTCGTAAGAAGTAGTATTCTTCATTCTAAAGAGATGAAGAAAGAGAAGGATCAAAAGAAATTCAATAAGAGCGATATTATTACGATCAATGAGATCACTGCGGAAACTTCAGAAAATATTTCCAAAGTAATTGCAGGTATAGACAAGGTGTATTCTAAAAGTGTCGATCATCTGGGTTATTATGATCTAAGTAAACTGAAGAAGAATTACAAGCGTATTGAAAAGCTGGAGGTTGAAGTTGATGAGCTCAAAGACAATATTTTTTATTTTATTAAATCCCTTGACGAGAATTCTGTAGAGGCCAGTAAGTTTTATATCCTAACCCTGGATTACCTTCAGGATATGGTGCAGTCGATTAGTTTTATTGCCAGGAATAGTTATAACCATGTACATAACAACCATAAGAACCTGAAGTTTAATCAGATTCGGGATCTTAAAAAGGTGGACGATCGCTTACAGGTCCTTTTTGATGAGCTAATGCTGACCTTCAACAACAACGAGTTCAATAAAATCGATAGCCTGCTGAATGAGAAACAGGAGTTGCTGGACTATGTTAGTGATCTAATTCAGAAACAAATAGAAAGAATTAGAACATCTGAATCGAGTCCCCGGAATACGAAGCTTTACTTCGGAATCTTACTTGAAACGAAGGATCTGATTGGTTCTACTATGAATCTGCTACAACTCTTTCAGGAGTTCTACCGGGAAGCAAGAAAGACCAATTACTAAATAAGAAATCCCTTCAATTTGAAGGGATTTTTATTGTTATAGTGCAGTAGTATCAAAGTGATTAACCATTGATCGCTTCTACATACTGTACTTTATCTCGAAGCATATCTCGAAGCATCGTTTCGATTCCGCTTTTCAAGGTCATCGTAGAAGAAGGACATCCACTACACGCACCCTGTAAGATTACTTTTACGGTCTTGGTTTCTTCATTGTAACTGTCAAAAAGAATATTCCCTCCATCACTGGCCACTGCAGGTTTGATATACTCATCCAGAATAGCAATAATCTGCTGGCTTGTATCGTCCAGTTCCTTATAGGCTGCATCATCATTTTCCTCCTGAACCTTTTCGGTTTCCTGAGTTTGAATAGTCTCGGCGGTCAGCACTTCATTTCCTTGCTCGATATAATTTCTAATGAATTCACGAAGTTCCATGGTGATCTCTTCCCATTCAGCAACCTCATATTTTTGAACTGAAACATAGTTCTCATCAATAAAGACCTCTTTGACAAAAGGGAAATGAAATAACTTCTGAACCAATGGTGCATTCTTCGCATCATCGATGTTCTTGAATTCAACCGACTTCAAAACAAGTTTTTTGTTCGCTACAAATTTCATTACCGCCGGGTTTGGTGTGCTTTCAGCATAGACTGTCACTGGTACTTTACCGGTGGTGGTCTTTTCTTCCTTGATCACTTCGCCACCTTTGTTAAGGTATTCTTCGATTTGTTCTGCAACTTCCTGTTGTACGTCGCTCCATTCCACGATATCGTATTTCTCAATAGCGATGAAATTTTGTGCGATATAAACCGTTTTAACAAATGGCAGATAGAATAATTGCTGGGCAAGCGGTGAACGCTTAGCTTCGTCTATATTCTTAAATTCGAAATTTTCATGACGTGTCAGAAACCTGTTAGCTTCAAATTTTACAATTGAAGTCGTGGTTGTAGGGACTATGTTGATATTAAAATCTTTCATCTCAAAATTTTTGGCAAAAATACTAAAGAAAAACTACGTTATACATATATTTACAGCCTTTATGGTGATTTGGGGATATCTTAAAAGAGGCCTTTCACGGCTCTCTTATCAATTGATTTTATGCACTTTTGCTTCGTTTGCGCTGTGGAATTCTCCAGCATTGAACGCGCAGGAAGTGATCCCTACCTATTCAGATTATCTAACCGACAATCTTTATCTTATCCATCCCAGTATGGCTGGCGCTTCTAACTACGATCAACTTCGTATAACCGGTAGAACGCAATGGTTCGACGTGCAGGATGCTCCTAACTTACAGACCGCAGCTCTAAATATTCGAGCTACCGATAAAATAGGACTTGGAGGTATCATGTTCAGAGATGAAAACGGGAATTATTCAAAACTGGGTGCTTACGCTACTTTTGCTTATCATCTTATGTTTTCCCGAAGTACGGTCGATCTTAACCAATTGTCATTTGGTATTAGTGCTGGATTAATTCAGCATAGACTTGATACGAGTGGTTTTACAAGGTTTGATCCTTTGGTGGGGAATAATCAGTCAGATATTTTTGGTAATATAGATATTGGAGCATCTTACTATGTGAATGATCTTTATTTTCATCTTGCCGCAAAGAACGTATTATCAGTAAAAAGAGATCTGTTCTATTCAGATGCTGTACCAAGTAATATGAGGAAATATCTTTTCTCTGCAGGCTACGTTTTTAGCTTTGACCGTAACAGTGACTGGAGTTACGAGCCTTCCATATTATTCCAGGCCAGAGAAGCTACCGAAGAAATGGCGATAGATGCCAATATCAAGGCCTATTATCAACTTGATAATAGCAGACTTTGGGGCGGTGTTTCTTATCGAAACAGTTTTGAAAGTGTTGAGGTTACCGGGGAAGGTGAAGCGGTTGCAAATCAGCAATTGCGCTACATTACTCCGTTTGTTGGAATAGATTACAACAAGTTCGTTTTCGGCTACACCTTCAGTTACCAGCTAAATTCCCTTGTGCTAAGCAATACTGGATTCCATCAGATCACATTGGGCTATAACTTCGGAAAAAGCCGCCAGCGTTATGATTGTAAATGCCCCGCGATCAACAATTAAAAGTCTAAAGTTTCAACCTTGTAATTCTGCTCTCCCGAAGAAATAATAGAAGAGAGCACATCAGGATTAGAATTTGAATAAAATGAATTGCTAATGGCTTCAGGATTATCATTAAGCAGGTCCCTTTCTGCAAGGATGATCTTCGTTTGTTTAGCCACTGCTTCTCCAGAATCAATGATCTTCACCGTATCTGGCAATATCTCCTGAAGAACGGGAATTAGATATGGATAATGACTGCAGCCAAGTACCAGGTAATCTATTCTGGCATCTAGCATTGGTTTGAGTAAGTGCTGGAGTAAGCCGATCATCTCAGGAGTATTCGTTTTTCCCGCTTCGATGAGTTCTACGAGTCCGTTACCTTCTACTTCTACCACCTGTATATCCTTAGTATATAATTCGCTGGTCTGGGCAAAGAGTTCACTTGATAAAGTTCCTCTGGTAGCCAGTATACCTATAGCCTTATTAGTACTTTTTAAAGCAGCTGGTTTAATGGCAGGCTCTATACCTATAAAAGGGATTTTATAAGAACTTCTAAGGACTTTAATAGCATTTGTAGTAGCGGTATTACAGGCGATGACGATAAGCTTGCAATTGAGCTCCAGAAGCTTTTCAGTATTTTTGATAGAAAGTGCTATGATCTCTTCCTGGGTTTTCAAGCCATAAGGTGCATTCTTACTATCAGATAAATAGATGGTATGCTCGTTGGGAAGAAGTTCATGTATTTCTTTCCATATAGAGGTTCCTCCTACGCCGGAATCAAAAATGCCAATTGGCTGAGACTTGTTCATAAGGTCTTAAAAATAAAAAACTGCGTACTAAGTGTACGCAGTTTAAACATTTTATTGAAATGTAATTGAATTACAGTCCTAAATCTTTTTTCACATCTGGAGTTAGATCATAACCATCAGCTAAAAGAACACCTGTTCCAGTAGTAGAGTCTAATACGTAATCGTATCCTTTTGCTCTGGCTACTTTTTGAATGCTCGTACGAACTTTCTCAAGAACTGGTCTTAGAAGATCAGTTTCTTTTTTCTGAAGATCCTGTCTCGCTTTTGCGCTGTGTTCCTGGATTCTTCTTTGAGCAGCCTGAATTTCAGCTCCTCTTTTCTGATTTTCTTCATCAGATTTTGTGTTAGCTTCAGCTTCGTAACGCTGCATTGTGCTTTGAGCTTCAGATAACATATCCTTGATCTCAGCATCGTAAGTTTTCTCAAGTTTCTGAAGTTGATCCATTGCACTCTTGTATTCCGGAAGTGACTGTACCAAATCCTGAGTAGCGATATGAGCAACTTTAGACTGTGCGTTTGTAAAAGCAGTAGCGCCAATCATTAAAGCTAAAGCTATAAAAAGTGTTCTGAATTGTTTCATTGTAATCGTCGTTAAAAATTAAAGTTTAAATTTAGTTTATAGTATCATTCTTAGTTTCGCGTGCTTTTAACAAAGAGTCCCTTTTACGTTCTCTCTCAGCTAAAATCCTTGCACGTCTTTCTTCAAATTCCTTTTGTCTCGCAGCCTTTAAGGAATCCCGTTCCTTTTTTCTGGCTTCGATCAATGCTTCCCGTTCAGTCTGGCGTTCTTTTACCAGTTCTTCCCGTTCGGTAACTTCAGCATCTTGTTCTACCGTTCTGTTTTCTTCACGTTCAAATTCTTCTACTTCATCACGGCCCTCTAACTGCTCGCGATTTGCGGTACGCTTAATTGTTCTTAATACCGTTTCGCTTACATCGTACTGCTTGTCTGCATAGATCATTCCAACGTCTGAAGTCCGGTCGAAAATAAAATCAAAATTTCTGTTTTCAGCAATTTGCTGAACCGCCGTGAAAACCTGATCCTGAATTGGTCGTACCAACTGTTTCTTCTGAATCATATAATCACCATTGTGCCCGAATCGTTTTTGCTGATATTCCAGTACCTGTTGTTCCATGTAAGAAATTTCAGATTCACGCTCCTCGATAAGTTCTCTTGTTAAAAGAGCTTTTTCATTATCCAGTTTGGACCGCATCGCTTCCACAGCGCGCATTTTAGTTTCGGCTTCCGCTTTCCATTCCTGAACACGGCTTTCCAGTTGCTTGGAAGCTTCCTGGTATTCCGGAACATTTTCAAGAATATATTCCATATCAATGTACCCTAATCTAATCGTCTTTTGAGCCGTCGCTGTACTAAGACCGATCACTAGAAATACCAATATGAAGTTTATTCTTTTTTTCATTCAGATCGAATATAGAAAATATCGTGCCAATTTAAAATTGTTGTCCTATGATAAAGTGTGTTTCCCATCCATTAGGTCCTGGCTGACCACCTACGATCTCGTCGAAACCATAACCAAAGTCAATTCCAAGTAATCCAAATGTTGGCATAAATACTCTTAGTCCAACACCAGCAGATCTGTTTAACTGGAATGGGTTGTAATCTCTGAAGTTATCGTAAGTCGCACCTGCTTCAAGAAACGATAATGCGTAGATAGAAGCCGCTGGTTTCAATGTGATAGGGAATCTAAGTTCAAGTGAAAATTTGTTGTAGATCACCGCTCCGTCATCTCTGTCATTAATGCCTCTATCAATAGGCACAACAGACTGGTTTGGATAACCTCTTAACTGTATAGTTTCTCTTCCATCAAGGCTGAATGCTCCAAGACCGTCACCACCTAAATAGTAACGCTCGAATGGAGGAATACCTCTTTCGCTGTTATAGGCTCCAAGGAATCCAAATTCAGCATGTGTACGTAGGACAAGATCACTACTAGGACCAAAGTTGGCTAAAGTCTCATACCAGCTTCCTGCCAGTTTAATTTTGTAAAATTCGAGCCAGTTGTATTTTTTCTGATCAACTTTCTCCTGGTCTGCAACAGAATTTTCTGAAGTTACTCTGTTTCCATTATTATCGATCAGGTTACCATTATCATCTCTTAACTGGTACTCGGGATCATTTTCCAGGTTTCCGTAGTCTACACCATTCCATAGAGAGTATGGAGGAGTGAACTTCGCGCTGAAATCAAATTTAGAACCCTGAGTTGGGAAAATAGGGTTAAAAGCGGTGTTGTCTCTTACAATTCCCAACTGGTAATAAAGGTTATTTGAGTGACCATCACCAAAAGTAAAAAGTCCTGTATTGTAGTTATTTAGGTCATATCTCTGGAAACCAACCACGTTTGATATCGTAGCGTACTGGTCTGGTTCTCTAAGTCTTTTTCCAAGACCTATGCTCACTCCAAGAATATCAAAACTCCTTGTTTTATCTGCTTCTCTTTCAACATAATCGAACAGAAACTGTCTTGTATAGCTAAAAGATGTGGATAAACTAACCGGTTCCTCACCACCTAGCCAAGGCTCTCTGAAAGATAAGCTGTAGGTCTGGTAGAAAGTACTGGCCTGTGCTCTAAGAGATAAGGTTTGACCATCACCCATTGGAATTGGATCATAGGCATCCTTGTCGAATAAGCCTTGTATACTAAAGTTATTGAAGGATAGTCCCAAAGTTCCAATGAATCCACCACCACCGTAACCACCTTGTAGTTCGATCTGGCTGGCTCCTGACTCCACAACCTGGTATTCCAGGCTTAAAGTTCCTTCTCGAGGATCTGGATCCACAAATTCAGGATTTAATTGTTCTGCATCAAAGAATCCAAGTGCACCTAATTCACGAATGGTAGAAACCACGGCCTGCTGACTGTATTTCTGTCCCGGCTTGGTTCTCATCTCACGATAGATCACATGATCCTTGGTCTTGTTATTTCCAGTTACTCTAATCTCATCAAAAAAGGCCTCTTTACCTTCAAGGATCCTTACTTCAAAATCGATCGTATCATTGTAAACATTCGTTTCTACAAGATCGATATTGGAAAAAAGATACCCATTGTTTTGATAAATGTTGGCGATCGATGTTTTATTAGGTTCTCTACTCTGGATTCTTTCATCGATAAGGACTCCGTTGTAAATATCTCCCTTTTCAACACCTAAAGCTTTTCCTAACTGCTCGTCTGTATAAGCAGCGTTTCCTAGATAGTCGATATTCCCAACGTAATAACGATTTCCTTCTTCGATGTCCAGTTTCAGGCTAATGGTTTCCTTATCATTCTTAATAAGAGTATCTGAAACTATACGAGCATCACGAAAACCTTCTTCTTTGTATTTGTTGATCAGTGCAGTTTTATCTTCCTGGTAATCTGCACGAACAAACTTGGAACGCTTCCAGAACCTGATTATGTTCTTTTGCTTGGTATTCTTCATGTTTCTCTTCAGCTTCGCGTCTGATAGCTGTTCGTTGCCATTAAAGTCGATGCTTTTGATCTTAACGCGATCTCCTTTATTCACGTTAACCAGCATATTTACCTTATTTGCTCCGGTAGTATCTTCAACAGGCTTGGTCTGTATATAAACATCTGTATTGAAGTAACCTTCTTTCTTATATTTATTCTGAATATAATTTCTGGTTGTAGTGATAAGGTTTTCAGTAACCTTTGTGCCAGGTTTAAGGCTATTCTCATCTATAAGCTCGTCGCGGTCACTCTTTTTCTTTAAACCGGTAAATGTAGTTTGGTTTAAAACAGGAACTTCTTTGATCTCCAGTTCAAGATCTGCTACATTACCCTCAACGTTGGTGATATAAAAATTGATGTCACTAAATAGATCTAACGACCAGAGTTTATTGATAACATTTCTAAGCTTCTCACCTGGGATATAAAGCTCCTGGCCAGATTTAAGACCGGTATAGGTAAGGACTGTTTTTTCGTTGTAGGTGGTGGTTCCGGTAACTTTTATTTCTCCAATGGTGTATTTCTTAGAATCTCCCAGTGGAAGGTCCTGTGCTTTGGCAGCTATACTGAAAATGAAAAAAAATGCGAAAAGTGTAAAAATCTTCTTTGTCATGGATGCACTAACTGAGTTGCTCACTTGTTTTTCCAAATCGTCTTTCTCTGTTTTGATAGTTGTAAATGGCTTCAAAAAGGTCTTCCCTTCTGTAATCTGGCCATAAGATTTTTGTAAAATACAATTCAGCATAAGCAATCTGCCATAAAAGGAAATTACTAATGCGTTGCTCGCCGCTGGTTCTGATCAATAGGTCAACGTCTGGCAAATTTTGGGTGTAAAGATGCTTATTTATAACTGATTCATCAATAGCATCAATGGATAATTCCCGGTTACTTATCTTCTCTGCAATTTGTTTGAAACAGCTGGTAATTTCTTCCCTGCTCCCGTAGCTTAACGCCAAAGTAAGGGTCATTCTTGTGTTGGATGAAGTTTTTTCTATAACATCCAGTAATTCTTTCTTGGCTTTCTTCGGAAGATTGGAGATATTTCCTATACAATGAAGGCGAATATCGTTATCCTGAAGAGTCTTGATCTCTTTCTTAAGCGATGAAACCAGAAGTTTCATAAGAGTATCAACCTCCAGTTTTGGCCTGTTCCAGTTTTCCGTAGAAAATGCGTAGAGTGTAAGGTTTTTCACGCCAATCTCAGCGCAACCTTCTACTGTGTCTCTAACAGCTTTAGTGCCTTCTTTATGTCCTGAAGCTCTAAGAAAACCTTTTTGTTTCGCCCATCGACCATTTCCATCCATAATAATGGCAACGTGCGCAGGTAATTTTTCAAGGTTTAAATTGTCTTTATAGTTCATCTAAAAGCAGTAACATGGCTTACGCCCAAATGTAAATGTGAATGACAATCCGGTAAAAACATACCAGTCGTTCGTGTTTCTATTCCCGAATTCCAGTTGAGGCTCTCTTCGGTCTAAATATTCTTCAGGCCAGCTTCCATCTAGGTTATCTGTTAAAGTATAGCGGGCTCCAATTTCCAGCGCACCAATAATATGCTCGGTGATAGCCTCTTTGTAACCAAAAACCATGGGAATAGCGAATTCCCAATTGGTACCTTCATTGGATAGATTCCCGGCTCTGCCATCTTTCAAATAGACATGATCTGCCTTGAAATAGGTGATTCCGGTATATATATAAGGTGTTTTTTGAGGTAATGGCTCAGATAGATCGAAGTCCCAGAAATTGAATTCCAGTCCCAGGGATGCTTCAGCAATCGTGTTATCAAAAGAATAACCACGCTGTTGTCTCCTGGTGTCATTGGACTCTGTATCATCTGCTGAAATTTTCGCGTATAATAAGGAGAGTCTCCATGCATGTCGCGGGCTACCATTCCATTTCGCCATAAAACCTCCAACGGGCGTATTGGGAAGGATAAATGTAGTTTTCCCAACGTCTCCTATAAAATTGGCACCACCGGCAAAAACCCCAACTTCATATTTTTGAGAGTAGGAATTTCCGGTAAAAAAAGCCATTATGATTAATGCGATCAGGTACCTCATAGGTTTTCAAAAGTTTGCAAATATAACAATTCTACTTGCCCTGCAATAATTTGAGCAGATTTGTACATACGTATAAACAACAAATGATTTTTTTTATTGCTTAATTTCGTTTGTCCTCGCCCCATAATAGCTTTTTTCGTAGCGTATTAAGGAAACTGTCTTCAGTTAGTTCCACGAAATTTATGCAGTAGGGTGCTTTTGAAATAATTATTTCGGTATCATTCTCTAGTGTGGCGATACGGGAATCCATGGATACAAGATGTGTTTTTTCCCGGCCAGATACCTTTAATTTGATCTTGGTTCCATCTCTAATTACCAGTGGACGCGCATTCAAATTGTGTGGTGCGATTGGTGTGATCACCAGGGAGTCTGCATCTGGTGTGATTACAGGGCCACCACAGCTCAATGAGTAACCGGTAGAGCCTGTAGGAGTGGCGATAATAAGGCCATCTGCCCAGTAAGAAGTAAGGAACTGGTCATTTAACCAGGTATCCACAGTGATCATGGAAGTAGTGTTCCTTCTGCTTACTGCGATTTCGTTTAAAGCGATCTGTGAGAAAACCGGATCCTGATCTTTAGTATTCGTTTCGATGGTAAGCACAGACCGTGGTGAAAGCGTAAATTTCTTTTCAAGAATTTCGTTCAAGGTGCTTTCTATTTGTTCTTTCTGAATAGTCGCCAGAAATCCAAGTCTTCCCGTGTTGATGCCCACAATGGGAATATTCAGGTTTCTGATATAATTGATAGATTTGAGAATAGTTCCATCTCCGCCAATAGAAAAGAAGAGGTCAAATGAATTATCCAGCTCCTCAAATGCGCTAAACTGGCGGTATTCCTTCTGAATTGAATTGTGATCATGGATCATTTGAAGGAAATCTTCTTCGATCAAAACTTCCACATTCTTTTCGTCAAGCAAATTAAGTAATTGTCCAATGTAATGACCCGCATTTTCATGGTAGAACTGGCCGTAAATACCTATTTTCATAAACTTATATATTCAGGTATTTATCAAGATATTTTGATCTATCCTTTAAATTTTTATTGAAAGTGTCTTCCTGATGTTCAGAAATAATAATATACCCATATCTTCTAAACGATTGGATGATCTCGGTCAATCCAGATGGCGATATCTTCAGGGTTATCTGGGCCATGTCATTCTCTATTTTAGAAACGAATGTTCCCAGTAAATGTGCATTATTAGATTCTACGATCTGGCTAACCTCACCAAGCGTGTAATCTTTGAATGCTTTTTCAACCACAAGAATGTTTCCAGGCTCATGTAGAAAAGGTGTTTCCTTAAATAAAGAGATCATTTCATTCAATTCTACATATCCTATATAAAGATTTTCATCATTCAGAACTGGTAATATATTGGAGTTGTTCTGGGCAAAGGCTTCCAGGCTGTCCAGCCAGTAATTGCTTTCCCGGGCAAAAAAACCTTCCAGAGCATAACGATAATCGCCAAGCGTTTTATCATTATCAAAACAACGCACATCATTTTCTGAAATGCAACCAATGTAAATTCCATTCTCCGAAACCGGAAGATGGGTATAAGTAAGTTGATTAAATAATCTGTGTACTTCTCCAATCTTTTCTGAAAGGCTCAAGATCTCCACATCATTTAGAATGTATTCCTGCAAACTCATATACTCAATTCCTTTTCTGCAAATTAATCAAAATAATATTCAATGAAGCAGGCTGCACTTTGTATTTTTGTTAATAAAACCAAGGGAAAATGACGAAATTAAGTGTAAATATCAACAAGATCGCTACCTTAAGAAATGCACGTGGAGGGGATGTCCCTAATGTGCTGGAGGCGGCAAAAAATATTGAAAAGTTTGGGGCAGAAGGGATCACAGTTCACCCAAGGCCAGATGAACGTCATATCCGCTATGCAGATGCCAGGGAATTGAAACCTGTACTTACTACCGAATTTAATATTGAAGGAAAACCTATTCAGCAATTTGTGGATCTTGTGCTGGAGGTGAAGCCCTCTCAGGTTACTCTGGTGCCAGATGCTGAAGATGCAATCACTTCCAATGCGGGCTGGGATACTATAAGGCATCGCGATTATTTGCGTGAAGTAATTTCAGAATTTAAAAGTCATGGGATTCGTACTTCGATCTTCGTGGATTCAGAGGTAAAGATCATTGAAGGTGCTGCTGAAACCGGTGCTGATCGTATTGAACTATATACGGAGCAGTTCGCGGTAGATTATGCCAAAGGAATGGAGAATGCTGCAAAATCCTATGCTGCCTGTTCTCAGCTGGCTTATGAGCTCAAACTTGGAGTGAATGCAGGGCATGATCTTTCTCTTGATAATATTGGATACTTCAGTAATAATGTGCCACATCTGGATGAGGTTTCAATTGGTCATGCATTGATTTCCGAAGCTTTATATATGGGGCTTGAAAAAACTATTCAGAAATATTTGAAATTATTGAAATAATATGGAGTTACATTCGATCATACTGGGAGAGGGAAAACCACTAATAATATTGCATGGTTTCTTAGGAATGTCTGACAACTGGAAAACCCTGGGTAAGAAATTTGCCGAAGATGGTTTTCAGGTTCATTTAATCGACCAGAGAAATCATGGAAAGTCTCCGCATAGCGATGAGTTTTCGTACAGTTCTATGGCGCAGGATATAGTGGAATACTGTAAGCAGCATGATCTTAAAGATATATTTCTAATGGGTCATTCTATGGGTGGCAAGACGGCAATGCTTACGGCATGTGAAAATGAGCAACTCGTAAAGAAATTAATCATTGTAGATATTGCGCCTAAATATTATGCGCCACATCATCAACAAATTCTTAAAGGCTTAACGGCCCTGGATAATGCGCAGCTAAGCTCTCGTGGTGATGCTGAAGATTTCTTAGGGGATTATATTAAAGAGCCTGGTGTGAAATTATTTCTTCTGAAGAATCTTTACTGGAAGACCAAAGAGAAGCTTTCATTACGAATGAATCTTGATGTTTTAAAAGAGAAAATTAATAACCTGGGAGAAGCTTTATATTCAGGAGCTACTTACAATGGTCCGGTTTTGTTCATAGATGGAGAGAAGTCTGATTATATTACAGAGGCAGATCATAAGCTCATTAAAGAACATTTTCCAGAGGCTGAAGTGGCTACTATATCGAAAGCAGGTCACTGGGTTCATGCTGAGAATATGAATGATTTTTACGTTAGAGTGTCAGAATTTCTCTAATTCTGCGGGATTTTATTATGTATGCATAATAAATTTAAATGTATTGTTGCATAATATCTAATTTATGCTATTTTTGGCAAGAGCATTTTAAGATATATTAAATATAATCCTACTTAAATTATGAAAAGACTATTTTTACTTAGCCTGTTTATGTTGGCGGCGGCTACAACCTATGCCGGAGGTTACAGGGTAAGTCTACAGGGTCAGCGTGGTCTCGCTATGGGACACACCGGAGTTGCAGTTGTTAACAACGCGGAACTGGCGTTTTTCAACCCTGCCGGGCTGGTATTCCTAGAGAACAAGATCAATGCATCTGTTGGTGTAAGTGCCGTATTCTCTGATGTAGTATGGCAAAATGATGAATTTGGGCAGATGGCCAGAACAGATAGCCCTGTGGGAACTCCGTTCTACGCTTACTTCTCTTATAAGTTGAACGAGAAATTAAGTCTTGGACTTGCAGCGTATACTCCTTATGGTAGTACTGTAGAGTGGGAAAAAGACTGGCCGGGATCTCACCTGGTAAATGATATCGAACTGGCTGCTATTTACGTGCAGGCGTTAGCCTCTTATAAGATTACCGACAACCTTGCAGTAGGTGGTGGTCCAATCTATGTTAGTGGTTCGGTTAATTTCAATAGAAACCTTAATAGAACTCTTAGTGACCTGGAAGGAAATCGTTCCAACGTTACTATAGATGCTTCCAATGTTAGTGCCTTTGGATGGTCTGCAGGTGTAATGTGGAGTCCGGTGGATAGTCTAAGAGTTGGAGTAAACTATCGTTCAGAAATTCTTGTAGAAGCTGAAGATGGTGACGCAGATTTCGAGAATGTTCCTAATTCTCCTCTTGCACCGTTTAGCGATACTCAATTTGATGCAACATTGCCACTTCCGGCAGAATTGAGCGTTGGAGTTTCTTACCAGTTGAATGAGAAGTGGTTATTTGCTTTTGATTACAACCGCACTTTCTGGGATGTATATAACTCACTGGATGTAGACTTTGCGAATCAACCTACTGAAAGAGATTCTTTCAATCCTAGAGCTTACGAAGACTCCAATAATTATAGATTTGGTGTTCAGTATACCGCAAACGAAACCTTTACTTTAAGAGCTGGGTACTATTTCGATGGTTCACCGGTGCAGGATGGATATTTCGCGCCTGAAACTCCGCGTAATGATTCCAATAACTTTACAGGGGGGTTATCTATTAACGTGACAGATAATGTGGCTATTGATGCGGCATTCCTATACAGTAGATTTAAGGAGATATACGCTACTTATTCTCCAGATCCATCTGAATTTCCTGATTATGAAGGAGCGCCTTTTGGAGGAACTTATAAGTCAAGTGCATTTGTACCAGGTCTTGGTGTAACTATTAAAATTTAATTGATAAAATGAAGAACTATTTTAAATATATGGCAATTCTGGCACTGGGAATCGTTTCCTGTGAGCCAGAACTAGAAAATTCTATTGAAGACGGAGATTTTTATACACGCGGTGAAGCAGATTTCTCCAACTATGTAGCTCTTGGAAATTCGTTAACCTCAGGATATGCAGATGGTGCACTTTATTTAAGCGGTCAGCAAAATTCTTTTCCAAGTATTCTTGCTGAAAAGTTTAGTGCTGTCCAGGAGACTGGAGAATTTATTCAGCCACTTGTAAATGATAATGCTGGTGGATTGCTCTTAGGAGGAAATCAAATCACGCAAAATAGATTTGTACTTGCAGTAGGAGCCAATGGGCCTTCACCTGCAAGATATACTGGAGCTCAGCCTACTACCGAGGTTAGTAATAAATTTGCTGGACCAGTTAATAATATGGGTGTTCCAGGAGCGAAATCCTATCACCTCCTGGCCGAAAACTACGGTAGCGTGGCTGGAGTGGCAGCGGGTACTGCAAACCCATACTTCGCAAGATTTTCAAGTTCTGAAAGTGCTACTGTTCTTCAAGATGCCTTAGCTCAGGAGCCTACATTTTTCACTTTATGGATAGGTAATAATGATGTTCTTAGTTATGCTACATCTGGAGGATCAGGGGAATACCAATTAAATAATTTCGATCCTAGAACCTATGGAGAGAACGACATTACAGATCCAACTGTGTTTGCAATGCTTTATCGTCAAATGGCAGAAGCATTAGCACAGAACGCAGATGGAGTTTTGGTTAATATTCCAAACGTAGCTTCGGTACCTTATTTTACTACGGTACCATTTGCACCATTAAATCCTGCGGATGAAGATTTTGGTCCTCAGATTCCAACTTTGAATGCTACATTTGCACCTTTAAACCAAGCCTTCGCTTTTCTAGGTGTTCCTGAAAGGAGTGTTAATTTCGCAACAGATGCTGCGAGTCCTGTATTAATTAAAGATGAGTCCCTTACTGATATCTCTACACAATTAACTGAAGTTTTAATTGGGGGTGGAATTGATCCCGCAACTGCAACTCTTTACGGAATGCAATATGGGCAATCAAGACAAGCTACAGCTGAAGACTTATTAGTTTTAACTAGTGCAGGGGTGATTGGTTCAGTCAATCAACAAAGAGTTCAGGAGCTAATTGGACTAGGATTAGATCAGCAAACTGCAGGGCAATTATCTGTCAATGGTGTGACTTACCCTATGGAAGACCAGTTTGTTTTAACGGACAGCGAGCAGGGTTTTGTTGAATCAGCTACAACTGCTTACAATATTGCAATTTCTCAAATTGCAGAAACCAATGGTCTTGGATATGTAGATGCAAACGCTTTGCTAAATCAATTAGATAATGGTGGAATTTCGTTCGATGGTGGAAGTGTAAATTCTGATTTTGTAACAGGAGGAGCTTTTTCACTGGATGGAGTTCACTTAACTCCTAGAGGTTATGCAATCATTGCCAATGCGATCATCGATGAGATCAACGCAACCTATGGTTCTAATGTACCAAAGGCCAATGTTGGTTCTTACGGAACTGTAACTCTAAGTCAGGACGTGCAGTAATATTAAAATTGACATAAATATTGAAGAGACCGGGCTTTGCCCGGTCTTTTTTTTGCAATTTTACCAGCAAATCAACCAATAATAGCATGAAATTATTACTAAGACTTTTACTTACAGCTGTAGCTGTGGTCATATTAGCCAAGATTTTACCAGGTGTTTCTGTAGATAGTTACTGGACTGCCATCATCGTTGCAGTAGTCCTTTCACTACTTAACTTTATTGTAAAACCTATCCTGGTACTTTTTACTTTGCCTGTTACCATACTAACTCTCGGGTTATTTCTTTTAATCATCAACGCGATTATCATATTTATGGCAGATGGTTTCATCGATGGATTTAGTGTGAGTGGATGGTTTATGGCTATAATTTTCAGTTTATTGCTTTCCCTGTTCCAGTCGGTACTTTTTTCTATTCTGAAATCAGATTAGATTTAACTGAATTTCAACAAATTGAAAGTTTGCAGACTTTAAGAAAAAGCGTAATTTTGCACTCCAATTTTTATATAAGATCAAAATGAATATTACCAGAGAGAATATTGATGAATTAAACGCGGTAGTAAAAGTTGATATCGCTAAAGAAGATTACGCCGGTAAAGTAGATAAGATTTTAAAAGATTACCGAAAGAATGCCAATATTCCCGGTTTTAGAAAAGGTCATGTACCAATGGGAATGGTCAAAAAGCAATATGGACAGGCTGTTTTGGTGGATGAAGTGAACAAGCTTCTTCAGGATAGCCTTAATAAATACCTAACGGAAGAGAAATTGGATGTCCTTGGAAATCCAATTCCGAAGGAACAGGAAAATTTTGACTGGGATCGTGAGAACTATTCTTTTGAATTCGAACTTGGACTTGCTCCAGAATTTGATGTAGATCTTGATCTTAAGGATCCGGTAAGAAAATATAATATCGTTGCCGATGAGAAAATGGTGAACGATCAGGTTGAAAGCATCCAGAAGCAATATGGTAAGCTGAAGACCAAAGATGTTGTAGAAGAAGGAGATACCGTTGCGGGAACTTTCAAGAATGAGGAAGAAGGTATTGAGAATGATACCACAATTGAGCTGGCTGCAATCAAAGGAAAGAGAAACCTTGGGAAATTTGTAGGAGCTAAAGTTGGAGATACTCTAACTTTGAAGACTAAGAATCTTTTCGAAGATGAGCATTCTATGGTAAATTACCTAAGCATCGATCAGGAAAAAGCTAACGATCTTGATGTTGAAGTAAAATTCACTATTTCTGAGATCAATGAAAGAGAACTTGCAGATCTTGATCAGGAATTATTCGACAAACTTTTCGGTAAGGATAAGGTGACTTCTGTGACTGAATTGAAGGATAAGATTAAGGAGGATGCAGCAAAGCAATTTCAGCAGCAGAGCGACCAGCAATTGATGAATGATATTACTGAAAAGCTTATCGAAAATACTAATTTCGAGCTACCTAAAGATTTTCTTCAGAAATGGATACAGACAGTTGGTGAGAAACCATTAACAGATGAGGAAGCTGCTGAAGAATATGAAAAAAGCGAGAAAGGTCTTCGTTACCAGTTGATCGAAGGAAAAGTTGTAAACGATAATGATCTTAGTGTAGATTTCAACGATCTGAAAGCATTTGCTTCAGAAAAGATCAAGGAACAAATGGCTCAATTTGGTCAAATGGATCCTTCAGAAAAAGAACTTGATGATATCGCTGCAAGAATTCTTTCTAACCAGGATGAGGTTAAGAGACTTTCAGAGCAGTTAATGAACGAGAAACTTCTCAAATTCTATAAGGAAAATATGAAATTTGATGAAAAAGAAGTGACTTACGAAGAATTTGTGAAAGCAATCTATAAGTAAGCCTTTTTAGGATATATTAATTATCTTTAAGGCGTTAACTCAACCCGAGTAACGCCTTTTTTGGTTTTATACGGGAAATTGTTTAAGATTAGAAAAATTCAAAAAAATTGATGGACTACGGAAAGGAATTTCAAAAATATGCTGTTTCAGATCATAACATCAACAGCAATTATTACGATAAGATAGTGAGCAGCATGCTTCCTACAGGGATGACTCCTAACATCATTGAAGAGCGACAAATGAATGCTGTAGCAATGGATGTTTTTTCCAGATTGATGATGGATAGAATTATCTTTTTAGGAACAGGAATTAATGAACAGGTAGCAAATATTGTACAGGCTCAACTTTTATTCTTAGAGAGTACAGATGCTTCTAAAGATATCCAAATATATATCAACTCACCAGGAGGTAGTGTTTATGCTGGTTTAGGTATTTATGATACCATGCAGTTCATAAAACCTGATGTGGCTACGATCTGTACGGGAATGGCTGCCAGTATGGGAGCTGTGCTATTATGTGCAGGTCAGGCTGGAAAGAGAAGTGGTTTGCCACATAGCCGTGTGATGATTCACCAGCCTATGGGTGGTGCTCAGGGACAGGCGAGTGATATCGAAATCACTGCCAGAGAGATCGTAACCTTGAAAGAAGAATTATATAAGATCATTGCGCAACATTCAGGACAAACTTACGAGAAGATCCATGAGGATAGTGATCGTGATTACTGGATGAAGGCTGAAAGAGCCAAGGAATACGGAATGATTGACGAAGTACTTAAAAGAGAAGCATAATTGTGCGGGACTTCAAAGGAAGTCAAAATCTGAAAAATTAAATAATGGCGAAAGAAGATTTAGAATGTTCCTTTTGTGGTAGAAAAAAACCTGAGACCAATTTATTGATTGCAGGCCTTGACGCTCACATCTGTGATAGATGCATCGAGCAGGCTCATGGCATTGTGATCGAAGAGTCAAAACAGGGAGAAGCGAAAGAACTTTCTTCAGATCTTATGCTTAGTAAGCCTAAGAAGATCAAATCCTTTCTGGATGAGTACATCATAGGGCAGGAGGAAACGAAGAAGGTGATGTCTGTTGCGGTTTATAACCACTACAAAAGACTATTACAACCTGAGAAGAATGATGATGTAGAAATTCAGAAAAGTAATATAGTGATGGTTGGGGAAACCGGTACCGGTAAAACCCTTATGGCCAGAACTATTGCGAAAATGCTGAATGTGCCACTAGCCATCGTAGATGCTACGGTACTTACTGAGGCAGGATACGTAGGTGAAGATGTTGAAGGTATACTTACCAGACTTTTACAGGCTGCCGATTATAATACTGAAAAGGCCCAGCGTGGGATTGTATTTATTGATGAGATCGATAAGATCGCCCGTAAGAGCGATAATCCTTCTATTACCAGAGATGTTTCCGGGGAAGGTGTTCAGCAGGCGTTATTGAAATTGCTGGAAGGAACTACGGTTAATGTACCGCCTAAAGGTGGTCGTAAGCATCCAGATCAAAAATTCATCGAAGTAGATACTGAGAATATTCTCTTTATTGCGGGTGGTGCTTTTGATGGGATCGACAAGATTATAAGCAAGCGTTTGAACATGCAGGCTGTTGGTTTTAGTGCATCAAAAAGTGAGGACAAGATCGAGCGTACGAATCTATTGAAGTATATCATCCCTAAGGATCTAAAGGAATTTGGATTAATACCGGAGATCATTGGTAGGTTACCAGCGCTTACTTATATGAATCCGCTGGATCGCGAAACACTTAGAGCAATTCTTACAGAACCTAAGAACGCCATCATCAAGCAGTATAAGAAACTCTTCGAGATGGATGATATCGAATTTGATATCACTTCAGATGCTCTGGATTATATTGTAAATAAAGCCATAGAATATAAGTTGGGAGCACGAGGATTAAGATCCTTATGCGAAGCTATTTTGACCGATGCTATGTTTGAGATGCCAGAGAGTGATCAGGATCATTTTACGGTAACCAGAGAATATGCTGAGGATAAACTGAATAAATCTACTATGAGCAAGCTTAAAGCAGTTTCATAGAATGATAATTATATAGAAAAAAAACCGCCAATTCGGGCGGTTTTTTTATTGTTTGATATTTAAGCTGAACTTTGTAAGTAGGCCTGGTAGAGCTTCCAAATCTAATTTAGCCTGCTTTATAAGGTTGACCTCAGGGTCGAGCCTAAGATTACTTGTATTCAAAAGATCTGCCTTCTCAAGCTCTGTGCGTTCGAAAATAGCATTTGTAAAATCTGATCCTTTAAAATAGGCTTCTTTCAGGATTGCCTCAGTGAAATCTACATTATTAAAGCTACAGTTCTGTGCTCGAAAACCTGGTAATCTGACTTTATAAAAACTGGAATGATCGAAAATGCTGTTCTGTGCATTAAAATTAAAACCAAACATTTCACATTGATCAAAAGATAGTCCCATCAGTTTGCAGGTATCAAATAAACAGTCCTGAATGGATGTTTTAAAAAGCCTGGAGTTACTTAGATCGATTTGATCAAAGCTGCATTCAATGAAGCGAACATGGGATAGATCTCTATCGGGAAAGCTACAGTTTATAAACTGGCATTGCTCAAATTCGGAATCCAGTAGGTCAATTTTCTGAAATGTGGTGTGTTTGAAAGTTTTGTCGAAAAATACTCGGTTTTGCATAATACGGTTTTACCAGCTTCCACCAGCTCCACCGCCACCAAATCCACCACCGCCGAAGCCGCCACCGAAGCCGCCACCGCCGCCAAAACCTCCACTGGAGCCACCACCAAAACCGCCACCACCACCAAAACTGCCTCTTCCAAGACTACTTAAAATGATAGCGTCCCATAAGATGCTTCCGCCGTTTCTACGCCCGCCATTACGACCACCGCCACGTTTATTGAACATGGAAATAATGACGATCACGAACAACACGAGGAAGACGATTGCTCTAACAGGAATGCCTCCACTATTATTGTTGGTTTGTGGAACACCTTCGTAGCTGCCAGCGAGAACCTGAAACATAGCATTGGTTCCTTTATCTAGACCAGCATATATATTATTATTTCGAAATTCTGGCAGGATTATTTGTTCTACTATCTCTTTAGACTTTGCATCGGTCATATAACCTTCTACGCCATAGCCCGTGGTGATCCAGATCTTTCGGTCTTTCTCAGCCACCAGAACAAGAAGTCCATTGTCTTCATCCTTTGTCCCAATTCCCCACTCATGTGCCCAATCTGCCGCATACGTACCTATATATTCTCCCTGCAGGCTTTCAATCGTAGCGACTACTATCTGGGTACTTGTAGTATCGGCATAATTGATAAGCTTTTGTTCCAGGGCTTTTTCTTCAGAAGCATTTAGCATATCTGCTTCATCAAAGACACTGGTTTCAACTGCTGGCTTTGGAGGTATTTCCCGTTGCGCCTGGAGATTGAATGTGCAAATTAAGACGAGTAAAAGTAGTAGTTGTTTGATAAGTCTAGCCTTTTGAAATTTGATCTGAAAGTTCGTTAGTATCCATTTCATCCCAAGGGAAATGCTTTTGAAGTTCCTCGCCAGCCTTTAGCACACCATCGATAAGACCTTTAGCGAAATCTCCCTTTTTAAACTGAGAAACGATCATATCCTTGGTGCTTTCCCAGAAGTTATCTGGAACCACATCATTAATCCCTTTGTCACCATAGATCACAAAATTTCGATCTTCCACAGCAACATAGATGAGGACGCCATTAGCCTGCTTGGTGTTATCCATTTTCAAGGCATGAAAGACTTCCATGGCACGATCAAAAATATCCATTTTACCAGCAGTCGGTTCGATATGAACACGAATTTCTCCACTGGTTTTTCTTTCTGCCGTTCTAATGGCATCAACGATCTTCTCTTCCTCCTTTTTGCTTAAAAAAGCTTCTACATCCCTATTCATAAGTCTAAAAATCGAATTCTACGTCTGGTGCGTTTTCAGCTCCTGCATCTGCCTGGAAGCGCTCCATTTTTTCGAAACCGAACATCCCTGCAAACAACGTATTCGGGAAAGTTCTTATGTAAGTATTAAAGTCGGTCACCGCAGCATTGTAACGGTCCCTCGCAACATTGATCCGGTTCTCTGTTCCTTCCAGCTGGGATTGTAGCTGTAAGAAGTTCTGGTTGGCCTTTAGATCAGGGTATCTTTCCACAGTTACCAGTAATCTTGATAATGCTGAAGTAACTCCTTGCTGAGCCTGCTGAAATTGTTCAATTTGTGCAGCGCTAAGATTTTCAGCATCTACATTTACTGAAGTAGCTTTGGATCGCGCTTCTATAACATCCTTTAAAGTTCCTCTTTCAAAGTCTGCAGCTCCTTCTACAGTTTTCACCAGATTACCAATAAGATCATTTCTTCTCTGGTAACTGCTTTCTACGTTGGACCAGGCTAGTTTGGCATTTTCTTCTTTGGTAACCGCCGTGTTATTGAATCCGGCAGTTACTTGCCAGACTACTATTACAAGGACTACTATGATTGCTATTGGAAGCCACTTTTTCATGTTATAATTGGTTTTTTAGGTTAACTAGTTCAGCTTTAATTGTTTCTAATTTTCGAATAATATCGAAGTTACTTAGCGTTTTATTCTTTTCTTCCTTAAGATGGATTTTAGCACCTTCCAGCGTAAAACCTCGTTCTTTTACCAGGTGATAAATCAGCTCAAGATTTTTAATGTCTTCAGGGGTAAATTTACGATTTCCCTTGGCATTTTTCTTCGGTTTGATGGCATCAAATTCTTTTTCCCAAAATCTAATTAGGGAAGTGTTGACGTTGAATGCCTTGGCAACCTCACCAATACCATAATAACGTTTTTCAGGTAGTTCGATATGCATTAATCCAGGGATTGGTTTTCACGTTGAGCTCTTTCCAGCACTTCGCCAAATTCTTCAGGAGATAAGTTTCCGTAGTAAAAATTAATAGGATTGATCCTGTCTTCATCTTTAAAGATCTCGTAATGTAAATGTGGCGCTTCAGATCTACCGGTGCTTCCCACAAATCCAATAACATCACCTCTTTTCACGGTTTGTCCCCTGCGAACGTTGTATTTAAATAAATGAGCGTAAAGACTGGTGTAACCGTAGCCATGATCAATTCTTATATGGTTTCCGTAGCCGGTAGACCTGCTGTCTGCTCTTACGATCTTACCATCGCCAGTAGCATAAACAGGAGTTCCTCTTGGAGCGGTAAAGTCCATCCCATAATGGAATTTTCTGACTTTGGTGAATGGATCATTTCTCCAACCGTAACCTGAAGCGATCCTGCTCAGATCCTGGTTCTTGACTGGTTGAATTGCTGGAATAGCCTCCAGTAATTCACCTTTTTCCCTGGCAAGATCAGCAATCTCATCCAGAGATTTGGATTGCACCACAAGTCTTTTGGTAAGTATATCCATCCTTTTCGTGGTTTCGGTAATAAGTTTACTGTTGTCAAATCCTTCCAGATCCTTGTATCTGTTAATACCACCAAAACCTGCCTTGCGCTGTTCTTCGGGAATTGGATTTGCTTCAAAGTAGAGTCTGTAGATATTGTTATCGCGATCTTCAATATTAGCCATCACATCCTGAATCTGGTCCATCTTTTTATTCAGTAGGCCATATTGCAACTGCATGTTATGTAATTCACGCTTTAATGCTTTTTCCTTCGGAGTTTCAATTTGAGGAATATTCAAATAAATGACGAGTAAAATAAAACCGGCCAGAAACGATCCAGTAATACTTAGAAGAGCGATACCTAGTCTTTTCCCTTTTTTCTTCTCAATTTTCTGATAAGAAAGGGTCTCGCTATCGTAATAATATTTAACCTTCGACATGAGTTAAAATTATGCTATTTTTGCCATTCGAAAACGGCTCGAATACCGTGTTATATCGTACGGTAAACGAACAAATATATGAATTGTTTTGCCGTCTTCATAATTTAATGAAATTTGCAACAAATTAGCCAAATGAAGTCACAGGAGATACGCCAGCAATTTCTGGAATTTTTCAAATCAAAAGCTCATAGTATTGTTCCCTCTGCGCCAATGGTGATTAAGGACGATCCTACACTTATGTTCACCAATGCAGGAATGAACCAGTTTAAAGAATTTTTTCTGGGAAATTCAGAACCTAAGAACAGCAGGCTTACCGATACTCAAAAATGTCTTCGGGTAAGTGGAAAGCACAATGATCTGGAGGAAGTGGGGCATGATACCTATCATCATACAATGTTCGAGATGCTGGGTAACTGGAGTTTTGGTGACTACTTTAAAAAGGAGGCGATCAGCTGGGCATGGGAACTGCTTACAGAAGTTTATAAAATCGATCCTGAAATGCTATATGTTTCTGTTTTTGAAGGTAGCGAGGATGCAGATCAACTTGGTCTGGATACCGAAGCACTGGAACTTTGGAAAAAGATCGTTCCGGAGGAGCGTATTATCTTCGGAAATAAAAAAGATAATTTCTGGGAAATGGGAGACCAGGGGCCTTGTGGTCCTTGTTCTGAAATTCATATCGATATAAGATCTGAAGAAGAGAAAGCGAAAACTGCGGGTAGAGATCTTGTGAATATGGATCACCCACAGGTTGTGGAGATCTGGAACCTGGTATTTATGCAATATAATCGTAAAGCCAATGGTTCTCTCGAGGATCTTCCAGCCAGGCATATCGATACCGGGATGGGCTTCGAACGTTTGTGTATGGTATTGCAGAATAAGAAATCCAACTATGATACAGATGTTTTTACTCCCCTACTAAGTGAGATTGAAAAGATCACTAAATCTACTTACGGTCCTTCGGAAGAAAAAAATATTGCGATGCGTGTGATTGCAGATCATGTAAGAGCAGTATCATTTTCCATTGCAGACGGACAATTACCTAGCAACACTGGAGCAGGTTACGTGATAAGAAGAATCCTGAGAAGAGCAATTCGTTATGGCTTTACATTTCTGGATACCAAAGAAGCATTTATCTATAAACTGGTGCCGGTATTGAGTAAGCAAATGGGTGATACTTTTCCTGAAATGACATCTCAGCAATCACTTATCGAAAATGTAATTAGAGAAGAAGAGCAGTCGTTTCTAAGAACTCTTGATCAGGGATTGGTACTTCTGGAGAATCTAATGCAGAATTCAGAGTCCAAAACAATTTCCGGAGAGAAGGCATTTGAGTTGTATGATACCTTTGGATTCCCAATCGATCTCACCGGACTAATTTTACGTGAGAATGGGTATGAGCTGGATGAGAAAGGTTTCGAAGCAGAATTAAAAAAGCAAAAAGATAGGTCAAGGGCGGCTACACAGGTGAGTGCAGGAGACTGGACCGAGATCAAAGCGGTAAAGGAGCAAGCTTTTATAGGTTATGATGAGCTTGAATCGAGTGCATATATTTCGAGATATCGAAAAGTAGACTCTAAGAAAAAGGGAGAAATGTACCAGCTTGTACTGGATCAAACTCCTTTCTATCCGGAAGGTGGGGGACAGGTTGGTGACAAGGGAATGTTAATGACTGCAGATGGTGAAGCGATCAAGGTGGTGGACACCAAGAAGGAAAATAACCTGATCATTCACTTCACTAAGAAATTACCTGCCAATCCTGAAGCAGAAATCAAAGCAATCGTAAACTACAGAGAGCGTGCAAATACTGCAGGTAATCATACTGCAACTCACTTGTTACATCAGGCGCTTAGAAGTATTCTGGGTACTCATGTAGAACAGAAAGGATCTATGGTGAATGACAACTACTTAAGATTCGATTTTTCACATTTTAGCAAGCTTACTTCAGAGGAGATTGAAAAGGTTGAAAATTTTGTAAATGCTCGTATTCGTGAGAACTTGAAATTAGAAGAGCAGCGTAACACCAGTTATGAGTCTGCCCTTGAACAGGGAGCTATTGCATTATTTGGAGAAAAATACGGTGATTCCGTAAGAGCCATCAAATTTGGTGATTCTATGGAACTTTGTGGTGGAACGCATGTTTCGAATACTTCAGATATATGGTATTTCAAAATTACCGGGGAAGCTGCTGTGGCTTCAGGAATTCGTAGAATCGAGGCTATTACCGGAGAGGCTGCAATGCAGTATTTTCAGGAACAGGCATCAACTCTTAGCGAGATAAAGAATGGTTTAAAGAACTCTAATGATCCTGTAAAAGCGATCCAGAATCTTCAGGAGGAAAATAATGAACTTAAGAAACAGGTGGAGAGTCTTTTAAGGGATAAAGCGAAAGCTCTTAAAGCTGAATTAAGAACTGAGGTTGAAAATATTAACGGGGTCAACTTTTTATCAAAAAAGGTAGACCTGGACGCAAATGGAATTAAAGATCTGGCATACCAGCTAGGCGAGGAGTTCGATGATCTTTATATATTATTTGGAACAGAGCAAAATGGCAAAGCACTCCTGTCCTGTTATATTTCTAAAGGGCTTGTAGAAAAATCTGATCTAAATGCCGGGCAGATCGTTCGCGAATTAGGCAAGTATATTCAGGGAGGTGGAGGAGGCCAGGCCTTCTTTGCAACCGCCGGAGGTAAAAAACCAGAAGGTATAGACGAAGCCCTTCAACATGCTAAAGACTACTTAAATAAATAGTAAGAATCCCGACCTTTCGTCGGGATTCTTTATTTTTATAGCATGCAGTTTAGAACCATTGTGCCCGTTAATCCGTCTCCCTGGAAAATCGATCATAAAACCAGGATCATGTTAATGGGTTCTTGTTTTGTGGAGAATATTGGCAGCAAGCTTGAATATTCCAAGTTCCCGGTCTTACAGAATCCCTTCGGAATTGTTTTTCATCCTATGGCGATGGAAAGACTCATCAGGCGTATAGTTTCCAGAAACTTGTTTACAGGAAGTGATCTATTACTGAAGAATGACCAGTACTTAAGCCTGGAAACGCATTCTATGATGAATAGGAGTAATGCTGAAGAATGTGTTCTAAATCTTAATGAGTCGCTGGAAACACCCTATGAATTTCTAAGGGAAGCAGATGTTTTAGTGTTGAGCCTGGGGACGGCCTGGGGTTATGAACACGAAAGCCTGCCCGGAGTTGCTGCAAATTGCCATAAGATTCCGCAGAAAGAATTTGAGAAAAAGTTGTCTTCCATAGATGAGATCACAAATTCCTTAAAGGGAATTGCTAAATCTCTTCGGGAGATCAATAAAGATATTAAGGTTCTTTACACGCTATCACCGGTAAGACACTGGAAAGATGGGGTAGTGCAAAACCAGCGGAGTAAAGCTCATTTGCATGCTGCGATCCAAGAAGCGGTTGAGGTTGATGCGAAATCTTATTATTTCCCATCCTATGAAATTTTACTGGACGAACTACGAGATTATCGATTCTACGCTAATGATATGTTGCATCCCAATGAGGTGGCAATTGACTATATCTGGAACAGGTTTTCTGAAGCCTATTTTAATGAAAGTACGAAGCAATTAAACACTGAAATCGATAAAGTGCAGAAATCGCTTGCTCATCGACCGCTAGCAGAAAACTCACTTGATCATCAGAAATTTCTTACGAAATTACAAGCTAAAATCGAAGAAATCCAACAAAAACACCCTCAAATAACGTTTTCTTAGGCTGCGTTGTTATTGAGTTTATCGGTTTTTGAAGTTATGATAATCTAATTTTAACGTTTTATTCTAATTTATTTGTAAATTTACAAAGCAAGTCCGTTACAATTTACGTCTGGAAATTATTTGAGCATTGCTCAGGTAATCAGATAATTATAAGGATTTGTTTTCTAAAATTTGTTGGGGTAGATTTTAGAGTTTACAAAAGGACGGGTGGGGCCGTCCTTTTGTTTTTTACTTCTCAACTTTAACTTTCTTTAATATTCTTCAGGCATTTTCAACAGGCTATTTTTTATAATTTGCTCACTTATAGATCTTAGCTTATGAAGAACTTTCTTATAGTAATCCTTTTCGCTGTCCTGTGTATATTCGGCTATTTATACTGGGAAAAACGCAATGATGAGAAGGAAAGTCTTCAGCAAAATACTGCGCTTATCCAGGAACAGATTAGGAATGTAGGTAAGCTCGTGGTTACTGAAGGAACTTTCTCGCAGGTCTTCACCTATAAGAACTCGAAAAGCTTCTATTTCGATGTGCTTTCAGCAAGGAAAAAAGCGCTTATTATCGTGAATGCCGATGTTAGCGTAGCTTATGATTTAAGTAAACTCGATGTCGAGATCGATGAAGAGAATAAACGAGTCATTATACATAGCATTCCAGAAGAAGAAATCAAGATAAATCCCAATATCAAATACTATGATGTCACTCAGGATTATCTCAATCAATTCGAAGCCGAAGATTATAATAAGATAAAATCCAGGGTAGAAAAAGGTTTACGGGAGAAGATCGAAAAATCACGACTTAAGACCAATGCGAAAAACCGACTCATAAGTGAGCTCCAAAAGATCTATATTCTAACGAACTCAATGGGTTGGTCACTGGAATATCAGGACCAGGTCATTGAAAATAATAAGAAGCTCGAAAGAATAAAGCTTTAGGGGCTAACAAGTTTTGATTCGGTCATTTCGATGCCATCCTCGATCAAATGAGCAATTTCTGGTCTTCGCTTCTTAAGTTCCAGAAGATAAGTTTTTACTTCATCTGCCATACTTTGATCATTATCGACAGCAAGCTCATAAATCTCTATCGCCAGTAACCAGTCATTCTTATGATGTTTTTTCAGAATATCAAAAGCAGCGTTCAATGAGAACTTTGTATTCTCCCCGTGGCGAATGTTCGAAACTGCCTTGTATAAGGACTCCAGTTCTTCCCGTTCTGGTGTTAGTTGACTTTTAATCGTTGTACTGGATGGGTTGTGTGTAATTAGATCAAAAGAATAATGATCTGCAGGTCCGGCAAAGGCAGAAATGATTTCTTTTCCTACCGCCATATCATATCGTCCCCAATCTGGTTTAAATAAGATATCATCTCCATGAGTAACAGTACAATCTTCAAAACTAATAATGATGATCTTGCCCTGTAGGTTTCTAGTTCCCGTAATGATCGAACCTTCCACCTTGATGCCCCCCTCAAATTCAAGACTTACTCTTTCACCTTCGTAAATTGCATAAGCTCTAAGATCCCGCGGACTCATATCTTCAATAGCGAGATTAATGCCTTTTAGTTTTCCAATTGGTGACCCAAATCCTTCTGCATGGGAAGATGTGCCATGTCCAACAAGCTCTTTTTCACGGTATGAAAGTGCAGTTTTCCCGGTTGTTTGAATATATATGGGGCGATCTTCGTGTTCCAGAACCCGGCTAAAATTACCAGAAACCTGGATGCCGGTCGTAAACTCTATAGTTCCAAGATTTTTAGAATCAATTAATTTTTTAATTCCTGAGAGTCCACCACGTCTAAGCGCCATTTTATTCGCAAACTCCTCCAATACAAGGCTAAGATGTGCAAAATCTGGAGTCACATAGAGTTGTGGCTGAGGTTTAGTGATATCAAACTCCTGTTGTGAAGCTTCAATCGTGTAAGGAATCTTCTTTACTTTACTGGTCATGCAGGATTTACTTTCTCCAATAGAGGAAAGCAAGCCTGCTCCATAGATCTTGGGATCTTCAGGAGTACCAATTAATCCGTATTCTACCGTCCACCAGTGTAAATTTCTAATCTGCGACATTTCGCTAGGATTCACCTTTTTATTCTGAAGATCCTCCACTCGTTTTTCAACAGCGATGATCTTATCTTCGGAAGTGTTTTCAGCTTCCTTTAAAATCGATAATTCACGAATAGCTTCGTAAACTTCAAAATCATGAGAGCTGGAGATCGCTTTACATCCAATTTCACCAAACCTTCTCAGGTATTCAGCATATTCGGGATTGGCAATGATGGGTGCATGTCCTGCTCCTTCGTGGATGATATCTGGCGCCGGCGTATATTCAAGATGTTCGAGCTGGCGAATATCACTTGCAATCACTAAAACATTGTAGGCCTGAAATTCCATAAAAGCTGCAGGAGGAATAAAACCATCTACAGCAACTGCCGCCCAGCCTATTTCCTCGAGGATCCTGTTCATTCCATACATATTCGGAATACTATCTATGGAAATCCCTGTTTTCTTGAGTCCGTCAAGATAGGATCTATGGGCAACCTTGCTCAGATAATCCACGTTCTTACGCATTACATATCGCCAAACCGCCTGATTAATAGGTGTATAATCTTCGTAATTTTGCGGTTTGATATATTGCTGAAGATGGGCAGGTAACCTGTCCAGAATTTCGTTTGATTGAATATTATCGAGCATGATCTTCCTTTACTAAAACGTTTGCGTTAAAAGTACAAAATTTGACATAGAATTTCCATAATCCTCGCAGAGCATTGGCCATAAAAAAAGCCCCGAATAGGGGCTTTACTATTTTTTATTTCTCCATTCCGGGAGGATATTTTTCCATGATCTTGGCAACGATCTCATTGATACGTTCCTGTTTTTTATTTACTTCCCTGGCTAATGCTGCAGTTCCCATACCCTGCCACACTAGTTCTTTATTTTCGGAGTCAATTAGGTCTATGTAAAGCGTTCCTTCACTAGTTCTGTTTACAGTATTGAATCCGCTTCCCCAATACCATGGGTTCCATCCCCATCCATAGCCCCAACCAGCAAAGTTGTTCTGGTAGATATTGATGTTCTCGTTAGTTTTTGTAAAGATGCTCACTAGAAGATCAGGGTTTTCAGATTTTGTGAAGCCATTCTTTTGCATTTCACTCTCGATGGCTCTAAGAATTCTTTTCTTATCAAGATCAGAAATATCGGCTTTATCTATTCCTGGCTTGAAAAATGCGAAGGATTTGTATTGATTAAAATCGGCTTCCCGATCGTAATCTGATGCTACACGCACACTACTACACGAGCTGAAGAAAAGTGCCAGTAGCAGCACTAGAGGAGTAATTTTTAAAAATCTCATAGGTTAGAATTTAAGTTGTTCGTTGTAAACTGAAGAAGAAAATCATATTTCCAGTAAAAATACCAGATAATATCAGATTCTTCAGTCTTCTTAAAGTCTCAAATATCGTGCCGAAGGATTGATTAGAAGGCGATTGAAGTTTAAGAGCCAATAGAGGATATCAGTTAATTTACTCCTGCTTATTTGTTTTGCTATTATATCCATAAGGGCAATGACGACAACCACTTTCGCAACAATAACCGCGTTTTAAGTGATATTTTTCAGTAAAACAGCGGTATCCTTCCGGGGTCAGGTAGTAGTCTCCATCCTCGAGTGGGATTCTTTTTCTCTGAAAATTCATAGCGCTAAAATACAATTTCTTATATTCATTCCATGATTTTAATCGTGAACAGAAGGCTGTTATCAGGGAGATTCAAAGGTATTAGCCTCTGGCCTTTTGTAATACTTGAGAATATTCATCTTAAGAAAGACAAATATTTTATCAACCATGAGCGTATTCACCTTCGGCAGCAAATTGAGTTGCTTGTGATATTCTTCTATATATGGTATGCGCTGGAATTTTTTATAAGATATGCTTCACTTAAGGATGGGATGCAGGCTTATAGAAATATTAGCTTTGAAAAGGAAGCTTACAGACGCGAGACCGACCTTAATTATTTAAAAAAACGTTCGTTCTGGGCTTTCACTAACTATATGTGATAAGCCCTTAGAATTTCATTGCTAATTCTTTCTTCTAAAGCGGATGCATTATTTTTGCAGTTATGAATTCCATTTTTCAGACTTCTGAAGCTATTGTTTCTGAAAATCAATTTGTTGCTGAATTTTCAAATTCGGTGACCCTGCATATCAAGCGTGAAGATCTTTTGCATCCTGAAGTGTCCGGGAACAAATTCAGAAAACTGAAGTATTCCCTATTGAAAGCTTCAGAATTGAAAAAGGACTACTTGCTCACTTTTGGCGGTGCTCATAGTAATCATATCGCAGCCACGGCAGCAGCCGGAAAACTGGAAGGTATCTCAACTATTGGTTTTATTAGAGGGGACGAACTGGAATTTCTGAAAGAAAAATGGAGTCCAACATTGAAGTATGCAGATTCCTGCGGAATGAAACTGACATTTATTAGCAGGGAAGCATATCGGGATAAAGATTCTGAAGCATTTCTGAATCAATTGGAATCCCAATTTCCCGATGCGATGATCATTCCTGAAGGCGGAACAAGTGAACTGGCGATCAAAGGTTGTGAAGAAATTCTTTCTGAAACCGATGGGGAATATCATTATATATGTACTTCAGTAGGAACCGGAGGCACTATGGCCGGGCTTGTTAATGCTTCTCTCTCTCACCAAAATATACTGGGATTCTCAGCACTCAAATCTGAACACCTTTCCGAAGAAATCAAGAGAATAACCACCAATACGAACTGGTCCATCAATACCGATTATCATTTTGGGGGTTACGCGAAGACCTCTGCAGAGCTAATTCAGTTTATGAATGATTTTTTCAGAAAAACCGGAATCAAACTCGATCCGGTTTATACCGGGAAATTACTTTTTGGTATTTTTGATCTTGCGCAGAAAGATTACTTTCCGAAGGGTTCAAAGATCCTGGCAATTCATACCGGAGGCCTGCAGGGAATAGAAGGAATGAACGAGAGATTAAGAAAAAAAGCGCAGCCACAAATTATAACCGAACTATGAAATTGAATAGAGTTTTACTGCTGCTTATTGTTGCCATTTTTGCTGCTTCCTGCGGAAGTCGTAAAAAGGTAGATACCAGGAAAGATGATGTTGTAAAAAGCGATCGACGGGAAGAGAATAAAAATTCCCCAGCAGAAATCGTTGATGATGTGCGGGAAGAAATGCCGCGCAATTCGTACCATTATCGGATAGAGGATTATATTCGGGATTATGCCGGTATTGCCCAGGAAGAAATGAAATTATATAAGATCCCGGCGAGTATCACACTTGCACAAGGAATTTTAGAGTCTGGTGCCGGTAATGGGCAGTTGACCAGGCGGGCAAATAATCACTTTGGTATTAAATGTCATGATTGGAATGGTGAAAAAGTGTACCATGATGATGATAGAAAGGGAGAATGTTTTAGAAAGTATAAGCACGCAAAATATTCGTACAGGGATCACAGCCTCTTCCTTTCGGGACGTGGTAGATATTCAGAACTTTTTGAACTGGATGCTGATGATTATGAAGGCTGGGCCAAAGGTCTAAGAAAGGCCGGTTATGCGACAGACAGGCGTTATCCAGATAAATTGATCGATCTTATTGAGCGTTATGAGCTGTATAAATTTGATGAAAAAATCAGTGGAAAGTCTACTCGCAATTATGCTGTACAACCTGAAACTACAAGCGAAAGTCATGTGGTTCAAAAAGGAGACACCTTGTATTCGATCTCCAAAAAATACGATACTACAGTTGAAGATATTAAACGAAGGAACGGCCTGAACGGAAATAACATCTCCATTGGCCAGATCCTGAATGTAAAATAGAGGAATAGAGTTATGATTTATAAGAGAAGTAGTGCCTTGTTCGCAGATGCTAAGAAAGTAATTCCGGGCGGAGTGAATTCACCGGTGAGGGCTTTTAAAGCTGTTGGAGGAAATCCGGTTTTTGTAAAGCGCGCCACAGGAGCCTATTTATATGATGAGGATGATAATCAATTAATAGATTATATAAATTCATGGGGTCCGCTAATTCTGGGCCACGCCCACAAACCGGTAGTAGATGCTGTAGTTGAAAAAGCGAGGATGGGAACATCTTTTGGAACGCCTACAGAAATTGAAACCAGGATCGCAGAACTGGCGGTTAAAATGGTACCCAATATTGATAAAATAAGAATGGTAAATTCCGGGACTGAAGCCTGTATGAGTGCTGTGCGACTGGCTCGAGGTTTTACCGGAAAAGATAAGATCATCAAATTTGCAGGTTGTTACCACGGGCATAGTGATTCTTTCCTTATACAGGCTGGTAGTGGCGCAGTAACCTTTGGATCACCAAACAGTCCGGGAGTTACCCAGGGAACGGCTAAAGACACCTTACTTGCTAATTTTAATGACCTTGCAAATGTAAAAGAGCTGGTAGAAGCCAATAAGGAGGAAATTGCCTGTATCATTCTGGAGCCGGTGGCCGGGAATATGGGATGTATTCCACCTGCTCAAGGCTTTTTGCAAGGTTTGAGAAAACTATGTGATGAAACCGGAATTTTACTTGTTTTTGATGAGGTAATGACTGGTTTCAGGCTTGCAGCCGGAGGTGTTCAGCAGCGGGAAAACGTTGTTGCTGATATTGTTTGCTTCGGAAAAGTAATTGGAGGTGGCTTGCCTGTTGGAGCTTTTGCAGCAAGAAATGAGATTATGGATCATCTTGCTCCCATTGGACCAGTGTACCAGGCCGGAACATTAAGTGGAAATCCATTGGCTATGGCTGCAGGGTTAGCTATGCTAACAGAATTGGACTCTAATCCAGAAATCTTTGAAAGCATTGATAAGAAAACAGCCTACCTGCACGAGGGTATGGAAAAAGTATTAAAACAAAATGAGATCGATTTTACGATCAATAGATACGGTTCTATGATCTCGGTACATTTTGGACTGGACGCTGTTACAGATTTTGCTTCCGCGGCGAAGTCTGCGAACTTAGGGACTTTTAATAAATTCTTCCATGGGATGTTGGAAAATGGAATTTATATCGCTCCAAGTGCCTATGAAACATGGTTTATAAGTGATGCACTTAGTTATGAAGATCTTGATCGTACGATCGAGGTAGTAGATAAAGTAGCTAAAACACTTTAGAAATATTAGATCCGGCTGTAAAATCACTGTCGGATCTTTTTTAAAAACTTCTATTCTTAAAATAGAAGTCTTCATCAGCTTTAGTGATCTTCCTGATCACTTTGCATGGTTTTCCTGCTGCGATCACATTGGAAGGGATATCACGGGTTACCACACTTCCAGATCCAATAACCGTATTATCACCAATACTCACCCCTGGATTTATTACTGAATTTCCACCAATCCATACATTATTACCAATTGTTACAGGAATTGCATATTCCCATTCTTCATTTCGCTTATTTGCATCTATAGGATGTCCGGCGGTAAAAATACTTACGTTTGGAGCGATCATTACATGATCACCTATCCTAACTTCAGCACAGTCCAGTATGGTTAGATTATAATTCGAATAGAAGTGGTTTCCAAGATGAATATTGTAGCCATAATCACATTGAAATGGCGGCTGGATATAAAATTCCGAAGAAACTGAACCCAGAATTCTGCGAATAAGATCGTGTCTTTCCGTAATTAGTTCAGGCGAACTATTATTGAAATCAAAACAAGTTTTCTGAGCATGCAGTCGCTCTTCAAATAAATCTTTGTCTGAAGCTTTATAGGCTTTCTCACTGAGCATCTTTTCTTTCTCGCTCGCCATAGACTAGTTGCTTAATTTCAGCAATTCCTCAAGATAAGTCCTGGAATTTGAAAGTCTTGGTACTTTATGCTGGCCACCAACTTTATTGTGCATTTTCAACCAATCGTAAAATAAATCAGGACGCGCCTGGTGTACAAGTGGTGCGTTTAAGGTTATATTATTATACCTCTTTGCCTCATAATCACTATTTACTTCCTGCAAGGCAAGATCGAGCTGAACCTTGAAATTATCGAAATCTTTCGGTTCGTTCTTGAATTCAATCATCCATTCATGCGCACCTTTCTCCCGGCCTTCCATAAATATAGGCGCAACTGTATAATCCTTGATCTCACAGTTGGTTAAAAGGCAAACCTTTTTGAGAGCAGATTCGGCATTTTCAATGATAAGTTCTTCACCAAAAACGTTGATATGATGCTTGGTTCTTCCGGTAACTTTAATACGGTAAGGATTGGTATTGGTAAACTTAATGGTATCACCAATCTTATAGCGCCACAAGCCGGCATTTGTCGTGATCACTACGGCATAGTTCACGCCTATTTGCACTTCATCAAGTGGGATCGCGTGTTCCAGGGCAGAGCCGTAGCTATCCATAGGGATAAATTCATAGAATATCCCATAATCCAGCATGAGGAGCATTTCTTTGGAATCGTTAAGATCCTGACAGGCGAAAAAGCCCTCAGAAGCATTGTAGATCTCATAGAACCTGAAATCTTCCTTCGGTAATATTTTTTGGTACTGGGAAGCATAGGGCTCGAAACTTACTCCGCCATGAAAATATGCTTCCAGGTGAGGCCAGACTTCAAATACGTTTTCCTTGCCGGTACTTTGCAACACATTATTCAGTAAAACCAGCATCCAGCTAGGAACACCGGCAAGACTGGTTACCCGTTCCTTAATGGTTTCGTTTACAATTGCCTGCATTTTGGTTTCCCAATCATGCATCAACGAAACTTCATTACTCGGTGTGCTGCTAAACTCTGCCCAGAAAGGCATATTATCTATAAGAATGGCAGAAAGATCTCCGTAGCTGGTTCCATTTTCCTGGTAAAGTTCCTTGCTTCCTCCCAAACGCAAACTTTTACCGGTAAACATCTGTGAACTAGGATTATTATTCAGGTAGATACAGATGAGGTCTTTCCCGGCAGCGTAATGGCAGGCTTCCAGTGAATCCTGACTAACGGGAATAAATTTGCTTTTTGCATTGGTCGTACCGCTTGATTTTGCAAACCATCGAATAGCTCCCGGCCAGAAAATATTATGTTCACCTTTACGGCTTCGCTCAATATCACTTTCGATATCTTCATATTTCTGAATAGGAACACGTTCCCTGAATTTCTGGTAATTATTGATCTCAGAAAAATGGTAGCGCTTCCCGACTTCAGTATTCTTTGCTTTGGTAATAAGGTTTCGAAGCAGCTCTTGCTGTACCTCATGAGGATACTTAATGAACAATTCCATTTGATGAATTCTCTTCTTTAAGAACCAAGAAGCAATGGAGTTGACTAATGGAATTGGCATTATTTATTTCTATCTTTAAGCCTTGTTTTGCAGGCGTGACGTTATCTGGTTAAAAATAACGGATTCTTTGAAGCCTGCAAAAAAATAGTTTAGTCTTAAAAATAAAATTCAATGATCTATAGCGGTGTCCTTACCAAAATGAGAACCGAACTTAGCGATACAGTACAGTATTATTTAGTCTGGAAGGATGATTTCATTCATATGAATCAATTGATAGGCAAGAAAATAAGTATCAATTTTCTAAAATATGAGTGTTTAAACTGTGGGCTTCAGAAGAAAATTTTCAGACAAGGTCTATGTTATGATTGTTTCAGCTCTATACCGCAGGCTGGGGAATGGGTGATTAGTCCGGAGAAAAGTAAAGCGCATTTGAATGAAGAAGATCGTGATCTGGAGTATGAAAAAAGATCGCAGCTGCAACCGCATATCGTCTACCTGGCAAATTCAAGTGATGTAAAAGTTGGGGTTACGCGCAAAACCCAGGTGCCTACAAGATGGATCGATCAGGGTGCGCATGAAGCGATCGAAATTGTGGAGGTTCCCAATCGTTACCTTGCCGGTATTACGGAGGTTGCCTTAAAAAATCATGTAGCAGATAAAACCAACTGGAGGAAGATGTTAACCAACGATGTGCTTGATCTGGATCTTCATGCTGAAAGAGATAAACTGAAGCAATTCATTCCAGATGAAGCGCGTGACTATTATCTCGCCAGTAACCAGGAGACTGAAATTAAATTTCCAGTAGAGAAATACCCTGAAAAAGTAAAAACCCTGAATTTGAGTAAGAGTCCGTTTTATGAAGGCTTATTACGCGGGATCAAAGGTCAGTACCTCATCTTTGATGATGGAACTGCATTTAATGTAAGAGGACACGAAGGTCACGTAGTCGAGATCAAAGTAGTGCTGTAATTTTAGATACAAATCAAAGAAAAAGCAGAACCGGAAGGTTCTGCTTTTATGTTTCTAATTGTTTTTGGTAGTGGTATCGGTTTTCTTTTTGTTATTCTTAAGGATGCCACCCAGAATATTCTTTGCAGCATTCTGAACCTGCTCCTTCTGTGACTTCTGAATACTATCAGATTTAGTCGTTTTACTTTGAGCGATGCTGTCCTGTTTTACAGCAGTTGTATCATTTTTACCGAAAGGTTTTTTGGGATCACGTTTCCCCTGAAGGATATCGTTGATCGCGTCTACAGCCTTCTCTTCCAGCTTGCCTTTTTGCTTTTCAACCACCTTCTGGGTAAGACTGTTCACCGCCTGCTGCATATTTAAATTGATTTTTGGATTCTGAAAACTACCGGTGATTCCAACGGGTAGTGCAACCATCATATTAGCGAAGTCCTCACCACTCAGTTTTCCGAGTGTTCCGCCCACATCATTCCCAAGATATTTTGCCGGAATGTCCAGCTTCAGGTCATAGTTCATATTCATATCGAATCCATGAGTACCACTAACCTGAAACTTTACTCCTTTAATGTCAAAATCAAATGGTGCAATAGCTACCTGTCCATCATTGAATGAAAGCTTCGTTTTAAGGTTGGAAAGATCGATCTTATCGAAATTGATGAAACCAAGCTGACTATCAAGTTTTGATAATAATGCTGCTTGTTGCGGGTCGAGTTCTGCAGTAAGTAACTCTGCAAGCGCATCACCCACAAGGCTGGTAAGTTGCGGGGTAAGATCTTCGTTCAGGTTACCCTTTAAATTTACTTTGGACTGTACTTTTCCTTTCATGGCTTTTGCCAGTGGAGCAAGATTCTGCATAAGTTCAAGTCCGTTAAAAGAGGACGCGATATCCAATGAATTAAGATCGAGGTTCATCTCGAAAGTAGGAGTAGGGTTTTTTGTGGATAAAAACCCATTGGCACCAATACTACCATTAAAGATATTGGTGGACACGTTCTGCAATCTGGCAGATTCATCTTTAATAATCAATAATCCAGTTACATTCTTTAATTCCAGATTATCATAAAAAACCGTATTAGCATCAAATTGTAACTGAATATCCAGAAAAGAAGGGATCTTTACGGCTTCCTTTCCAGTGGTCTTGCTTTCTGTCTTTTGTTCTCCATCTACAGTGGTCGTGGTGACCTCTTCAGTTTCAGCTAACATAAAATCATTCACAGAAAACACATTCGATCTAGCTTTAAAATTACCTTTTAGCTGCTGATCTGTAAACAAAAATCCAATCAGGTTTTGAATGGTTCCATTTGCAGTAAGATCGGTTTTTCCGGTGCTAAGCTTCAATTCTGGAACACTTACATTTCCCTGGTTGAAACTCATATTTGCATTGGAAATATTGATCTTGTTTGGAATTTCAGGAGAGGCATAACTAAAGTTTGAAATAGAAGCCGTTCCCTTACTTTGTACATTTTGATATTGTTCTTTTTCAATAGAATTCATATCGAAACTGGTCTGTACATCTGCAGTAAGCCTTCCATTTAGATCCTGTTCAAGCTCCAGCGGATAGGCTTTGTTGAGGTTAGCCAGATTTATACTTCCCTTTAAGGCTAGACTTACCAGCATATTTTCAGTAAGATTGCTCACTTTTCCATTGGCAGAAAATTGATCTTCATCTATTCTGAAGGTAGCCGTATTGATATCGATATAAGTGTCTTCTGCAATTCCCGTATCATTAATAATCACCATATCCAGATTGATATCCTGAACACTTTTAGGCAGTTCTGGATATTTGAAAGAAGCGTTACTGGAAGATATTTTCACGTTCAACTTCGGAATATAAGTATCGTCAGCTTTTCCGAAGATTCTACCGTCAACGATAAAGTCTCCGTTGGTCTCCACATTTTCAATATTCTGCGCGTAAGTTTGCGGAATCACCGCCAGGAAATTTTTGAAATCTGAAGAAGGGGTTTTAAAGCTCAGGTCCATCTCCGTATCACTTTCATTTACCTGTACATAACCATCAAAGGTTAATGGTAACTGGTTCACCATGGCTTCGTTTTCAAGAAACGTATAGCGCATGTTCTCCAGGTCCATTTCCAACACAGCATCAAGGCTAACAGAATTCTGATTCAGATAATTTACTCCGTCATAATCGAGACTTACCAGCGCTTCGGAATAGGTTTCCAGTTCAGAAGTAGCAAGAGAGAAATCGCCATTACCTTCATGATTCAGGTTTTCAACATCCAGTGCGATCTTCGCGGACTCATCCTTATACTTGATCCTGGTATTGTTGATTTCGTAGTGCTTCAGGTCTAAGCTGAATCCTGTAGCGGTCGAATCTCCGGCGGGTGCCGTGGTATCTTCAATAGCAATATCATAATTAGCCTGTCCCAGTGAGTCTACCTTAATATTTAGATAAGCGTTATTGATCTTTACCTGATCTACTCTTTTAGGTTCAGAACTACTCTTAAAAAGTTCCTTGACAGACATTTCCAGAATGATCTCCTCACTAAGTGCCAGGGTATCTCCTTTAAAAGGTTCATTATTTATAATGCTAAGATCCTCGATCACCAAAGTGGCATCCGGAAAATTTCGAAACATACTAAGGTTAATATCTTCAAAATCTACCTGAGCATCCATGTTCTCGTTCAAAGTCTTCCTCACGAGATCCTTCAGCTGAGATTCAAATACAAAAGGTGCAATCACTAATAAAATGATGATCGTGAGTAGTGTAAATCCAATTATTTTAAATGCTTTTTTCATAATTCTATGTTTTAGAACAGCTATGCTATTCGAGAGTAGGTTGATCAAATTGTATTTCTTCCGCAGGCTTCAGTTTAAAATATTTTCTGAAGGCGAAAACCGCAGCGTACAAAAATGGTGTGTCTATCGCAGCGATCAAAACTTTAAAAAGAAATCCGCTCAATAAAAGTCCGCCAAAGAGTTCCCACGAAATTTTATTAAATGTACAGAGCAAGAATAGGACCGAGAATGTATCTACAAACTGGGAAAGGAAGGTAGAGAAATTGTTTCTTAGCCAGAGATGTTTCCCGCGGGTCAGTTTCTTCCAGAAATGAAATAACTGAATGTCCACATACTGAGCTAGTAAATAGGCGACCATGCTGGCAAAAACCGCAATGGCTGTAGCTCCAAAGACCCGTCCAAAAATTTCGTTACCAATAGGTGACCAGCTGGTAGCAGGAACATAATCTGCGATATAAATAATCAATAAGGAAAAAACCGAGGCAAAGATGCCACTAGTTACTACCTGGTTGGCCTTCTTTTTTCCATAGATTTCGCTAATAGTATCGGTGATCAAAAAGGTGATTGGATATGGTAAAATTCCTACGGAAATCTCAAAAGTGTATATTCCGAAGAAATCCCAGTAAAAAAACTTTTGAAAGATCAGGTTGGAGACTACCAGAGAGGTAATGAACAACGCGCTCAGGATCATATAAATTTGTAAAGCCCTGTGCTTCTTTTTCCGGGAAAGTTTACTCAAATTTTTTTATTAAGTCTTGCTGCAAAATTAAGAGTATGTGCTTTTGTTTTGCTTAATTTGCTGTGAAATTATTTGAAGCTACCTATTAAAATTTTCTTAATCCGTTTTGAATTCCCCTAAAACAGTACTATTGGCCTTAGGTAGTAACCTTGGCGACCGTCTAGGTTATTTGCAAACTGCACTTGATCAAATTCATGAAAAGATTGGTTGGGTTCGGGAGGTTTCAGGTATTTACGAAACTCCGGCCTGGGGATTTGAAGGAAATTCATTTTTCAATGCTTGTACGAAGATCGAGACAAGGCTGGATGCACAGCAAATTCTAAAAAATTTACAGGCAATAGAAATTGAGCTGGGCCGAGAGAGAAATAATTCCGGTGTCTATCAAAACAGGGTGATCGATCTGGATCTTCTAATTTTTGAGAAAGAGATCATTCAGGTCGAAAACTTGCAGATCCCGCATCCCGGAATTCCAGATAGAAAATTCGTTTTACTACCGCTTCAGGATATTGCGGCTAAGGAAATCCACCCGGTTATTAAAAAATCTTATCGCGATCTACTGGCAGATACCAGTGATACTTCAGAAATCAATAAGGTTTCAAAGAAATTAAATATTCCGGGTAAGAAGTATAATTTTCCTGGTTGTAATTATATCGCGGTAGAAGGAAATATTGGTGCCGGTAAAACCAGTTTTTCCACGATGGTTTCCGAAGATTTTAATGCAAAACTGATCCTCGAACGCTTTAAGGACAATCCATTTTTACCTAAGTTTTACGAGGATAAGGATCGCTACGCATTTTCATTGGAAATGTCTTTCCTGGCAGACAGGTATCAGCAACTCTCAGATGACCTGGCGCAGTACGATCTATTTAAGGACTTTATCATTTCAGATTATGACGTGTTCAAGTCGCTTATATTTGCAAGAATTACACTTCATGAAGATGAATATTCACTGTATCACAAGTTATTTCATCTCATGTATAAGGAGTTGGTAAAGCCGGAACTTTATATCTATTTGTATCAAAATACCGACAGGTTGCTTCAGAATATCAGGAAAAGAGGCAGGGATTATGAGCAGAATATTCAACCGGAGTATTTGATTGAGATCAATAAGAGTTACCTGAATTTTATCAAGTCTCAAAGTAATATGAAGGTGCAGATCATCGATATTTCTGATCTGGATTTCGTGGCGAACCGGCAGGATTATTTAAAGCTTCTGGCCGAGATCGATAAAGCTGTAAACTAGTTTATCGCTGTAATTTCGAGAATAGATCCCATACTACAACCCCTGTGCTTACTGAAATGTTCAGAGAATGTTTGCTGCCCAGCTGAGGTATTTCTATAACCGCATCACTGGCAGTTACTACTTCCTGTTGCACGCCTTTCACTTCATTCCCGAATATTACTGCGGAAGTCTGATCCTTTAAAGGTTCAAATTTATTCAGCATCACAGCATCTTCGGCCTGTTCTATAGCGTAGACCTTTTTTCCTTCCTGCTGAAGTTTTATGACAAGCTCAAGAGTATCTTCGACATATTCCCATGTGACAGTTTCCGTGGCACCCAGAGCAGTTTTTTGGATATCCTTGTGTGGTGGTCTGGCAGTAATCCCGCATAAATAGATCTTTTCGATCAAAAATGCATCGGCAGTTCTAAAAACCGATCCAATATTATTCAGACTTCTAATATTGTCCAGAATGATGATAATTGGAGTCTTGGTTGCTTCTTTAAATTCTGAAACCGTTTTCCGGTCCAGTTCTGCATTTTTAAGTTTCCTGTTGGCCATGCTGGCAAAAATAGCAAAACTTCAGAAGCAAATAAGGGTATCCAATTTCGCAGCTTGTACAAATGTTAGGATTAAGTTGTAATTACGACCTAAGCAGCTCATTTTTTATCGCTTTCGCTTAAATTGCGAGGCATCCAAAAATTAGAATTTGCCAAGAAGAAAAAAGACCTTAGAAGCCAATAAGATCAATTTTAGAGAGAGTTTTGCCTCCCTAAAATTCATCCCCAGATTTTTTAAAGAAATAAGGAAAGTTAATCCATCACTTTTTTATGCTAATATTTTTGGTCGTGTTTTAAATGCGGTGTTACCGGTGATCATGCTTTTGCTGGGAAAATTGATCATTGATGAAGTGATCCTGCAAATAGGGAATGAACTAAAAGACCTGGATAGATTATGGATGCTGGTGGCGGCAGAATTTGGACTGGCTATACTTTCAGATCTGTTAAGTCGTGGGATTAGCTTAAGTGACGCACTTTTAGGCGATCAGTACTCTATTGATACATCGGTAAGAATAATAAAAAAAACTTCAGAGCTTAATCTGGATCAGCTTGAAGATTCTGAATTTTATGATAAACTGGAAAGAGCGCGGCAGCAAACCACGGGAAGAGTAGGATTAATGTCTAATATTTTAACCCAGGGTGAGGATGTTATTGTGATTATCTCCTTACTTGCCGGGGTCGTTGCTTTCGAGCCGTGGTTAATCATTCTTTTGATCGTTTCGATCATTCCTACCATCATTAACGAGATCAAGTTTAGCGGAACAAGCTATTCTCTGGCCCGAAGCTGGACCCAGGAAAGACGGGAACTTGATTACTTGCGTTATGCGGGTGCCAGTGATGTCACTGCAAAAGAGGTAAAGTTGTTCGGACTCTCAGATTACCTTGCGGGAAGATTTCAGAATCTATCAGCCAAATATTATAAGCAAAGTAAGAGCCTGGCGAAGCAAAGAGCTGGTTGGGGTTCAGTTTTTAATATTGTTGGAACAGGAGCCTATTATGGTGCTTATGTCTTTATCATCTTTAGAACCGTTGCCGGGATCTTCAGTATTGGTGACCTGACATTCTTATCTGGATCCTTCAATAGATTACGATCAAAATTACAGGGTTTTTTCACCCGTTTTACTCAAATTACCGAGAGTGCTCTCTATCTTCAGGATTATTTCGAATTCCTGGATCTGTCCTTCAGCAATGAAAATTCAGAAGAAAAGCTTGAATTGCCAAAAGAGATCAAACATGGTTTCGAGTTTAAAAATGTTGGTTTTAAATATCCAAAATCTGAAAAATGGGTGGTTAGAAATATCAATTTTCACCTTAGAGCTGGAGAAAAACTGGCCTTTGTTGGTGAGAACGGAGCTGGTAAAACTACCTTGATCAAATTACTTTTACAGTTTTATGAACCAACGGAAGGGGAGATCTTACTTGATCACGTTCCAATTCAAAAGTATAACCAGGCGGCGTATCAGCAATACTTTGGCGTGATCTTTCAGGATTTCGTGAAATTTGAATTGACGCTACGAGAGAATATTGCTATGGGTGAAATTGGAGAAATAGGCAATCAATCCCGAATAGATAGTGCTGCTCAGAAAAGTCTGGCGCAGGAAGTAGTTTCAGAATTACCGCTTGGCTATGCGCAGCAGTTAGGGAAAAGATTTAAGAACGGGAAGGATCTTTCCGGAGGTCAGTGGCAAAAAATCGCGATCGCCCGGGCTTATATGAAAGATGCAGAGGTGCTGATCCTTGACGAACCAACTTCGGCTCTTGATGCCCGTGCAGAAACCGAGGCATTCCAGCGCTTTATTCAATTAACTCAGGGTAAAACTGCAGTGATCATTTCGCATAGATTTAGTACCGTGCGTATTGCAGACAGAATTATGGTTTTAAAAGACGGTCAGGTAGAAGAAATTGGAACTCACCAGGAGTTGATGACAAATGATAAGTTATATGCTGAGTTGTTTAATTTGCAGGCTGCGGGTTATCAATAATATATGGAGTCGATGGAATTACAAACGATCAGACTTTTGCTTGATTTCGGACTTATGGTCCTGATCTGGATCGTGCAACTGGTTATATATCCTGGGCTTTGTCATTACGGGCAGAATGAACTTGGTGACTGGCATAAAAAGTACACCGGAAGAATTGGGGTGATCGTGGGGCCTTTAATGATCTTACAATTGATCGTTGCGATTTGGCAATTTTTCCTACATCAGGGTGTTTATGAGATTACAAGCTTACTTTTTATAGTAGCATTATGGCTGCTGACCTTTCTTATTTTTGTGCCTTTACATAATGCGATCAAACCATCTGAAAGTTGTGAGCATATCACCGGGAAACTGGTTTCCAGAAATTGGTCCAGAACTATTTTATGGTCAGCACTATTTCTTTTGACGCTTCTTGTCGAAATTTTAGATTAAATTTTCGGACAAAGTCCTGAATCTTTACATTAGCATTCCATAAAATCCCGGAAAATTGGCAGAGAAGAAATCGCAGAAGGTGACCCCTTTAATGAAACAGTACAATAGCATTAAGCTGAAATATCCTGATGCCATGCTGCTTTTCAGGGTTGGTGATTTTTATGAAACTTTTGGAGAGGATGCAGTAAAGGCTGCGCGAATTCTCAATATCGTACTTACCAATCGTAATAATGGTGGTGAGCGCACGGAGCTGGCGGGCTTTCCTCATCATTCACTCAATACCTATTTGCCAAAATTAGTCAGAGCAGGTCAGCGAGTTGCGATTTGCGATCAGTTAGAGGACCCGAAAATGACTAAAACGATCGTTAAAAGAGGCGTGACCGAACTGGTTACTCCCGGGGTTGCGTTTAACGACGATATATTAAGCAGTAAATCGAATAATTTCCTTTGTGCGGTTCACTTCGGAAAGAAAAACCTGGGAATTTCTTTTCTGGATATTTCTACGGGTGAATTTTTATGCGCACAGGGAAATCAGGAATATATTGATAAACTACTTCAGAACTTTTCACCTAGTGAAATTCTTGTTCAGAAGAAGTATAAGAAGGATTTCACATCGGCATTTGGCAAGGATCATCATTGTTTCTTTCTCGATGACTGGATCTTTAAAAGTGATTATGCTCATGAAACTCTCAACGATCACTTCGGAACAAAATCGCTAAAAGGTTTTGGTGTAGACCATCTTGAGGAGGGAATCGTTGCTTCTGGAGCCGTTCTCTATTATCTTGGTGAAACCAGGCATCATCGCCTTCAGCATATTATTTCTTTAAACCGAATCGCGGAAGAGCAATACGTATGGATGGACAGGTTTACCATCAGGAACCTGGAATTGTATCATTCCAATGCGGCAAATGCTGTGACCTTGCTTGATGTGATCGATAAAACGATCTCACCAATGGGTGGCCGACTTTTAAAACGCTGGCTGGCACTACCGCTCAAAGATGCGAATCTTATAGAGCAACGACTGGAAGTTGTAGATTTTCTACTGAAGAATCCGGACAGTTTAGAAAGAATTCAGGAGCAATTAAGAGAAATGAGCGACCTGGAACGTCTAATTTCCAAGGTTGCTACTCAGAAGATTAGTCCGCGTGAAGTGAACCAGCTACGACATTCGCTGAATGCTATCATTCCAATTAAAGAACTCGCTCTGGAATGCGATAATGAAGCAATCAGGGTTATTGGGGATACTTTGAACAGCTGCGATCTGTTGCGTAGTAAGATTTCTGAAAGTATTACGGAAGAAGCACCGGTCAATGTTCAGAAAGGAAATGTGATCGCGAAAGGTTTTTCTTCAGAATTAGATGACCTGCGGGCCATAGCTTTTTCTGGAAAGGATTATCTGGATAATATGATCAAACGTGAGACCCAGGAAACAGGCATCACATCCTTAAAGATCGGAAAGAACAATGTGTACGGTTATTATATCGAAGTTAGAAATACACATAAAGACAAGGTGCCGGAAACTTGGAACAGAAAGCAAACCCTTGTAAACGCTGAACGTTATATTACAGAGGAGCTCAAGGAATACGAGTCCAAGATTCTGGGAGCAGAGGAGAAGATCCAGCAACTTGAACAGGAATTATTCTCAAAACTGATCTCCTGGATGGCGGAATATATTGATCCAGTACAGCGAAATGCAAAGTTAATCGCACGACTGGATTGTCTTGCTTCGTTTGCTCAACTGGCGAAACTGGAGAATTATTCCCGACCGTCTATCACCGATAGTCATACACTGGCGATCGAAGAAGGAAGGCACCCAGTGATCGAGAAGCAGTTACCATCTGGAGAAGTTTACGTGACCAACAATGTTAATCTTGATCGAGAGGACCAGCAGATCATCATGATTACGGGGCCAAATATGAGTGGTAAATCGGCCATATTGCGACAAACTGCGTTAATCGTTCTTATGGCTCAAATGGGGAGTTTTGTACCCGCGAAAGCTGCAGAAATTGGTTTGGTGGATAAGATCTTTACCCGGGTAGGAGCGAGCGATAATATTTCGATGGGAGAATCTACTTTTATGGTAGAAATGAATGAAACTGCGAGTATTCTGAATAATATTTCTGAAAGAAGTCTCGTGCTGCTTGATGAAATTGGAAGAGGAACTAGCACCTATGATGGAATTAGTATTGCCTGGGCGATTAGCGAGTATTTGCACGAACATCCGGCCCGGCCAAAAACATTGTTCGCTACACATTACCATGAGCTGAATGAGATGTGTGAAACCTTTAGCAGAATAAAGAACTACAATGTGTCGCTCAAGGAATTAAAGGATAATGTGCTGTTTCTTCGGAAGCTTGTGCCCGGAGGTAGTGAACATAGTTTCGGGATACATGTCGCAAAGATGGCGGGGATGCCGCAAATGGTTTTACATCGAGCGAACAAAATTCTTGCGAAACTAGAGGCTTCCCACTCGATGGAAGATTCTGGTGCGGTTATGAAAAGTTCTGCGGAAGAGGAAATGCAGCTTAGTTTTTTCAATCTGGATGATCCCTTACTGGAAGATTTGAAGCAGGAGCTATTGGGAATCGATATAGATACACTAACGCCTGTAGAAGCCTTGATGAAGCTGAATGAGATCAAGAGGATGCTCAGTAAGCAATAAGTATTTTTATGTGTTGCACTTGAAGTATGACAGTTAATTATTGCTGATGAACGAATTAAGTAAAAGTTGTTTAATTCCTCATTGCTGATAATGAAGAGGTAAGCATCGTGGCTGGAAAGAATTAGTTTTGAGTCAGCTTTTTTCTTAAATAATTCTTTGCTGTTATAAGATTTGTTTTAAATTTGCCTCCGCAATAAACGCTATGATAAAAAGCGTTTTGTTCTTTAAAATCGCGAAAATAGCTCAGTTGGTAGAGCGCCACCTTGCCAAGGTGGAGGTCGCGGGTTCGAATCCCGTTTTTCGCTCTTTAATAATTTTAAGCTCGGGTGGTGGAATTGGTAGACACGTTGGACTTAAAATCCAATGACCATTAGGTCGTACGGGTTCAAGTCCCGTCCCGAGTACTAAAGACCCTCTTAATTTATTAATTCTGAGGGTTTTTTCCATGGCTTCCGCACAGAATTCATTATTTTGCTAAATTCAAAACAGAATTTATTGAACCAGTAAAGATCCATCAATAAGGTGTGATGCATTAACCGCAAACTCGAAATGGTTCTATACACTAATTCAAGAAGTTCCGATTTTTAGTATTCTGAATAATTTATTTCAGAATAAGTGACTTTCAATTTATGTCTATCGCTTCTGCGGAATAGATTTGTCCAGCTCCCGTTGCCATTGGGATGTCTGTATTACTTTTAAAATAGAACGATTTAGATCTTTGCGTAACTTACTATTATTACGAATTCCTAAGGCATATAGTCGGGGAATAAGTTGGATAGGTTGAACACGAAGACTGAGAGCTGCATCGCTATTTATATAATAATTAAGCTGCTGAATAATATGCTGCATGACATCAGCCTTTTTGGAGTTTACGAGCTGTAGACTATCTTTAAGATCAGAAACCTTTTGAAAACTTACTCTTTCTTCGTCTAAATATATAGATGCTTTTGTTTCCTGCAATGCAAGTACCTTCATGTCTTTAAGATCGGTTGGAATTGCTATTTTTTTACTGGATGAACTCCCCATAATGGCGCTTACTAAAGATGCAGTTAGAACCGCCGTGACCGCCATAGCGATAAGCATCCAGAAAAGTGCGATGGCTCTTCCCCAAAAAGTTACCGGAGACTTATCACAATATTCAATAGTAGTCATAGTAACGCCTGCCCACCAAAAACCTGAACCTATACCTTTTATGATTGAACGTTCGCCTCCAAAATTTTCATCATTGCTTCTGCGCTCTACAAAATATATGATGGTTCCTACAATCAGTAACAATACGGAAAGTACTAAAACGATGATCCACAATCTTTTACTGAAAAAACTTTTGATAATGGCTCCAAGATCCATTGCCGGGGAGGTCGCCGCTCCGATATTTGCAGTAAAATAAATATGACTGAAGTCCACCAGGCTGTCCTCCTTTGTAATTAATTCACTTAAAAGTAAAATATCGACCTGTTTATCTTTAAGACTATTATTCGCTATTTCCGGATCTATTTAATAAAAATCGAAACGATAATTTAGATTATCGGCAACATTTCTCTAAAGTCTAACGCTAATACCGTCCCAATTTCCTTTATTATCTTTGTGCATATATAGTGTTTGTTCAAAAACGCTAGCCTGAAGTTGCTCTATTTTCTTACAGGTAGAATCCTGCGGAATAATACTAGCTCTTATAGAACCTGGAAGATTAGAATTATGATCCCTAAAAGTGGTGAAAAATTAAAGTGTGTCATTTAATAAATCATAAATATAAGATATCGCATAAGCAACTGGATTCTAGGAAGATTTCATTAAAACTGACAATGGCTTGAATGAACAAGTTTAAATGCTGGTAATTTAAGAAGCATTACTTTCTGCTGAAATGAGCTTATTACATTTTGAAAATTACCAGTCTCGTCGTAACTAAGATTGTTTTTCTGTTTAGGATACAGAATGTTGAATGAGTCAGCTGAAAATCATGAGAAGACATTAGCAGAAATCTTTTTCAGAATAGGTTGCAATATTTGGAGATCATAACTTATGATAGATTCCTGAGTTCAAATCTCGATTTATTATTGGCTATTTGAGCGATTTTCAAGTATTATTTCAATTTATCTGAAAACTAGTGAAGTACAAGCCTGATTTTTGCTAAATTCAGAAATATTAACAAAAACATTAATTATATATGACAAACGTCAGATTCAATATGAAAGCTTTAGCGCTTTCATTTACATTTTTGGCTGCAGTATCCTGTAAGGTTAAGGATACTCCTCAGAATACTTCCTCGGGACCAGATCAGGCCATGGTGGAACAAGACACGGTGAAAACCGAAGCAAGTGCAGACCTGAGTCTTGAATTCAAAAAGTATGAGCTGGAAAACGGCTTGAATGTTATTCTACATGAGGATAAGTCAGATCCCATTGTTTCCGTAGCGATTCAATATGGTGTTGGCTCTAACCGTGAGAAGAAGGGTAGAACAGGGTTTGCACACTTGTTTGAGCATATGCTTTTTCAGGAATCCGAAAATGTTCCGCAGGATCAGTTTTTTAAAACAATTCAGGATGTTGGCGGTACTTTAAACGGGGGAACCTGGCAGGATGGAACCATTTATTATGAAGTGGTACCTAAAAATGCTCTGGAAACAGTACTTTGGTTAGAGTCCGATAGAATGGGCTTTTTAATCAATACAGTAACCGAAGCTGCTTTTGCCAATCAGCAGGAAGTGGTTCAGAATGAAAAAAGACAGCGTGTAGATAATAATCCTTATGGGCATACCGGTTGGGTAATAGATAAGAATATGTACCCTGATGGTCATCCATATAGCTGGCAGGTGATTGGAGAACTTGAAGATCTTCAAAACGCCACTGTTGAAGATGTTAAGGAGTTTTACGATAAATTTTACGGCCCTAATAATGCTACCCTTGTCTTAGCTGGAGATTTTCAGGAAGACGAGGCTAAAAATCTTATAGAAAAATATTTTGGTGAGATTAAAAAAGGTCAGGAAGTAGAGCCATTAGAAACGCAATTGGTAACACTGGATGAAACTAAACGTTTATATCACGAAGACAATTTCGCCACCGCACCGCAATTAAATATGGTATGGCCTGTGGTTGAGCAGTATAGCGAAGATTCTTACGCGCTAAATTACCTTGGGCAGATTTTATCCAATGGAAAAGATGCACCATTATACCAAGTTCTGGTAAAGGAGAAAGAACTTACTTCTCGCGCCAATGCGTATAATAGTCCGAGTCAGTTGGCTGGTCAGTTTACTATTAACGTGACGGCAAATTCAGGAGTAGATCTTGATAGCATTGAAATAGGTATTGAAGAGGCTCTTGAACTTTTCGAACAAGAGGGAGTTACAGATTTTGATATTGAAAAGATCAAAGCAGGATTAGAGACAGATTTCTATAACGGTATTAGCAGCGTTCTTGGAAAATCCTTCCAGTTAGCTCGCTATGATGTTCTCGCTGGTGACCCTAATTTCTATAAGCAGGATTTGGAAAACATTAAAAATGTGACCAAGGAGGATGTGATGCGCGTCTATAAAGAATATATCAAGGACAAGCCTTATGTAATGACCAGTTTTGTGCCTAAGGGTAAGACTGAATTAATTACTGAAAATTCTGAAAAAGCTGAAGTCGTAGAGGAAAAAATTACTGAAAACAAAGAAACTGAAGTAGCAGAAGCTCCTTCAGAAGAAGTTGAAAAGACTCCTTCAAATTTTGACAGATCTGTGCAACCTGAAATGGGCGAATCTCCAAGTCTCAGCGTTCCTGAAGCGTGGAACACAGAACTTGCAAATGGTTTAGAAGTTTACGGAATTGAACAAAATGAATTGCCTCTGGTATCTTTTAGTTTGGTTATAGAAGGTGGACATTTACTGGATGATCTTCAAAATAATGGTGTTGCTAATTTAATGAGCGATATTATGATGGAAGGAACGGCTAATAAAACTCCGCAGGAACTGGAAGACGCCATTGCGCTACTCGGTGCGAGCATTTATATGTATACAACCAATGAATCTATAGTCATTCGCGGAAACTCTTTGAAAAGAAATTTTTCAAAAACCATGGATCTCGTGGAAGAAATTCTATTGGAACCAAGATGGGATGAAGAGGAATTAGCAAGGATTAAAACCAGTACGATCAATGGGATAGAAAGAAATGATGCAAACCCTAATGCCATTGCAAACAGGGTTTACAATAAAATTCTTTATGGTGAGGATCATCCATTCGCTTATACTACTTCAGGTACGAAAGAAGATGTGGAAGCGGTTAGCATGGAAGACCTGAAGCAATTCTATTCTGAAAACTTTTCACCTTCTGTGGCAAGATTACATGTAGTTGGTGATGTAAATAAAGCTGAAGCTTTGGCGGCAGCTGAAGGTCTTAAGAATAACTGGGAAGCTAAAGAAGTAACTATTCCAGATTTTCAGATTGAAAATAAACGAGATAAGGCTTCTCTTTATTTCGTAGATGTTCCAGACGCAAAGCAATCGATTATAAATATTGGATACATTGCGATTCCAAGAACTAATGAGGATTACTATCCTTTGGAAGTGATGAACTACAAATTAGGTGGATCCTTTTCAGGGAATGTAAACCTAATTCTTAGAGAAGAAAAAGGATATACTTATGGAGCACGTTCTGGTTTTAGTGGATCTAAAATTCCAGGAACCTTTACGGCATCGTCTTCTGTTAGAACAAATACAACGGGAGAATCAGTAAAGATCTTCAGGGATGAAATTTCTAAGTATAAAGATGGAATTTCTCAGGAAGACCTGCAATTCACTAAAAATGCATTGATTAAGTCAAACGCGCGCCGATTTGAAACTCAGGGATCACTTTTAGGGATGTTACAGGAAATGAGTGCTTATGATCTTGATTCAAATTACATTGAGAAAGAAGAAAATGTTATTAATAACATGACTTTGGAGCAACATCAGGAATTGGCAAATAAGTATCTGGATGAATCAAAAATGGCTTATTTAGTTGTTGGAGATGCCAAGACTCAATTCGAGCAATTTAAAGATATGGGCTTTGATGAAGTAAAACTTCTGAATAAAGAAGGTGAAGAAATTAATATGGAAGATGTAAAATAATCTCAGTCTTTACTTCTGAATAGAAAAACCTGCCAGGAACTGGCAGGTTTTTTTGTTTTAGCTAAATGTTCAGGTTCATTTGTTTCAGAGTGAAGGATGATATCTTTGGATAACAATCTACAGTAGATGTCATCAAAGTAGAAAGATAATTTTCGTTTTAGGTCAATTATGACACTATCCCGTAAAGTGTGTAAGTTCTAAATAAAGGGGTTTAACTTTTATCTAAAGTTGAACCCTTTCTTCGTATATAGTCAAGAACTGATTGAGGACG
>NZ_CAJWRQ010000003.1 GCF_913046405.1 uncultured Christiangramia sp.
CCCCTGTTACCAGGATGAAAACCTGGCGTCCTAACCCCTAGACGAACGGACCATTTTGTTTCAAATGCGGATGCAAAAATACAACTTTTTTGGAATGCCGCAAATGTTCTACAAAAATTTTTAAATTTTTTAATAGGCTTTTGCAAAAAGCACTCTTCCTTCCGATGGATTACCGGTTAAAACACATTTACCAGTTTCCTCTTTCCTGTTAAAAGGAATACATCTAATAGTAGCTTTCGTAAGCTCTTTGATCTTATTTTCAGTTTCCGGGCTACCATCCCAGTGAGCAGAGATAAAACCACCCTTGTCTTTTAATTGATTTTTAAATTCATCAAAAGTCTCTACTTCTGTAATATGAGTATCCCGAAAATTCTTGGCCTTGGTATATAAAGTTTCCTGAATTTCGTTTAATAATGCAGGTATCTTACCTACTACTTCATCTCTATTCAAGAATTCTTTCGACAGCGTATCTCTTCTGGCAAGTTCAACCGTACCTTTCTCCAGGTCTTTAGGACCAATTGCAATTCTTAATGGAACTCCCTGTAATTCATACTGAGCGAATTTCCAGCCTGGTTTCTGGTTATCATTATTGTCAAACTTTACCGATACCCCTGCTGCTCTTAAATCTTTTACCAAATCATCTGCAACTTCCGAAATTTGAGCTAATTGCTCTTCTCCCTTATATATTGGAACAATCACGACTTGCGTGGGAGCAAGTTTCGGAGGTAAAACCAGTCCATGATCATCGCTGTGGGTCATGATCAATGCACCCATCAATCTTGTGGAAACGCCCCAGCTCGTCGCCCATACATGCTCTAATCCACCTTCCTTTGTAGCGTATTTCACATCAAATGCTTTCGCAAAATTTTGACCCAAAAAGTGAGAGGTTCCAGCTTGCAAAGCCTTTCCGTCCTGCATAAGAGCTTCAATACAGTAAGTTTCCAATGCTCCTGCAAATCGTTCGTTTTCAGTTTTCGCACCCTTTATTACTGGAATTGCCATAAAGTTTTCGGCAAATTCAGCATATATATTATTCATCAATTCAGTCTCTTCAAGCGCTTCGGTTTTGGTTGCATGCGCAGTATGACCTTCCTGCCAGAGGAATTCCGCAGTTCTTAGAAATAAGCGAGTTCTCATCTCCCATCGAACCACATTCGCCCATTGATTAATCTTTATAGGTAGATCTCTATAGGACTGGATCCAGTTTTTGTAAGTGTTCCAAATGATCGCTTCTGAAGTTGGTCTTACAACGAGCTCTTCTTCTAGTTTTGCATTAGGATCTACTTTTAACTTGCCAGGGTTATCTTCATCATTCATCAATCGATAATGAGTAACGACAGCACATTCTTTAGCAAAGCCTTCTGCATTCTTTTCTTCTGCTTCAAACAGACTTTTGGGTACAAAAAGTGGAAAATAAGCGTTCTGATGTCCTGTTTCTTTGAACATTCTATCCAATTCAGCCTGCATTTTCTCCCAGATCGCATATCCATAAGGCTTAATAACCATACAGCCTCTAACTGCTGAATTCTCAGCCAGATCTGCCCTGACCACCAATTCGTTATACCATTTTGAATAATCTTCGCTCCTGCTTGTTAACTTCTTACCCATAGTTCGTAATTTGGCACAAAACTTGTGTTTTTAAGGATAGTCAAGTACTAACCGTTCGGGCAAAACTAACCATTTTTAGAATGCCCAACAATAAAAAGAATAACCGATGAAAACTTACTACCTCTTACGAAACCGGCTAAAACTGTTGTTTCTTCCTGCTATAATTTTAAGTCTTGGAGCATGCTCATCTTACCAGTATTCTGGATATGAAACTGATGGGATTTATGGCGAATCCAGACCAGGTATATGGGAACAGGCAGGTAACGAGCAAACACAGGTGAAACCAAATAATCAGAACAATTATTATAAAAATATGTTTGCCCAGCAATCTGAAATGGTTGGTGAACTTCTCGAGAGTGATGTTTTCACAGATGTGGATAGCTACTCATCTAATGATGGTTATGATAATTATTCTGAAGTTGGAGGAGATGTAGCGTATGTTGAAGGGAATGCACCATGGGGTAATGATCCTGATACTTATACTGTCAACATTATAAATAATGGATCTGGTTTCGAATTTGGAAGACCACTTGGTTGGGGGTACGGATTTGGACACCCATACTTTGGCGCATTTTATGATCCGTTCTATGATCCATTTTTCGATCCATTCTTTAATCCTTACGCACGTAGAGGTTTGGCTTTTGGATTCGGTAATCGTTGGGGTTATGGGGGATTTGGCGGACCTTGGGGGTATGGTGGATTTGGATATGGCTGGTCCTACGGTTATAACTTTGGATTTGGAAATCCTTGGTTTAACAATGGTTTTTATAATAGATACGGTTATGGGTATCCTTATATAGGTAGAAATCGTAATAATGTCGCCTATAATCGTGGCAGAAGGAATACTAATGATTATAGGTCATCCAATGATAGAAGAAGCGGTTACTCTGAAAGCATAAGAAGTATTAGAAATGCTCAGGCTGATGCAGCTAGATCCAGATCCCGAGCCAGAGGCACAAGTGATGGTTACGATCGTAATAATGTGTATTCACGTACTAGTAGAAGAACGGATAGAAATGGATACTACGATACTTCTAATACAAGAACTTCAAGTCCAGTTTATAGATCCACAAGATCTAGCAGTAGTAGATCAACACAAACTACTTCGCCATCAAGAAGAAGTTCTTCGAACAGTAGAAGCGTTCGTAGTTCTACTAGTTCATCCAGAAGCTCTGGAAGTACCAGTCGTGGTTCTTCCAGTGGGTCTAGCAGAACCTCGCGCGGTGGTAGAGGTGGAAGATAAAATTTCACATTATTCAAGCCTTGCTGGTTAATTTCAGCAAGGCTTTTTTCATCCTTTATTTTATACAATATGAATAAGATATTTCTAATATGCCTGCTAGTTTTTGCAGGTAATCTATGGTCACAAAGTATTGATGATGCTTATCGTTATTCAAGATCAGAACTTAACGGAACTGCCAGATATATAGGTATGAGTGGTGCGTTTGGAGCTTTGGGTGGAGACATTTCAGCAATATCTAGTAATCCTGCCTCATCTGCAGTTTTCCTGAATAGTATTGCTACTATCAGTTTGAAGTCAAGAAATACAGATGATAATCTAAGGTATCATGGTAGCACCTCATATTCCAAGAGTGACGAGATCGATCTGGGAAATGTTGGTGGAGTTTTTGTATTCCAGGGAAGTTCAGATAAAAAGTTAAGTAAATTCAGCCTTGGACTCAATTTCAATACAACTTCCAACTTTGATAATAACTTTGTAACCGGCGGAATATCCCGTCAATCTGTAGACGCCTACTTTCTGCAGAAAGCCAACGGAATTCCACTGGATCAGCTTCAGCTTAGAGATGATGAGAATATAGCCGATTTGTATTCTTTCCTTGGAGAAAACTTTGGTTTTGATGAACAACAGGCCTTTTTAGGTTACCAGGGTTATGTAATAGAAGCCAACCAAGACGACCCCGATAATACTGAGTATTTTTCTCTTGTTGAAGACGGAAGTTTTGATCAGCAATACCGATACAATACAACCGGTCTTAATGGAAAATTGAGCTTTAATATCGCAACACAGTACGAAGACTGGCTATATCTTGGACTTAATTTAAATAGTCATTTTATAAACTACGATAAGTTCACAGAGATCTCTGAACTACATTCTAATACCTCAAATGATCCTAATGTCACTTCCAGAATTTATTTCGGAAACAATCTACGCACCAATGGAGATGGTTTTAGTTTTCAATTAGGTGCGATTGCAAAAGCTGGTGAATATGTAAGACTTGGTTATACCTACCAATCACCTACCTGGTTTAACATGTTTGAGGAGACTTCGCAGTATCTGGAAACTTATAGTAGTACTGGTGAATTCGTTAGTGTTTCTCCAAATATTATCAATGTGTATCCTGAATATAATTTTCAAACTCCTTCTTCTCATACTGGTAGCGTTGCCTTTCTATTCGGAAAAAATGGATTAATAAGCGGTGATCTAAGCCTAACCGATTATGGTAACGTTCAGTTTAAACCAAAGAACGATTTGTTTTTCCAGAGTTTGAACGATGCTATAGCTGAAACAATGAAAATGGCACCCGCTTTTAAAGTTGGTGGAGAATACAGGTTGAAAGCTTTAAGTTTTCGAGCTGGATATCGCTATGAAGCCAGTCCGTTTGAAAATGAAGAGATTCGTAGTGATTTAAATGGTTATAGCGCGGGTTTAGGTTATAATTTTGGGTCGGTAAACCTGGATATAGCTTATGAAACTTCAAATTATGAAGAGCAGATTCGCCCACTCAATTCTGGAGTTCTCAATCCTGTAAGTTTGGACAGAGATCTATCTCAATTTGTGGCAACCCTTACTATAGGCTTGTAAATTCAATATTATATTTAACGCAGAAAAGAGCAGGTCTTAAGACCTGCTTTTTTTTTATCTAATAAGACTAAAATTAGCCATGAACTCTTCCCGGTCTTTATCACTAGTACTATAAATTACCTTGAACCAATAGTCGGTTTCCGGAAGCGGTCTACCATTAGTTGTGCCATCCCAGGAAAAATCTTCTCCAGAATTAAGCTCTATAATAGATTTTCCATAGCGATCAAAGATCATCACTTCGTGTATCTCTATGTTCTGATCTGTAATTAATTGCCAGTCATCATTAAATCCATCGCCGTTCGGAGTGAAAAATCGTGGATAACCAACCAAAAAAAATGAAGCGCTTTTGGTTTCTCCGCAACCATTCGATTCTCTAACATATGCTACGTGATTTCCAGGTCTCACGTCTTTGAATCTTGGTGAACTTCTCCAGTTTCCTCCATCTAATCGATATTCGTAAGATGCAAAATCCTGTCCGATACCTCCAGTTGTGGCAAGGTTGATCACATATCCATCTCCAAAATCTGAGCCTGAAATGTTCACTTCAAGAGTTTCAGGTCGGGAAACTGGCTGAATGGTTGTAGAATACGACTGAAAACAACCAGATTCATCATGAATGATATTTTGCTCCAATATGCCATTGCCAGGTAACTCTCTTAAAGTATAACGGGCTTCTGTACTAACAATATTTCCATCCAGAATCCATTCATATTGATAACCTTCACCAAGATCTTCCCCCACGATGGAACTACCGATGGCAGCCCCAGAGAGATTGACACATAAAATTGTTTCTTCAGCTAAGGTATATTGCGGGAAATCAAAAATAGTCAGTTTAAACGATTGGATTTCAGATAAACATCCAGACACATTCTGAATTACTCTGGCAAAAATTTGTTTCCCCTGCTCGAATGGAAAATTCTGAGGACTTATAATTGCATTATTATCTTCAGCGGCCTGTAAGCTTTCGTAAAAATTCACTGTAAAATCGGATACTTCAGCACCAACTCCAAGTAATTGTGAGTTTCTTAGTGTCAAATCTACAGTAGCACCCGAATCACATTTGGCAAGATCTTCCGCAGGAAATATTTCAGGAATATCATAAAAGGAAATATTGATTTCATCCTCTTCAGTTTTATTTTCCAGAACATCAGTAACAATCAGCTTATAATCCCCTTCTTCGGTAACCAGTAAGGTTGGCCCGGTTTCATTTGGAATCTCAACATATTCCAGTGATGACTCATCATATTTGAACCACTGGTATTCTGCATCTTCATCTGAAGTTCCATCGAGTAAATATTCATCTTCCCCGCAAACCGCAATATCATCTCCAAGATCAAACTCAAGGATGGAACAGTCTGTTGAGCCTTCTCCTGTATTGGTCTGTTCGAGACTTATAAAGCCCGGCACCTGTTCAAAATTAGTGATCACCACGACATAGATCTCATTCTCCCTGGCATTTGGAATGGTCATAGTTTCTATCGAATCTGGTAAATAACTACAATCCACCTGGTTCATTTCACTAAGGTTTGCTGCACTGCAGTAATCTTCATCTCTTTGAAATGGTCCCCAAACCACAAAATCCACATCAAGGGGTACGCCCCTTCCATCCTCTCTACTATTCTGACTTATTCTGAATCTTAAATTTCCATTATCCTCTACCTGAAGGAAGAACCACGCAGGATATGGCTGTTCTTCCAGACAACCATAGTCGGGACCAAATTCCCCTGAAATTTGGCTGCTGTTGGTAGAATTTGAATTAGGGAAAGTAAGGCGTTGGTCTCCTGCGCAGAAAGGTTCAATATTCGAACAAATTGACCCCTGAGCAAAGGCCGAAAAACCCGCAATAATAAAAAGAAAAATAAATAACTGAAATCTGATGTTCATACCTTCGGGCTGCCTCAACCAAACTAGTGCAAAATATGAAAATATGGGCAAACAATCTCCCACGTTCATTTGATTTTGCAGATTCTGTAAACCTTATAAATTATGTATCTTTGCAAGCCAAAACAGTTTTGACCGACTATTATTGCAAAACGCATGAAAGTAGATAAAATTTTGAACGATATAGATGAAATGGGTGATGCACACGCTGGCAGTAGCGCTGTAAACCCTCTTAGAGATGACGCCTTTGAGATTAGCGACGATGAAAAGATCGAACTTATTAAAAAGGATGTAAGAAATATTCTTGATACTCTTGGAATGGACCTTGAAGACGACAGCATTAAAGGGACTCCGCAGCGGGTTGCAAAAATGTTCGTTAACGAGATATTTTCAGGGCTACATCCTAAACGCAAACCCAAAGCTTCAGTTTTTGAGAATAAATATAAGTATGGAGAAATGCTTGTGGAGAAAAATATCACTGTTTATTCTACTTGCGAACATCACCTTCTGCCTATCGTAGGAAAAGCACATGTTGCCTATATATCTAACGGCACGGTAATAGGTCTATCCAAGATGAATAGAATCGTGGATTATTACGCAAAAAGACCACAGGTTCAGGAAAGAATGACTATGCAGATCGTTCAGGAATTGCAGAATGCACTTGGAACACCAGATGTCGCGTGTGTCATTGACGCAAAACATTTATGTGTGAATAGCCGTGGAATTCGTGATATCGAAAGTAGCACCGTAACGAGTGAGTTTGGCGGAGCTTTCAAAGAAAAAGAAGTTCGCAGAGAATTTCTTGACTACATTAAATTAGATACTTCTTTCTAAGAATTAAAAATTTTCTTCATGGCGCTATACCAGGAACAAGGCCTTAAGTTTTATAACTCTATGAGCGGTGAAAAAGAGATTTTCACGCCAATAAACGAAGGTAATGTTGGAATGTATGTTTGCGGACCTACCGTTTACAGTAATGTTCATTTAGGAAACTGCAGAACTTTTATCTCCTTTGATCTTGTATTCAGGTATTTAAAGCATCTTGGCTATAAAGTTAGGTATGTAAGAAATATAACCGATGCCGGGCATTTGGAAAATGAAGCAGATAGCACCGGAGAGGACCGCATCGCGAAAAAGGCCAGACTGGAACAGATAGAGCCTATGGAAGTAGTCCAGAAGTATACGGTCGATTTCCACAATATTCTTCAGAAATTCAATAACCTGCCTCCCAGTATCGAACCTACTGCAACGGGTCATATCGTGGAGCAGATAGAGATCATCAAAACTATACTTGAAAAGGGATATGCTTACGAAGCAAACGGATCAGTTTATTTTGATGTTATCAAGTTCAATGAGGATCATCAATACGGGAAATTAAGCGGTAGAGCGATCGAAGATATGATCGCCAATACACGTGAACTTGCCGCTCAAAGTGACAAACGCAGTCCTCAGGATTTTGCTTTATGGAAAAAAGCTGAACCGCAACATATCATGCGGTGGCCTTCACCATGGAGTGATGGCTTTCCTGGATGGCATCTCGAGTGCACAGTCATGAGCACAAAGTACCTTGGAGAAGAATTCGATATTCATGGCGGCGGAATGGATTTAAAATTTCCACATCATGAATGCGAGATCGCTCAGGGAGAAGCTGCCAGCGGAAAGTCTCCTGTAAATTACTGGCTACATGCCAACATGCTGACCCTCAATGGGAAGAAAATGGCAAAAAGCACCGGTAATTTTATTCTACCGGAACAAATATTTAGCGGAAAAAACGATGTGCTAAAAAAAGCATTCAGCCCTAACGTAGTTCGATTTTTCATTCTTCAGGCTCATTATCGTAGCATCCTCGATTTTAGTAGTGATGCAATTATGGGTAGTGAAAAAGGATTCAACAGGTTGATGGACGCATATAACAGTCTTGATGAGATTCAAACTTCAGATAAAACAGATTTTGATCTGTCATCGTGGAAACAATCCTGCTATGACGCCATGAATGATGACTTCAATAGTCCGATCGTCATCGCTAAACTTTTTGATGTAGTTAAGATCATTAATAATATCAAGGAAGGTTCTGTAAGTATTACTTCGGAAGACAGGGAAGAATTGAAGGGCACCATGAAGGTCTTTATGTTTGATATTCTAGGCTTAAGCGAAATGAATTCTGAAGCGGAAACAGATGGCGATAAACTAAGTGGCACGATCGAATTATTGATACAACTTAGAGCTGAAGCACGTGCAAACAAGAATTTTGCCTTAAGCGACCAGATCCGGGATCAGTTAATGGAGATGGGTATTCAGCTGAAGGATGGGAAAGATGGAACCACATTTAGTTTAAATTAAAATGTTACGCGAAGCTTTGTCTGCATTTTTGATCTCACTGGTCAGATTTTACAAGGCTGTCATTTCTCCACTAACTCCGGCTACCTGTAGATACACACCTTCATGTTCAAGCTATGCTGTTAAAGCCATAGAAGTTCATGGACCAGTTTATGGAAGTTGGCTGGCTATCAAAAGAATCTTTAGCTGCAATCCTTGGGGTGGCCAAGGTTATGATCCCGTACCGCCAAAATCGGACTCGAAAGAAGGTTAAGAATCTTCAAATATGTATATTTACCGCTATTCAAATTAATCTCTATGTTATTTAATGCTATACACTGGAATCCATCAGAAGGACTGGATCTGGGCTTTTTCAATCTGCACTATTATAGTGTAATGTTTATCATCGCGTTTACGCTTGGCTGGTACATCATGAAAAAGATCTATGTTCGCGAAGGAATAGACATAGAGAAACTGGATTCGTTATTTATCTACACGGTGCTGGCAACTTTAATAGGTGCCAGATTAGGACATGTCCTGTTCTACGACTGGGAATATTTTCAAAATAACCTGCTGGAGATTTTCTTGCCAGTAAGATTTGAGCCAGAATTTCAATTTACAGGATTTCGAGGACTGGCGAGTCATGGAGCTGCCATAGGAATTATAGTGGCCATGTATTTATATGCTAAGAGAGTACTTCAAAAACCAGTTTTATGGATCCTGGACAGGATCGTAATTCCAGTGGCCAGTGGAGCTATCTTTGTTAGAATTGGAAACTTTATCAATTCTGAAATTATAGGAAAGCCTACCGGAACAGATTATGGAGTAGTATTTGAAAAATTAGGCGAAGATTTCGCGAGACATCCTGCACAACTTTATGAATCTGGCTGTTACCTGCTAATATTTCTACTTCTCTGGTTCATTTACTGGAAAACTGAAAAGCGACTAAAGCTTGGGTACATTTTCGGACTCTTCCTGGTATTGCTATGGACCGTAAGATTCTTTGTAGAGTTTGTTAAAGAACCACAAGTAGGTGAACGCGCAAACTGGTTATTAAATACCGGGCAATGGTTAAGTATTCCATTCGTAATCGCAGGACTTTACTTTATGTATCGCCCAGTCAAAAAATAGATCATGGGAACAGGTTTTTTTCGTAATGGACTATTGGCTATCACACTTAGCTTTGGTTTTATTTCCTGTGATAATTCTACGGAAAAAGAGGATACTATTGAAACCGATCCTATAGTATTTAATAAGGAAGCAGAAGTGTATCTAATTCATTCTAATGGTGACACGCTCCGAAAGATCGACGTAGAGCTTGCAGAAACAGATTATGAAAAGCAAACGGGGCTGATGTACCGTGAAAGCTTGGGAAGCGATCAGGGAATGTTATTTGTATACGAGAATGCTCGCGTAAGGAACTTTTACATGAAAAACACCTATATACCTCTGGACATTCTATATTATAACACGGACAGTACGCTGGTGAGTATACAAAAGAATGCGACCCCGCGTGATGAAACCAACCTACCTTCAGATGGACCAGCGCAATTTGTACTAGAGATCAATGCAGGTCTTGCCGATGAGTGGGGAATTAATTCAGAAAGTAAATTTAGTGTGGATAGAGAATAGTAAATCCTAACATTTACGTTGCTTCTGAGCGATGTCGCAAAATGTCAAATTTCTATAGAATGGATGCGTCTTCAAATACGAATTCAGCAATGAATGACAAAAATGCAATCAATTCAATCTTCCTGATTGTAATCAGTTCAATTAATGTTCTAATCATAGTATCAATTGCCGAAGTTCTAAGAAACAATTTAGACCTAAACAACCCTTTAATCGACCAAGCCTCAAAGGCAGAAGTAAACACTTCCTATCTCAAAACTGTAATGACCAATATTTCGGGTTTAATAGTGGTGTCGCTTCTTAAACACTTCAGATTTAAAAGACTAGCAATCATTGTGGGTATTATGACTATTGTCACAAATTTTCTAATTGACTACACCTGAAAAATTTTATCGCTGAAAAGGAAGGCAAACTACCAGCTTGAATAGACGTTAGCAGTTACATTTAGATGAAAACAATCAGTCTAACTGTGTGAATTAATACAAACTCAACAGAAAAGCATCTCCCACAACCTTCGTTAGTGATGTTGGCAATTATATATTTTCACTAGAAACTTCTTGCTAGAATAGTCTGATGTTCGCAATCAAGGCTAACAACCTCATTTAGAATGATATTCAGAAATATCAGCGAGCTTTTAACATATTCAAAATCTCCATTCTGCTTATTGCTTCAGAAGAAAGGTTGAAGTTCGCCTTCGGAAGTCATTCTAAAACAAAAAAATCAGAAATGATTCAGCAATGATTCAGCAATGATTCAGCAATGATTCAGCAATGATTCAGCATAAAAAAAGGCTTCCAGATTGGAAGCCTTTTTCAATATATATTCGGTTAGTTCTAAACTGTAGTAACTTCTTCAGTAACCGGTTCTTTCTTAGATTCCAAAGAGGCTTTCTTCTTTACACTATCGAACATTACCGGAGTAGCGATAAAAAGTGAAGAATAGGTACCTACGATCACACCAATGATCAATGCGAACATAAATCCTCTAATGCTTTCCCCACCAAAAATGAAGATCGCAAGAAGTACTACCAAGGTAGTAAGCGAGGTATTTAAAGTTCTACTCAACGTGCTGTTAAGTGCGGCATTCACCGTCTTTCCTAATGGCCATGTAGAATGTTCGTTTACGAATTCACGAATTCTATCGAATACTACCACCGTATCATTCAGCGAGTAACCAATAACCGTCAAGATCGCTGCAATAAATGCCTGATCGATCTCCATGTTAAATGGCATTACTTTGTATAGTAAAGAGAAGATACCCAATACGACCAACACATCGTGGAATACCGCAGCCACGGCTCCTAAACTAAATTGCCATTTTCTAAAACGCAATAGAATGTAAAGGAATACTACGATTAAGGATCCTAATACTGCCCAGAATGAAGCGTTCTTAATATCATCTGCAATGGTAGCACCAACTTTCATTGACTGCATTACACCAACTTGCTTATCATCAGCTCCATCAACAAATTCTTCATAGGAAATATCAGCTGGAAGGTATGAACCAAGTGCATCAAACAGAGATCTTTGAATCTCTTCATCAACTTGAGCACCTTCTTCATCAACTTTATACTTGGTCGTAATCTTTAACTGATTGTCCGGGCCAAAAGTTTTAGCTTCTGCACTTCCAAAAACTTCAGCAAGATCCTTCTCTACAGCAGTAGGATTTACATCATCTGCAAACCTTACCGTATAAGTTCTACCTCCAACAAAATCTACACCTTCGTTAAGTCCTTGAGTAAATAATGAACCTAAACTAATTACGATAAATAATCCTGAAACGATATAAGCGATCTTCCTCTTCTTAAGAAAGTCGATATTCATGTTCGTAAACAAATTCTTAGTTATAGAAGTTGAGAAATCCAGAGACTTCCCTCTTGTTCCATATCCATCGATAAATAATCTAGTAATAAAGATCGCTGTAAATAAAGAAGTAGCAATACCAATTAATAAAGTAGTTGCAAAACCTTTAATTGGACCAGTTCCTAATAAGAATAGTATGAGACCTGTAAGACCTGTAGTGATATTGGCATCCAGAATGGAAGACAATGCATTCTTAAATCCATCTGCAATTGCTTCTTTCTGAACCTTACCTTTGGCAAGTTCTTCCTTAATACGCTCGAAGATAAGTACGTTCGCATCTACAGACATACCTATTGTCAATACGATACCGGCGATTCCAGGAAGCGTTAATACCGCTCCAAGACCTGCAAGTATACCAAAGATGAACAAAATGTTCACGATTAAGGCGATATCTGCATAAACTCCCGCTTTACCATAGTAAAGGATCATCCATAATAATACCAGAATAAGTGCGATACCAAATGACATGATACCACTATCGATAGCTTCCTGACCAAGAGATGGTCCTACTACTTCACTTTGAATAATATCTGCTGAAGCTGGAAGTTTACCTGCTCTAAGTACGTTCGCTAAATCCTGCCCTTCAGTAATTGTAAAATCACCAGTGATCTCACTTCTACCTCCAGCAATAGCTCCGGTAGAAACACCTGGTGCAGAATATACAATGTTATCAAGAACGATCGCGATCTGGCTTTGTTCTGCAGAAGCTTTTCCTGTCATGGTTTCCCAGATCTTAGCTCCTGTTCCATCCATTTGCATGCTCACTGCAATACGACCTAACTGATCGTACGTTTGTTGTGCATCTGTAATCACACCTCCACTAAGTGGTGGTTCCATGTTACGGTTACCTTTTAATGCATATAATGCAGCAGTTTCTGTATCCTCATCTGCAACACCCCATACAAATTTAGCATAACGCATTTCTGAAGGAAGTAATGATCTTACTTGAGGCATTTGAAGGTAATCCATTACCTGCGCAGTATCCTGAACATTGAAGTTTGCAAGAACCGGCCCGCCTTGAAAACCTGGAGAAGCCATTAAGTCAAACAACGGATTGTTTCCAGTTTCAACACTAGTACTGTCTTCAGCATCGGCAAGTAGATCATCGATCTCATTGTCACCTGAAGTTGCTGCTGAATCTATTTCTTCTTCGGAAGTAACTTCCTCAGACTTTTTCATTTCAGCAAGACGATTGTTCGCCTGAACCAGGAATCCACCTAGCTCGTTGCTTTTGTAAGTATGCCAGAATTCAAGTTGTGCAGTAGACTGAAGTAAATTCTTCACCCTGCTGATATCTTTGGCACCTGGCAATTCCACAAGAATTCTTCCTGAATTCCCTAAACGCTGAATGTTAGGCTGAGTTACACCAAACTTATCGATACGCTTTCTAAGTACTTCAAACGCTGAAGTAATAGATTCGTCAATTTTTTGTCTGATAATTGGCTCAACTTCTTCATTGCTCATGTTGAAGTTGATCTCACTACTTAATGCTTTGTTAGCAAATACATCTGGAGATGCGAGTTTAGCATTAGGAATGTTGTTAAAAGCTTCGAAGAAAAGATCTACATAGTTCTCCTGGCTATCGGTTTGAGCTTTATCTGCTTCCGCGATCGCCTTTCTAAAAGCTGGATCCTGAGAATCATTCGCCAATCCGCTTAAAATATCTCTAACTGAAATTTGAAGAATTACGTTGATACCACCTTTAAGGTCCAATCCTTTGTTCAGTTCTTTGTCTTTTGCTGAATCGTAAGTGATCCCGGCGATAATTTCATTATCTCCAATAGAATCAAGATACCTTGCTTCTGCCTGGTCACGAAGTTCTGAGTAGTTTTCTACATCCTCGCCAACCTTCTGCATGGCAAATTCCTCAGCATCACTCTCAACGTTGTTTGTCAAAAATGTAAATGACAACTGGTATAGACATACCAGCCCAAACAAAATTGCAAAAACTTTAATCAGTCCTTTATTCTGCATTATTCCTCAAATTATTGATTATTAGGTCTATTTTAAAAACGGACAAATATAGGACTTCATAATTCAAATCCCAATATTTTTTTTTGGATAATTTTAACTTTTAAAAGCATCAAAAAAGCCACATAGAATGTGGCTTTAGAGTATAGTCGGGAAAGTTTATTACAAGCTTAAACGTCTAGCAATCCGTTGGTCTTTTTCACACCCTCGGCACTTTCTTTCATTTTATTTCTTTCAGCATCGTTCAGCTCGATTTCGACAATCTTTTCAATACCGTTCTTACCTAAAATAACAGGCACTCCAATACAAAGATCATTTAATCCAAACTCACCTTCCAGTAAGGCTGAACATGGAAACATTTTCTTCTGGTCACAAGCAATCGCCTGAACAAGACCTGAAACAGCAGCTCCTGGCGCATACCATGCACTGGTTCCAAGAAGTTTCGTTAAGGTAGCTCCTCCAACCTTCGTATCTTCTGAAACCTGATCAAGACGATCTGTATCTAAAAAGGCTGATACCGGTACAGAATTTCTAGTAGCCAGACGAGTTAGTGGCACCATTCCAGTATCACTATGTCCACCAATCACCATACCGTCAACATCTGACGGTGGGCATTCAAGAGCCTCACTTAATCTGTATTTGAAACGAGCGCTATCTAATGCTCCACCCATTCCAATAATTTTATTTTTAGGAAGTCCCGTAGTTTTATGAACCAGGTAAGTCATAGTATCCATTGGATTACTAACCACGATCAAGGTTACATCTGGAGAATGTTTGATCAAATTCGCAGATACTTCTTTTACGATTCCTGCATTGATCCCGATCAATTCCTCTCTTGTCATTCCCGGCTTACGAGGAATACCACTGGTAATTACCGCGATATCACTGTTTGCTGTCTTAGAATAATCATTTGTACTTCCACTAATCTTGGTATCGAAACCGTTTAGTGTCGCCGTTTGCATTAGATCCATTGCTTTTCCTTCAGCGTATCCTTCTTTGATATCAAGCAATACTACTTCTGAAGCGAAATTTTTTATGGCTACATATTCTGCACAACTGGCACCAACTGCACCTGCTCCTACTATGGTAACTTTCATGTTAAAATTATATTTAATTTCTATTAATAATGACAGCGAAATTACGAATTACGAAGCAGTTTTAATAATAAGGAATGGTTAAATCAAGTATTGCCTAAAGAAGGAAGTGCAACCCAACATTAAGATTTACATACTTCCCAGCAGTTGCCATCGTACTAACTTTGAAACTATTGAAGTATAAATTAAATCCGATATCTCCCTTGAATTGAGCCTGTGAATCATTCAATCGTGAAATCTCGTTATTTACAAGTCCAAGTCCTAGACCACTTCCTCCAAATTCGTATTCGAAATCTGACTGTGCTGCGCCAAGAGCTCCAAAGATCTCGAAACTCTCATAGCGTTTAGAAGCCATAATTTCTGCCATCCAAACTCCAGCATTTACATCAATCTGACTAAGCTGTAAGATACCCGGCACGTCCAGAGGGTCAAATTCATATTTCACATCAAATATATCATAGGCAACAATAGCCGCTACCTCAAGATCATCCTGACGTGTTCTTCTTCTTCCAAAATACTGACTTAGACTGTGCTTTAAACCCACTCCATAGGTACTAAACTCAGATCCATCTATATCCAAGGCGGGAAGAGCTCTGAATCCAATTTGGGTATTTAATGGTAGACCTACTGAAACCTGTGCAAATGGGTATAATAGGGCCCCTTTATCTATGCCATCAATAGCCTGCAAGCCTTGAATTGAAAAAGACTGGCCATTAAATTCTAAATCCCGTCTACTTTCAAACTCAACATCGGAAGCCTCGCCAAATGCGGTGGGCAAAAGAGCTCTATCATTTCCGGTAACTTTTAGAATACCAAACTGATTATTATTGACACTGAATTCTTTCTTACTAGAAGGAACAAAAATAGCATTGGCATGCAAAGACACATCTACCTTCCATTTCTCAAGTGATTTTGCAGAGGTGAACCACCCGGCTGTAGCTTGATAAGCTGCACTCTCAGCCGCCGGCTTTGCAAATCCATCTGCTAATATGAGAAGATCATCAACTAATAAATCTACATCTGTTTGCTGTGCATTCACTGAAGATGCCATGAATATGGCTGATAAGCCAAAGAAATATTTTAAATTTTTCACGGTAATTGATTTAGGTTAAATTATAGGTGTTAAGGTTGGTAAAGATAATAGTCCCGTAAATATTAAACGAAAAAAACCCACACTTAGTTTTAGTGTGGGTTTAGATCATACTATGTTAGTGAAAATTATGCATCGATATTTGCATATTTAGCATTCTTCTCAATAAACTCACGTCTTGGCGGAACTTCATCCCCCATTAGCATAGAAAAGATCCTGTCGGCCTCTCCTCCATTATCGATATTCACCTGTCTTAATTTTCTGAATTCAGGATCCATCGTGGTGTCCCATAACTGTTCAGCGTTCATCTCACCAAGACCTTTATATCTTTGGATCTGAACACCTCCGCTATAACTTTCTGCGATTTCATCACGCTCTTTCTCGCTCCACGCATATCGTTTCTTCTGTCCCTTTTTCACAAGATAGAGTGGCGGAGTAGCAATAAAAATATGACCACTTTCGATCAATTCGCGCATGTATCTAAAGAAGAAAGTGAGGATTAAAGTTTCAATATGGCTACCATCTACATCGGCATCACACATGATAACTACCTTATGATATCTCAATTTTGAAAGATTCAAAGCTTTACTATCTTCTTCGGTACCTATAGTTACTCCAAGTGCTGTATAAATATTCTTGATCTCCTCGTTCTCGAAAACACGATGAGACATCGCTTTTTCAACATTCAGAATTTTACCCCTCAATGGAAGGATCGCCTGAAATTTACGATCTCTACCTTGTTTGGCTGTTCCACCTGCCGAGTCTCCCTCTACCAGAAATACTTCACATTGTGCGGGATCCTGCTCTGAACAGTCAGATAATTTCCCAGGTAAACCGCCAACACTCATGACAGTTTTACGCTGAACCATTTCACGGGCTTTTTTCGCGGCATTTCTTGCCTGCGCAGCTAAGATTACTTTCTGAACAATGGTTTTTGCATCATTCGGATTCTCTTCCAGGTAGTTTTCCAGCATTTCAGAAACCGACTGAGATACTGCTGAAGTAACCTCACGGTTACCTAATTTTGTTTTCGTCTGACCTTCAAATTGAGGTTCCCCAACTTTTACAGAAATGATCGCGGTAAGTCCTTCACGAAAATCATCTCCTGTAATTTCAAATTTAATCTTATCCAACAGACCAGAAGCATCTGCATACTTCTTAAGTGTAGTTGTCAATCCTCGTCTAAACCCGGAAAGGTGAGTTCCACCTTCATGCGTATTGATATTATTTACATAGGAATGTAGATTTTCGCTGAACGAGGTATTATAGATCATGGCAACCTCAACAGGAATATCATTCTTTTCACCTTCCATCGAAATTACATGACCAATGATCGGCTCACGGTTCCCGTCCAGAAACTTTATAAATTCCTTTAGTCCTTCTTCAGAATGAAAATGATCCTGAACATATTCGCCATTATCCTCTTTATTCCTCTTATCTGTAAGACTAATTCGAATTCCTTTGTTCAGAAATGCTAATTCACGCATACGACTGGCCAAAGTATCATAATTATACTCCAGAGTTTGTTGAAAAATGCTAGGATCTGGTTTGAATGTAACGATCGTTCCACTCAAATCGGTTTCACCTGTAGGCTTTACCGGATACAATGGCTTTCCAAGTTCATATTCCTGCTGCCAGATCTGGCCATCACGATAAACAGTAGCCGTAAGGTGCTCAGAAAGTGCATTCACACAACTTACCCCAACACCGTGAAGTCCACCGGAAACTTTATAAGAATCCTTGTCGAATTTACCACCTGCACCAATTTTGGTCATTACAACCTGCAGCGCAGAAACTCCTTCTTTTTTATGTAGATCAATAGGAATACCCCTACCATTATCTTCAGTAGTGATCGAGTTATCCTCGTTGATAGTAACTTTTATATTATCACAGTGTCCGGCAAGGGCCTCATCTATGGAGTTATCAACAACTTCATAAACCAGGTGATGTAATCCTCGAACCCCGGTATCTCCAATATACATGGAAGGCCGCATTCGAACATGCTCCATCCCCTCCAACGCCTGAATACTGTCGGCAGAATAATTATGTTTCTTAGCTTCTTCGCTCATATTATGCTAATTAATTTTGTCTCTTTTGGATAACGAACAAATATAACAATTCGCATACTTTTAACAGGTTATAGACCTGTGATGAGCATCGAAGTTATCAACAAATTATGTGGAAAAACCCGAAATGTTTAAGATAATTTTCACATTTCGGGTTTTGAGGAAATTCAAATATTTACACCAGTTTTACACAGCTACTTTTTTCATTCCAGGAGCTACGTGAGTTTCATTGGCTCTTCCACTGGGATCAAGGTCTTTCTGCCATTTCGGGATCCATCTTTTTACTGTTTTGGCTGCGGAATCCTGAGGGAAATGCTGCTGAAAGATCTCACGGTAGAAGTAAGCTTCTTTTGAAGTTGGTGTGTTTACAGGAAACCTTGTTGCCGCAGTTTCCATTTGGACGTCTGTCACCTGTTCTGAAGCATGATCAATTAACTGATCGATCCAGTTGTATCCTACACCATCACTAAATTGCTCTTTTTGTCTCCATAAAACTTCTTCCGGCAGGAAAGGTTCTTCAGGAGTATCGAATGCTTTTCTCAAAATATATTTTTCAATACCATCATAAGTTACCGGCATTTTTTCTTCAGGAACTATTTCCATAGCGGTTTTTAAAAATGCTTTATCCAGGAATGGCACTCTTGCTTCAAGACCATAGGCCATCGTTGACTTATCGGCTCTCAGACAATCTGCAGTGGCAAGACGCTGTACTCTTCTAATGGTTTCCTTCTGAAACTCTTCCGCAGAAGGTGCGTTTTTAAAATATAAGTATCCACCAAGGATCTCATCAGAGCCTTCTCCAGACAATACAACCTTAATCCCTTTTTCAGCAATCGCTTTAGAGAGAAAATACATTGGAGTGCTGGCGCGAATTGAAGTAACATCGTAAGTTTCAAGATGCCATACGAGCTTCTTCAAAATAGAGATCCCTTCCTCTACGGTGAAATGAATTTCATGATGCTCAGTTCCCAGAAAGTCTGCAACTTTACGTGCTGCAATAAGATCTGGTGCCGCTTCATCCAATCCAATAGAGAAGGAATGCAAAGTCTGGCCACTATCTTTCATTAGTCTCGCCGCAATAGAACTTGTTAATGACGAATCGAGTCCACCACTAAGCAATACACCAAGAGGAACATCTGCCATCAATCTCTTTCTGGTCGCTTCGATCAAACTTTCACGTAGCTTTTTAAGATCTGCTGGCTGAGTAGCCACTTCAGATTCGAACCACTCTGGAGAATAGTATCTTACGAATCCGGTTTCTGGAGTATAATAATGTCCAGGAGGAAAAGCATGAAATTCAGTACAGCTATCTGCAAGAGATTTCATTTCACTGGCAAACCACATGGAACCTGCCTCGTCCTTACCATAATAAAGTGGCTTTACTCCAATTGGATCCCTGGCGACCATAAAGTCATCACCATCAATGATCACAAATGAGAATACGCCATCTAATTTATCTACGAATTCAAGACCATACTTTTCATACAAATGCACGATTACTTCAGAATCTCCGGTAGTTCTGAAAGTATGATCCTTTAATTCGTTATTTCGAAGTGACATGTGGTTATAGATCTCTCCATTGTGTACCATCCAGGCAGATTCAGTTCCTTGTATAGGCTGAATACCTGTGGTGAGATCTACGATTGATAGGCGTTCGTGAGCTAACACATAACCTTTTTCAGTAATTTTCAGTCCGCTTTCATCAGGGCCTCTATGAGACATTCTTTTTGAAAGATCAGCGATCTTTTTTTTGTCAAGATCTTTTCCGATAACTGCTAAAATTCCACACATGACTTATATTGTTTATTATTATGGGACAAATATGGGCTGAAGCTATATAAATGAAAACATAATATTCAATAATAATTATATTTGAAAAGTCTAAATTAAAAATTACATATCAAATGGTAGTATATCATTATAAATTTCAAACTTTTCTTCCATTTGTAAAGCTCAGCTAAAATTTTAACAGCATATTGGTGCTTCTTTAACAATTCACACCTCTCTGCGTCTTATCTTTATACTAACTAAAATTCAAATATTAGAATTATGAAAAAATTGATCATAGGTGGTTTAAGTGCAATGTTTTTCTTCGTTGCAAGCCCTATTAACGCACAGGATGACGATAAGGTAAACTACTCAAAGGAAGAACTTAAATTTTCCAAAGTAGATGCCAGTCCAATGGATCTTGCGCTCTACAGAGACCAAGATGATGCAGCAGTCGCGAGAGTTATTTATAGCCGACCACAAAAAAGAAATCGTGAGATCTTCGGTAAACTGGTACCTTATGGTGAGGTATGGAGAACAGGAGCGAATGAAGCAACTGAAGTTACTTTATACAAAGACATGAAAGTTGCAGATGCTACGGTAAAAGCTGGAAATTATACCTTATACACAATTCCAGGAGAAAAGGAATGGACTGTTATTCTTAACAGTAAAACCAACACATGGGGTTCTTATGAATATACAGATAAGGAAGATCAGGTAAGAATCAATGTACCAGTAAGACAGGCTCCTAATACTATTGAATCTCTATCTATGGCTTTCCAGGAAGCTAAGAACGGTGCAGACCTTCTTATTGGATGGGACAACAGCTATGTAAAAGTTCCATTTAAAAATGCTAACTAATATGTAGTCCAGCAGCAGCTTATAATTTAAAAAACGCCCTGTCGGGCGTTTTTTTTATGGTATGTTCAAATATTTATGGGTTTGTAGCGATACTTTCCACTGCGGATTTTCCATTACATAATCAACGATCATTGGGATCACTTTATCGCGGTTACTCCATTCAGGTTGTAAGTATAAAATACAGTCCTCACTTACTTTCGCCGCCTGCTCTTCAGCGAACTTCAGGTCATGTTTGTTAAAAACAATAACCTTTAACTCATTGGCCAAAGGATAGATCTCCTCGGTTGGCAATTTGATTTTCTTTGGAGAAAGACATATCCAGTCCCAGGTACCCGTAAGTTTATAAGCTCCTGAAGTCTCAATATGAATATCACAACCTTGTTTCTTGAGACTTTGAGTCAGAGCTGTCATATCCCAGGTTAATGGTTCTCCTCCCGTGATCACAATAGTTTTACTGTGTCGGGTAGCATTCTCAACGATTTCCCCAACATGCGTAGGCGGGTGCGTACTGGCATCCCAGCTTTCCTTCACATCGCACCAGTGACAACCTACATCACAACCACCAATCCTTATAAAATATGCAGCCGTTCCTTTGTGGAATCCCTCACCCTGGATCGTATAAAATTCTTCCATTAGCGGAAGCATTATTCCTTTATCAACCAGGCTCTTTGTCTCTTCTGAAATCATAGCCGGCAAAGATAATCATTATACTTCAGGATAAATAACCTTTGTTTTTGAGTTTGCAAACGATTGGTTTAATTGTAAGTATGATAAAGTATATATTTAAGTCAAAAATTTTAATATGCGCCTGACGGTCTTCCTAGCAGTTTTATTCATTCTCGGCCTGAGTTCATGTGCTACTAGCTTATCGCGGAAAACAACCAAGTTTGAGAAGATTCACCATGGATTTACCGGGATCGCACTTTTAGATGCAGAGACTGGTAAAAATATCTATCAATATAATGCCCACAAATCTTTTACTCCAGCTTCCAACACCAAAATATTAAGCCTTTATTCCGCTATAAAATTCCTGGAGGACAGCATCATAACATTCAGGTACCGGAAGGCTAAAGATTCTTTGATCTTTTCAGCTACCGGTGATCCTGGACTACTGGATTCAGAAGTGTCTTCCAGTAAGTCATTGCAATTTCTACGGAATGCCAAGGATTCTATCTATTATCAAAAAGCTAACTGGAAGCAGAAAATGTATGGTGCCGGATGGAGCTGGGACGATTTTGAATATGCCTTCTCCCCTCAAATATCCGCAATACCAGTTTATGGGAATAAAGCAAGTTTTACGATGGAGAATAAAGATCTTAAAGTTTCTCCGGAAATTTTTAGCAATTATACCCGAACTATTAATTCGGAAACACTGGAAAAACTTAAGGGAACGAATGAATTCAGGATTCCACAGAAACTTCAGAAGAACGATACTCTAAGAATTCCTTTTGAAACTTCAGAAGAATTGAGCATCAGGATCATTGAGGAAGAAATTGGTCGAACTATTAAAATCATCCCGCCAGGACCAAAAGCCAGTCATAATATAAAATCTGTGGCTTCCGATAGTATTTACAAGCAAATGATGCATACCAGCGATAATCTCATTGCAGAACAATTACTTATCATGATTTCAGAAAAAATGACGGATACCATGAGCACTAAAATCTCTATAGATCACGCTAAAAATAGTATATTTAAAGGATTGCCTGATGAATTCCAATGGGCAGATGGCTCTGGCTTATCAAGGTACAACATGAATACTCCTGCTAATCTGGCAATCATTCTGAAAGTTTTATTAGACGAAAAAGGTAAGGCCTGGGTTTCAACCATTTTCCCTACGGCTGGGAAGCATGGAACACTTGCAAACTTACTAACGGACGAAGAAGCATTCGTATTTGCAAAATCAGGAAGTTTAAAAAATAACTATAGTCTTAGCGGATACCTTAAAACGAATAGCGACCGACTTTTAATTTTCAGTATTATGAATTCGAATCATATGAGTTCTGCAAAAGAGATCAAAGCTGAAGTTTCAAAGCTTCTTATTCACATTAGAAACAACTATTGAATTTTAGAAGTTCCAAATATTCCCTATTTTCGAGACAGTATACATACCTATGAAAAGACGCAATTTTGTTTACGGCCTGGGACTTGCCGGTTTAAGTATTCCCCTACAATCATTTTCAGCAACAGCAGAGCGGCAAATTTCAACTAATAAGAAACTTCTACCGAAAAGACTTTCTAAAGGAGATACTATTGGAATAACAAGTCCTGCAGGAGCAATTTTTGACAGCGAACCTTTTGAAATCGCCAAGGAAAACCTGGAAGCGATGGGTTTAAAAGTGAGTTTTGGAGAATTTGTGAAAAACCGATACGGCCACCTGGCAGGAACCGATGAAGAACGTGCTTCAGAATTGAATCAAATGTTTGGTGACCCTGAAATAGATGCGATCATTTCACTTCGTGGAGGTTCGGGGGCTGCAAGAATTATAGACAAACTTGATTACGAGCTCGTTCGTAAGAATCCGAAGATTTTCATAGGCTACAGTGATATTACAGCATTGCATCTTGCGATGTACGAAAAAACTGGTTTAGTGACCTTTCATGGACCTATGGCAAGCTCTTCATGGAATACTTTTAATTACGATATTTTTCACCGGCTGTTATTCGAAGGAGATATGATCGAATATTCAAATCCAGAAAATTTGAACTTTCTGGAAGTCCAAACCGGCAATAGAATAAGAACTATCAATACTGGTAACGCCAAAGGGGAATTACTGGGTGGAAACCTATCTGTACTTACCTCAATTATGGGAACACCATATTTCCCTACGGACTGGTCGAATAAGATCCTGTATCTTGAAGATATTGGAGAAAAAATCTATGCCGTAGACAGGATGATGTCCCAACTAAAACTTGGTGGTATACTGGATAAAATCTCAGGATTTGTCTTTGGAAAGTGTACAGGCTGTGATCCCGGCGGAAGTGGCTACGGTTCACTTACTATGGAGGAAGTTATAGACCATTATATAAAACCTTTAAATATCCCGGCATTCTCAGGTGCAATGATTGGTCATATAGATGACAATAGCACCATCCCTAACGGAATTGAAGCTGAAATAGATAGCAAAACCGGAACTATTAAATTATTAAAACCTGCAGTTAAATGACCACATCAGAAAAGTTTGTAGATCACATATCTTCGGAATATAGTACAAAGGGTGATTATATTTATCTGGGCGCAGGAATGCTCGACGAACAAGTTTTTGCAAATGCTCCAGTAAAGATTCCGTTAAAAACGATGAATCGCCACGGATTAATCGCAGGAGCTACAGGAACCGGAAAATCAAAGACCCTGCAGATCCTTGCAGAAAACCTATCTCAGAAAGGAGTGCCGGTTTTACTGATGGACGTAAAGGGAGATCTTAGTGGAATCGCGAAAGCTTCAGAAGGTGCCACTTTTATAGATGAGCGTCATGAAAAACTGGGGTTTCCATTCTCTCCAGATGCTGCACCAGTAGAAATGCTAAGCCTTTCAGAACAGGATGGAGTAAGACTCAGAGCAACAGTCAGTGAATTTGGTCCAGTGCTCTTATCAAGAATACTTGATCTAAATGATACCCAATCCGGGATCATGGCGATCATATTCAAATATTGTGATGACAACCAATTGCCACTTCTGGACCTTAAGGATCTTAAAAAGATGCTTCAGTATACCACAGAGGAAGGCAAGGAGGAGATCAGCAAGGAATATGGTAGAATTTCAAGCGCATCCACAGGTGCTATTCTGCGGAAGATCATTGCGCTGGAACAACAAGGCGCAGATCTGTTCTTTGGTGAAAAGTCTTTTGAGGTAAACGATCTCCTGAGAAAAACATCAGACGGAAAAGGATATGTAAACATTTTGAGGCTTACCGATATTCAGGACAGGCCAAAATTATTCTCCACCTTCATGCTTTCACTTCTTGCTGAAATTTATTCAACCTTTCCAGAGAAAGGTGATATGGATAAACCGGAACTTGTTTTATTCATAGATGAGGCACATCTTATTTTTGATGAAGCTTCAGATGCATTGCTAGATCAAATTGAAAGTATTGTAAAACTGATACGTTCCAAGGGTGTTGGATTGTACTTTGTCACTCAGAATCCGGCCGATGTTCCTGAAGAAGTTCTGGGACAGCTGGGACTTAAAATTCAGCATGCATTAAGGGCTTTTACAGCTAAAGACCGTAAGGCCATTAAACTTGCTGCTGAAAATTACCCGATTTCAGAATTTTACGATACCAAAAATATGCTTACCTCGTTAGGTATTGGAGAGGCTATGGTTTCAGCATTAGACGAAAAAGGAAGACCTTCTCCCCTGGTAGCGACTATGTTGCGCGCGCCAATGAGTAGAATGGACATATTAAGTGATTCAGAATTAAGACAAATCAACAAAAATTCTGAACTTGCCCGTAAATATAATGAGGAAATTGACCGCGAAAGTGCTTACGAGATCCTGAATAAAAAGATCGAAGAAGCAGATCGTGAAGAAGCAAAACAACAGGCTAAAGATCAGCGAGAAAAAGTAACAAAAACCAGTAGCCGTCGTAAAAGCGGACGTTCCCGTGAAGGAGCGATCATCAAAGTGCTAACGAGTGCAACTTTTATACGCGGCGTAATGGGAATATTGAATAAATTTTTAAAATAAAGGAAACCGAAATCTATGTATAAAAAAGCTCTAATCTTTCTAGGCCTTTGCGCCGCGATGGTATCATGCACGAGTGATGAAGAAAACCCATTTCTAATAACTCCAACGCAAGTGGGACCTTTGAAAAAGGAGGTTAAGATCAACCAGTTAGATAGCATTTTCCAAAATGATAGTATTGTAAGACAAACAAGCGGTCCTGATGACTTTCGTTCTACAGATGAGATCAAGATCTTTGGTGAAGATGGTGCAGCTATAATGAGCCTGGAACCCTTGCAGGAATTCGACTCTACCAGTACCATTGGATATATTCGCATACTTGATTCCCGATACGAAACTAAGAACGGACTAAGTGTAAATAGTACCTTCAAGGATATCATGGAGAATTATACGATCTCAAGGATCGAGAATACGATAAATTCTGCCGTGGTATTTCTGGATGAGATCAATGCTTACATTACAATAGACAAATCACAGTTACCGTCTAATCTTCGTTATGATACGGATAGTAAGATCATGGCTTCACAAATCCCGGATGATGCAAAGATCAAATACTTTATGATCTACTGGAACTAGAATGAGAAGGTACCTGGCTATTCTTATTGTAATACTGTTTGCATCCTGCAAATCCAGACAGGACCTGCTGGCTACCAGTTTACTTTCGAAAAAAGGCAATTACCAGGCAGTGATCGAAATACCAGCAGGTACAAATGCTAAAGTAGAATACGATAAGGACTTAAGACTTTTTAGTACTTCCCTTCGTAATGGTAAGGAAAGGATTATTGATTTCCTGGCTTATCCTGCGAACTATGGGTTTATACCTTCCACTTATTCAGATCCCGCGAATGGAGGTGATGGTGATGCGCTGGACATTATGATTCTTAGCAGCACACTGCAATCTGGAGATATCGTGGAATTCATTCCAATTGGTATGATCAAAATGATAGATGCGGGCGAAGAAGACTTTAAAATTATTGCCATCCCAGCCAGAAGGGAATTAAGAACAATACAGGCTGAAAATTATCAGCAACTATCCAAAAATTACCCCGGAGCACAAAATATTCTGGAGACCTGGTTTTCAAATTATGATCTGGAAGACAATACGACAATCGAAGGTTGGGGTGATGAGAAGGAAGCAATTAAAGAAATTGAAAGGCTTCGGTTAAAATTGTAAAGTTTGTTAATATTGATTTCTGAATAAATTAAATAGATACTTTTAATTCTGATAACCAATATTTTAATGTCTTATGATTAAAGTTTTAGCAATGATTATGACCGTTGGTGGTGCGATCGCACTGGTAATGGGAGTTCTAGGAATCTTTGGAAGTATAGCACTTATGTTAAGCCCCTGGGCACTTACCATCCTGGGATTTGTATTCTTCGTAGCAGGAATTTCCATGCTTAAATATCGAAGAGATACAGATGAAGTTCCCGCACGAAAGTAATAAGTTCGCAAAATCTGAACATAAAAAAAGCTGCCCAAGGGCAGCTTTTTTGTTTCACTATGGTGACTTTTAGTCCACATTATCATGCAAGAAAGAATTGTTCTTTCTAAAATGCAATTCGTTATTGTCATCCTGCTCGATGCTGGTTCTGGAAAGTTTGCTTTCGCCAGGCTTCGAATTATTTAATTCGATTCCAGCTCTTTTATAAGCCGGCTGCTTTTCGATCTCATCGATCTGTGCTGAACCAGTTCTAAACTTATAATTGAACTCCTTCATCTTCGCTTTACGCTCTGCAGTGCGTTGACGCACAACTTCAGATGAAATTGGATTATCAAATGGATCATGCTCATCATTGTCATTCTCCCTTGAAGGTGCTGGCGCTACGGTCTTTTTCTCAAAAGCTACTGTTTCATCCCTTTCTTCTTCCTTTTCCGGAGCCTTAGAACTTTCAAGTTGTTGTTCCATTTCCATATAATCATCAAGACTATATCGCTTTACTCCCGTGGCAGAATTTTCGGTTACAGGGACGATCTCAACATGTTCGTTCACTCGAATATTTCTTGCAGACTGTTCCTCTTCTTCATTTAAAGAATGACGCTTTACCTCTTCTTTCTTTTCTGAAGCCTGTTTTTTCTCTTCCTTCTGATTCATTGGAATATCGAAAGTAAACATGAATTGTTCTTCACTTTCAGATTTACCTTCTTCAGATTCCTTAAAATTTTCGGTATCCAATGTTTCTGAAGTATCATTAATAATAAACTCTTCAGGATTTACTTCCTCATAGATAACATCAAGCTTTCGTGCGAAATCTGGTGTTTTGTAAATATCTTCTACCTTCTTCTGAATTTTACCAACCTCGTCTACTTCCTCTACATTCTCATCAAGCGTGTGAACGATCTTTTCTTCCTTTTTAGGTGCTTCAAATTCTATCTGGGCATCTTCAATATCATCGTTTCTATCCTGAGATACTTCAGAGACGGAACCAGTTCTTTTAGCGATCAATTCCTGCTCGGCTCTTTGCTCGTCTTCCAGGGTATGAATGATCTTTTTACTTTCCGTATTAGTAATCTCATTTTGCTGTTCTACATCGAAACCAGTAGCGATAATAGTTACAGCAATAGAGTCTTCTAAAGACTCGTCCTCACCAACACCCATAATGATGTTTGCACTATGTCCAGCTTCAAGCTGAATATGGTCATTGATCTCTCCAATTTCATCGATAGTGATCTCCTCGTTACCAGATACAATAAGCAGTAAAACATTTTTGGCTCCGGTGATCTTATTATCGTTCAATAATGGCGAATCAAGTGCTTTCATGATCGCATCTGTAGCTCTACTGGCACCTGAAGCCTGGGCAGAACCCATGATCGCAGTTCCAGAATTACTCAATACAGTCTTCGCATCGCGAAGGTCAATATTCTGAGTATAATGGTGCGTTATAACTTCTGCAATTCCTCTGGATGCAGTTGCCAACACTTCATCAGCTTTCGAGAATCCGGCTTTAAAACCAAGATTTCCATAAACCTCACGAAGTTTGTTATTATTGATCACAATGAGTGAATCTACATGCTTACGCAGTCTTTCAACTCCTAATTGTGCCTGTTCGTTTCTGTTTCTTCCTTCGAACTGAAATGGAATGGTCACGATACCAACCGTTAAAATATCCAGTTCTTTTGCCTGTTTTGCAATTATTGGAGCAGCACCAGTCCCGGTACCACCACCCATACCTGCAGTGATAAAAATCATCTTGGTATTGGTATCCAACATTTGCTTGATTTCCTCAAAGCTCTCTACTGCCGCTTTCTCACCGATCTCAGGGTTCGCACCTGCTCCAAGTCCTTCAGTTAAAGTTACTCCTAACTGAATCTTGTTTGGAACCGAACTGTTCTCCAAAGCCTGGGAGTCGGTATTACAAACAACAAAATCAACCCCTTTTATTCCTGCCTGGAACATATGGTTAATGGCGTTGCTTCCTCCACCTCCAACTCCAATCACTTTGATGACGTTCGATTGGTTTTTTGGTAAATCGAATGAGATGTCTCCAAATTCTGTACTGCTCATAAACTCTGTTTTACTGGTTGTATCTATTTTATTCTGCATTGTCTAAGAAATCCTTGAATTTCTCTGCCCATTTATCAAAGATGCTTTTTCGAGCTACCTTATTGGAAGAGGGCTCTTCCCTGTAAGTATCATACTCATCATCGTCCTCATCATGATTTTGCTCATCAACCTCATCTTCTACCATTTGGTTTTTAGAGAGCACAACTTCCTCCTGATACTTGTTATTCCCTTTTTCAAGGCTATTCATTACCAAACCAACTGCCGTAGCATATACCGGACTGGTGGTTTCTGAATCGTTATTCCCGGCCAGATGTTCGTTAGGATACCCTATTCTGGTATCCATTCCCGTAATATATTCTACCAGTTGCTTAAGATGCTTCAATTGAGCACCACCTCCGGTAAGAACGATTCCTGCGATCAATTTTTTCTTTTGCTCATCGTGACCGTAATTCTTGATCTCCAGGTAAACCTGGTCGATGATCTCTACTACTCGTGCGTGGATGATCTTGGAGAGATTCTTCAAAGTGATCTCCTTCGGCTCTCTTCCACGTAAACCTGGGATGGAAACGATCTCATTATCCTTGTTTTCACCTGGCCAGGCAGATCCAAATTTGATCTTCAGTAATTCTGCCTGTTTTTCAATGATTGAACATCCTTCCTTAATGTCTTCAGTAATCACATTTCCACCAAAAGGAATTACCGCAGTATGCCTAATGATACCATCTTTAAAAATTGCAAGATCTGTAGTACCACCTCCTATATCGATAAGTGCCACACCTGCCTCTTTCTCCTCCTGACTAAGAACTGCGTTAGCTGAAGCTAGAGGTTCCAGCGTGACTGCTGAAAGTTCCAGTCCGGCGCTTTTCACGCATCGACCAATATTTCTTATGGAAGAAACCTGTCCTACAACTACATGAAAGTTAGCTTCCAGTCTTCCACCGTACATCCCGATAGGTTCTTTGATCTCCGCCTGTCCGTCTACTTTAAATTCCTGCGGAAGGACATGAATAATCTCTTCTCCCGGTAACATTACCAGTTTATGGACCTGGTTGCACAACGTATGAATGTCTTCAGAATCTATGACCTCATCAGGATTTTGCCTGGTGATATAGTCACTATGCTGAAGGCTTCGAATATGCTGTCCCGCAATTCCAACTACCACTTCACTGATCTTTAAACCGCTATCGGCTTCTGCTTCCTGTATTGCCTGCTGGATAGACTGGATCGTCTGGGTGATATTATTCACCACTCCACGATGTACGCCCAGGGATTTGGATTTTCCTATGCCTACGATCTCTACTTTTCCATACTCATTCTTGCGGCCGATCATAGCCACAATCTTGGTAGTTCCAATATCTAATCCTACTGCAATATCGTTCTGTTCCATAAACTATTTTTTCGTGCACACAACCTGATCTCCAAATTGTAGGTTCACTTTTTTGTAGGTATTTAATTTCTTATCCTTCGTAGCCTTTTTGTAAAAGGCCTTAAAATTGTTAAACTTGAGATCTATCTTTGTAGTATCTCCAAAATAAACTTGAAAATCATTCTCTCTAAGTTCTAAAGCATAGGCTTCAGCATTTAAACGAGTAATTCCCGTTATATGTTTCCTCAGAAAATCATCATTCTGAACATAACTTACGATCCCGTAAACTTCAGCTACAGTACTTCCATCAAAACCAAACATTAGCGGCACTCTAGCCGAGTAATATTCTGATAATGGCATGATCTCTCCATTTCTATCCAGGTAAAATGAAGAATTTCCAGCTACCCTGCCTATTGGCTTTCTCTGACTTACGGTCGCTTTCAGTTTTCCGTCGAGTGTTAGAAATACTTCTGCATTTTCAATCATGTCATGATCGTTAAGCATAGCTTCCACTCTATTCAAATCTAAAGTTTCTTTATCTATGCTCGAGACACTGTCATTAGATTGTATTAACAATTTATTAACCACTTCCTCAGTCACATAGAGGTTCTCCGTCTCGGTAAAACTAACCTTGATATCGGTTAATTTTCTGTTCTTATGGCGATGTTCTGCAAAACCATAAAGTCCTCCTATTAGCAGGATTAAAATTAGAGGCTGTATAAACTTCAGACTACGCTTCATTCTGTAAGGCTTTTTGAACAGATTCAACTTCATCTCCTATATCACCAGCACCCATCATCACTACAACATCTGCATATTCAGACCTTATAGATTCAATAAGAGCATGTTTGCTAACAAGTCTCTTGTAATCATTTTCTATTTGTTCCAGTAACCAGGCTGAAGTGATGCCATCGATTGGGGTTTCTCGCGCAGGATAAATATCCATGAGAAAGACCTTATCAAATTCTGAAAGGCTGGAGGCAAAATCTTCAGCGAAGTCACGGGTACGGCTAAACAAGTGGGGTTGAAAAACCGCAAGAACAATTTTGTCTGGGTACATTGCACGAACCGCCTGATGTACTGCAGAAATCTCTGTAGGATGATGAGCATAGTCATCAATTAGCACCAGTTTATCGGTTTTAATCTTATAATTGAATCTACGCCTTACACCTTTGAAAGAATATAAAGCCCTGGCTAGATCGATGGTTGGGGATCCGTATTCGATCGCCATCGCCAGGGCTGTTATAGCATTCAGCAAATTGTGATTGCCGGGTAGATTAAATCTTAAATTTTCTATAGTTTGAGAAGGAGTCTTTAGATCAAAGACATAAGTACCATTCTCAATTTTTACGTTCTTAGCTGAATAATCACTCGCATCATTTATGCCAAGTGTCTTTCCACTTAGAGATAATTTGTTATTTACGAATAAAGTGCCGTTTTCAGGTATTTTTGCAGCAAACTCCTTAAACGATTTTTCCAGTTCTTCTTTACTTCCGTATATATCAAGATGATCTGCATCCATAGAGGTGATAGCCGCAATGTTGGGAGAAAGCCTAAGAAATGAACGATCAAACTCATCTGCTTCTACTACTACAACCTCATCGCCCTGCATGATCAGGTTTGACTGAATATCTTCACTAATACCACCCAGGAATGCAGTTACTTTCGCGCCAGTTTCTTTAAGCAAATGACCTAAAATAGCGGTTGTGGTAGTTTTTCCGTGAGTACCGGCAACGGCCAGGCAGTATTTATTAACGGTAACCATTCCTAGTAATTCAGATCTTTTAACGACCTCAAATCCTTCCTGTTGAAAATAATTAAACTGTTTATGACCTTTTGGAACTGCAGGAGTATACACCACGAGGCTGTTTTCCACATCCTCTAAAATATTCTGTGGAATAGTCTCAACCTCATCTCCATAACTAATATTAATTCCTTCCTTCTCCAGTTCTGCCGTAAGTTTCGAAGGTGTACGATCGTAACCACAAACCTTAGAGCCCTTCGCCTGAAAATATCTGGCGAGCGCACTCATCCCAATTCCACCGACACCGATGAAATAAAAATGTTCTATGTGATCAGGGTTCTTCATTAGTTTCTTTCTACCAGCTTTTCTACTTCGTCGACAATATCTGATGTTGCGTTAGGCAGCGCCAGTTGTTTTATATTTCTTGAAAATCTTTCCAGTCTTCTTTCATCCTTTAAAAAACTGAAAAAGCATGGGTCAAATTTTGCTGTAAGTTCATCTTCAGTAATCATCAATGCCGCATCATGATCTGTTACCGCCATGGCATTTTTCGCCTGATGATTTTCAGCAACATTAGGGGAAGGGATAAATAACACCGGTTTTCCTACTACGCATAATTCTGAAACGCTTCCAGCTCCAGCTCTTGAGATGATCACATCTGCAGCTGCATAGGCAAGGTCCATACGATTGATATATTCCTTCGCCACGATAGCTTCTGAAGCGTACTTTTTATAATCTGAATAATACAATTTCCCAATTTGCCAGATCAATTGTACATTTTCCTGTTCGAACCTTTTCAAATAGGTTTCAATAAGTTTATTGATCCTTCTTGCTCCCAGGCTTCCGCCTAAAATTAGTACTGTTTTCTTTCCAGTCTTCAGTTTAAAATATTCCTGAGCTTCCTGCCTGAGTGTATTTACCTTAAGCAAATCTTGTCTAACCGGGTTCCCAGTAATGACAGTTTTTTCCGCAGGGAAATAATCTTTTACATTTTTATAGGCAGCACAGATAACACTTGCGTTCTTGGCTAGTATTTTATTTGTGATACCTGGAAGACTATTCTGTTCCTGCACCAGCGTTGGAATATTTCTGGAGATCGCTACACGCAGTAATGGTCCGCTGGCAAATCCACCCGTACCAACGACTACATCTGGCTTAAATCTCTTTACAATCTTTCTCGATTTTGAGATACTACTAATTAACTTAAAAGGAAAAGATAAATTTCTTAGACTTAAGGAACGATCGATCCCTGTGATCCACAGACCTTCTATCTTATAACCAGCCTGAGGCACCTTCTCCATTTCCATGCGGTTCTTCGCACCTACGAACAATATCTCAGCTTCTGGATGACGACTTTTTATCTCATCTGCAATAGCGATCGCAGGATAGATATGCCCACCTGTTCCGCCACCTGATAATATAACTCGCATGTTCTTCTTCATATCGCTTCGCTCAAAATATCCAGAGGATTCTCTTCCTCGCCATTCAGGCTCTCATTTTCAAATTCTTTAATCTCTTCTCTTCTTGCACTTACACTCAGTATAATTCCAAGTGCGATGCAGGTCATCCAGATGGACGTTCCCCCACTACTTACCAGTGGCAAGGTTTGTCCTGTTACCGGAAATAATTCCACCGCGACACCCATGTTGATAAGCGCCTGGAAAACTATAGGCAATCCTACGCCCATTACCACCAGTTTACCAAATATGCTACTTGCTTTGGTTGCAACAATGACAATCCTGAATAACAGAAGCAAATAAGCCAGCATTACTCCAAAAGCTCCTATTAACCCCATTTCCTCCACGATGATCGCGTAAATGAAATCTGAAGAAGATTGTGGTAAAAAATTTCTTTGTACACTTTTACCAATTCCAGTTCCTGTAATACCACCCTGAGCGATCGCAATCTTAGCCTTCTCGACCTGGTATTGCTCATCTGCTTCCTCTCCATCGAAAAAGGTTTCAATTCGGCTTGACCAGGTATCGATCCTGTTTGGTAATAAACCTGGAAATGCTTTAGCTGTTAGCACAAAAATTCCCAGCATTACAATGCCGACACCAACGATGGCTGATAGGTATTTGATAGGATAACCTCCTAAGAACATCAGTATCAGCGTCATGACAAAAATGATCGCCGTTGTGGAGAAATTGGCCGGCAAAATTAGCACTAATACGGCGAAAACAGGCGCCCATAGCGGAATTATTGTCTCCTTAAATGTTACTTTTTTCTCGGTGATCTTAGAGAGATATCTTGCTACATAAACCATCAATACGACCGAAGCCAGAGTTGAAGACTGGAAGGATACATTTAATACCGGAATACGTATCCATCTACTGGCATAGGCACCATCAATAGTGGTCCCCTGGGCGATTGTAAAAATCAGCAAAACAATTACTATGGGGAGTAGCAAAATACTTATTCCCCGAAAGTAATGATAAGGTATTTTATGTACTGCGAATAACAGGCAAAAACCAAGAAGCAAGTGAAAAAAGTGCATGATAAGAAATCCGGTAGTACTACCATCTCCGTGGAGATAGGCCAGGTTACTACTGGCGCTGTACACCGGCAAAAAGGAAAAGATCGCCAGCAAAGCTGCTACCGCCCAGATCACTTTATCACCTTTTAAATTTGCAAATACGTTGCTCATTATCCTATTCAATAATTTTATTAATTCTTATAGATTACGAACGGCATTCTTAAACTGTCTGCCTCTATCCTCATAATTTTCGAATAGATCGAAACTCGCACATGCCGGAGACAATAACACATTATCACCTTTATCTGCTAATCTGTAAGCCATTTTAACGGCCTCATCCATAGACCCGGTTTCTACAAGGTTCTCCACGATATTTCCAAAAGCTCTTTTGATTTTCTCATTGTCAACTCCTAAACATATGATCGCCTTTACTTTTTCATTCACTAAAGGAAGTAGATCATCATAAACATTGCCTTTATCCACACCTCCAAGGATCCATACTGTTTCAGATTCCATACTTTCTAATGCGTAATAAGTTGCATTTACATTGGTCGCTTTGGAATCGTTGATATACATCACATTGTTGATCTTTAGCACCTTTTCAAGACGATGTTCCACACCCTGAAAATTAGCCATGCTTTCTCTTATGGTTTGCTTTCTAATTCTAAGCAACTGAGAAACGGTGGCCGCAGCCATTGCATTCTTGGTGTTGTGTTTGCCCTGTAGGGATATATCTGATGTTGACATAGTAAACTCGGTATTATTTATTTTTATAACAATGTTTGTATCTTCTAAGTAAGCGCCTTTTTCAAGTTTCTTTTCCATCGAAAATGGCAACTTTTGTGCTATCACAGGATTTTTCTCAAGCCATTCTGTGATCACTGGATCATCTGCATCGTAGATGAAATAATCTTCGGCTGTTTGATTCTTTGTTATTCTGAATTTTGATTCTATATAATTTTCAAATTTGTAATCATAGCGATCTAAATGATCTGGCGTAATGTTGGTCAAAATGGCTATATGCGGTTTGAAATCTTCGATTCCATCCAGTTGAAAACTGGATAATTCCAGAACAAACCAATTATGCTTATTTTCAGCAACCATTTTCGCATAGCTGTTTCCAATATTTCCACCCATTCCTGAATTTACCTCGCCGTTCTTCAGTAAATGCTGTATCAGGTTGGTCACCGTTGTTTTACCGTTGCTTCCTGTAATTCCAATTACCGGAGTTTCAGAAAACCAGGAAGCGAATTCAATTTCTGAGATAACAGGAATATCGTTCTTCCGAAGTTTTACAACAAGTGCAGCAGTTTCTGGAATACCAGGGCTTTTCATCACCACATTTGCATTCAGAATCTTTTCTTCCGAATGTTTCTCATCTTCCCAATCTATTTCCAGTTTTGTAAGAACATCACGGTACTTATCCTTGATCCTTCCTTTATCTGAAAGAAAAACCTCGTAGCCCTTCTCTTTCCCGAGAATTGCCGTACCAACTCCACTTTCTCCACCTCCTAATATGACCAGTCTTTCCATCCTAGCGTACTTTTAAGGTGACGATGGTAAGTATCGCCAGGAAAATTCCGATAATCCAGAATCTTACTACGATCTTACTTTCATGTCTGCCTTTTTTCTGATAATGATGATGAAGAGGGGACATCAAAAATATCCTTCTTCCTTCACCAAATTTTCTCTTAGTCCATTTGAACCAGCCTACCTGTAGTACTACTGAAAGATTTTCCACCAGGAAAATTCCACATAGTAATGGTATTAGTAATTCCTTTCTGGTCGCAATCGCAAGCACTGCGATAATTCCTCCAATGGTTAGACTTCCGGTATCTCCCATAAAAACCTGGGCTGGATATGTGTTATACCAAAGGAAACCAACTAAAGCACCGGCAAAAGCCGTTATAAAAATGGTCATCTCACCAGACCGTGGGATGTACATGATATTCAGGTAATCTGAAAATATGATATTACCCGAAACCCAGGCAAAGATTCCCAGGGTTAATACAATAATGGCCGATGATCCAGCGGCGAGTCCATCAATACCATCAGTAAGGTTCGCACCATTAGACACTGCCGTTACGATAAAGATCACAATAGGAATAAATATCAGCCACGCATAGTTTACAAGATCTGCATCTATCCAGCTTATTAAACTGGAGTATTCAAATTCGTTGTCCTTAACAAACGGAATGGTTGTACTGGTATCCTTTACTTCCGGACCCATATCTACAACCTCAGCTCTGGCAATCACATTTTCAGTAGGATTCGTGTCTGTAATTACTTCCTTTGTAGTAATCTGCGGATGGAAATACATGGTACATCCTACAATTAGACCAAGTCCAATCTGACCTATCACTTTAAAAATTCCCTTTAATCCTTCTTTATCTTTCTTAAATGTCTTGATATAATCATCCAGGAACCCGATCGCTCCCATCCATAGGGTGGTTATGATCAACAGGATGACGTAAATATTTTCCAGCTTTGCGAACAACAAAACAGGGATTAGCGTCGCAACTATAATGATTACGCCTCCCATGGTTGGTGTACCTGCTTTTTCTGTCTGACCCTTTAGCCCAAGATCTCTAACGCTCTCACCTATTTGTTTAGCTCTCAGGTAATTGATAATGTGTTTTCCATAGATCGTAGAAATTCCCAGCGATAATATGATCGCCATTGCAGACCTGAACGACAGGAACTCAAATAACTGTGCTCCTGGCAGCTGATATCTATCTTCTAAAAATTTAAACAGGTAATACAGCATTATTTATCCAGAGTTTTTAGAAATTCCTTTACAATTTTGAGGTCATCAAAATCAAATCGTTCTCCGTTTACCTCCTGGTAAGTCTCATGACCTTTCCCGGCAATTAGTATAATATCGTTGTTTGTAGCCATCTGGCAGGCCGTTCGAATTGCCTGTTTTCGGTTGGTTACGCTCATTATCTTTTTGAAGTTCTGAGGCTCCACTCCAGATTCCACGTCCTCGATGATCCTATCCGGATCTTCGGTTCTTGGATTATCGCTGGTGAAGATCACTTTGGTGCTTAATGCAGAAGCAATATGCCCCATTTTTGGTCTCTTAGTACTGTCTCTGTCACCACCACAGCCAACCACCGTAATCAAGTTTTCATTCTTGGTACGAATACTGTTGATGGTCTCCAATACATTCTTCAGTGCATCGGGTGTATGTGCGTAGTCAACAATTGCTGTTACCTTTTCTTTTTCTGAAATTATATACTGAAACCTCCCACTAACCGAACTCAGTTCGCTTATAATTCGAAGTGTTTCCAGGGTTTTTAATCCCAATAATTCCGCAGTGGCATAAATAGCAAGTACATTATAAGCGTTAAAAGTTCCTATCAGTCTGGACCATAATTCCTGGTCTCTTACTTTCAGAAGCAATCCTGTAAAATTGTTTTCAAGAATCTGAGCCTGGTAATCTGCATAGGATTTTAAAGCGTAGCTGTATTTCTTCGCTTTTGTATTCTGAAGCATTACATCACCATTCTTATCATCGATATTAGTAAGTGCAAAAGCTGAAGCTGGCAATTCATCAAAAAACCTTTTTTTCACATCACGATATTCTGCAAAATCCTTATGGTAATCCAGGTGATCATGCGAGAGGTTCGTGAAAATTCCGCCTTGAAATTTGAGAGCCGTCGTACGATGCTGATCGATTCCATGTGAACTTACTTCCATAAAGCAGAATTCCACACCGGCATCATTCATATCACTTAGATGTGAATTGATACTTATGGAATCTGGAGTCGTTCGAATGGCGGTACGTTCTTCATTTCCAACCATGATTTTCACCGTAGAAAGTAGTCCGCATTTAAATCCAGCTTTGGTAAATAAATCATATAGCAAAGTCGCAATGGTCGTTTTCCCATTGGTTCCGGTAACTCCCACCAGTTTTAGGTTTTCTGAAGGATTCTCGTAATAATTAGCTGAAATATACGCCAGCGCCCTCTTGGAATCTGCTACTTCAATATAAGTAACACCATTCACCTTTTCCTTCGGAAGCTCCTCACATACAATAGCAAGTGCTCCCTGATTTTCAGCATTTTTAATATAGTCATGACCGTCACTTAAGCTTCCTCGAATAGCGATGAAAACATCATTTAGAGAAACTTTTCTGGAATCGAAATGAATATCGCGTATGGTCACCCCGGTATCTCCGGAAACCGACTTAATATTTACTTTATAGAGTATGTCTTTTAAAACCTGCATTAACTCAATTCAAGATTTACGATGGCGTTATTATCTATTTTTTTTCCTGCCGAAACAGATTGTCTTTTTACCACTCCTTTTCCATTCAACCGAACCTGTATCCCAAGATTCTCAAGGATAGAAATCGCATCCATTGCCGGCATTCCGGTAACATCTGGCATCAGCATTTTTTCATCCTGTATGCTTGCGTAGTACGTGTCAAAGTCGGCTTGGATATCCTCGTCTTCAAAATCAAGATTTTCGAGCTCATCCATCACCGGTGTGTCGGTATAGATCTTTCTGGCGATATCTTTAAAAACCGGTGCCGCTACGATATTTCCGTAATACCCTTTTCTTCTATTAGGCTTATGAATCACCACAATACAGGAGTATTTAGGATCTTCGGCAGGAAAATATCCGGCAAAAGAAGCTATATATCTACCTGGTTCTATCCAGTATTCGGTCTGGCACGTTCCTGTCTTACCGGCCATCGAAAAGTTTTCAGTATAGATATTGGCAGCTGTGCCGCGTTCAACCGTATTCTTCATCATCTCACGAACCTTGGCTGCAGTTTCTGGAGAACAGATAGATGGGTTCATCACCTGCTTATCCATGGTGATTATAGACTTATCCCGATCTTTCACCGCCTTGATAAATCGCGGCTTGATCATTTCACCGTCATTTGCGATCGCATTGTAAAAAGTTAGCGTTTGCAAAGGAGTAATTGCCACCCCATAACCAAAGGCCATCCAAGGCAAACTCAAGCCATTCCAGGATTTGTCCTGAGGGTGAGGAATTCGGGGAGAGCCCTCACCTTTAATTTCAAGACCTATCTTATCATTAAGACCCATGTCGTATAATCTATCTACGAATTTGGACGGGTCATTCTTATAACCTTCAGTGATCATTTTGGTAAAGGCTGTATTAGAAGACAATTCAAAAGCCTTCGCCGCCGAAATTTCACCATAACCACCATGATGTGAATCCCGTACAGGGCGACCGTAAAACCGCACCACACCTTTTTCTGTATCAATAACCTGGCTGGTATCCACTACCTCATCCTCCAGTGCAGCTACCATCGCCATTAATTTAAAAGTAGAACCAGGCTCGTGGGCTTCGTATACTGCGTAATTTCTTTTTTCGAAATAAGTCCCGTCTTCTGTGCGCCCAAGATTTGACATTGCTTTGATCTCACCAGTTGCGGTTTCCATAACCACTACGGTACCATGATCTGCCTCAAAATGCTCTAATTGACGTAATAGTGAATGATGCGCGATATCCTGAATATTTACATCGATAGTAGAAATAACATCATAACCATCTTTTGGCTCCATTTCGTTATTATCACTAATAGGTTTCCATTGTCCTTTAGCTATCTTCTGCTTTAAACGACGACCATCTGTACCTCTCAGGTAGTTACTAAATGCGCCTTCCAGGCCAACGCGTGTAAAATATCCATTCTCATCCCTACGCTCATAGCCCACGGTTCGTTCTCCCATTTTACCTAGCGGATGCTCTCTAACCGTGCTTTGTTCCGTGATCATTCCACCTTTGAAAGCACCAAGATTGAACATGGGAAAACTCTTGATCTTCATGTATTCTGAATACCCAAGATTCTTAGCGATCAATACATAGCGCTGTTTATTTGCACGCGCTGTTCTTAATTTCTGGGAATAATAGGAAGCAGAACGTCCTAGCATTTTGGACAGCTTAGCAGACAACTCTCCTATGTTCTCTTCAAAATTTTTGTCTGAAACAGTTACGGCATCAAATCGAATGTCATATTTGGGAACTGAAGTAGCCAGTAGATTTCCATTAGAATCGTAAAGATTCCCTCGATTCGCAGGAATTTTAAAATTTCTTAGAGTACGCTCTTCCGCAAGACTTTTGTAATGTTCACCATGAACAAACTGAATATTCAGCAATTTCACCCCTACCGCGATTGCGAAGAGGAACAGGCAGCCGGCCACGAAATACATACGATTCAGGATGCTTTTTTCTGTTGTTGCCATTTAAGGTTTATTCTTTTATGATGACTCTAATTTTGTTCGGTGGCGTATCAGACGGTCCAATACCTTTACCCGACATAGATTCGGTGATAGTGGATTCCATTTTGATCTTCATGAGATCTGATCTTCGTTCAATATGCTCACTTCTCAACTCCTTCACTTCTGTGCTTAATCTTGCGATCTGATGCACCTTCTTCTCTGCATTGTGAGAACTGGCGATCATGATAATTGCCAGAACGGTACAATAGACAATGAACCGCCAGTTTTTTACAGCATCTTCGCTAATAAGAAAATTAGCCTTGAGTATATTGTAAAACCCTTTCTTCATAATTCTTAAAGCTTACGCGCCACCCTTAATTTGGCACTTCTCGCCCGGTTATTTTGTTTTATTTCATCTTTCGAGGGAATGATGAGTCCGCTGGTTTTCCTGAACGGGACATCTATGTTACCATACATGTCTTTTTCCGGTTCTCCTTCAAACAACCCACTCCTTATATATCTTTTTACCAACCTGTCTTCAAGAGAATGGTAAGAGATCAAACTCAACCTTCCGTCTTTACAGATCACTTCTTCAGTTTGCTGAAGAAACTCTTTGAGCACTTCAATTTCCTGATTCACTTCTATACGAATTGCCTGATAGATCTGCGCCAGGATCTTATTTTCCTTTCCGCGGAATAAATGCGGCTTCAATAGATCCTTTAGTTGCTCACTGGTTTCTATAGCTCCTTTTTTTCTTTCTTCCACGATGGTACGGGCAAGTTTGGGTGCGTTTTTCAAATCTGCATACGCATAGAACAACTTCTTCAGTTGCTCCTCTTCGTATTCATTAATGACTTCGTATGCACTAAGCTTATCTCCCTGGTTCATTCTCATGTCCAGCCTGGCATCGAATCTTGTTGAAAACCCTCTTTCAGCTTCATTGAACTGATGTGAGGAAACACCAAAATCACCAAGAATTCCATCAACTTCCTTTACACCGTAGAATCTTAGAAATCTCTTCAGAAATCTAAAGTTCTCATTGATAAGTGTAAAACGTTCATCCTCTATCTTGTTCTCCAACGCATCCCTGTCCTGGTCAAAAGCGTATAATTTCCCAGAAGGTCCAAGCCTGCTCAAAATCTCCCTGGAATGACCACCGCCTCCAAAGGTCACATCTACGTAAACTCCATCTGGCTGGATATTCAAGCCATCAACAGATTCCTTTAAAAGAACAGGATTATGATAGTCCATCATGCTCGTCGTTACCCATCACTTCTTCAGCAAGACTTGCAAAGTCATCATCTGAAGAACCTTCGATGGCGTTTTCATATTTATCTTTATCCCATATTTCTACGATGGCAATCGCAGAAGACAGGACAATCTCCTTATCAATTCCGGCAAATCCTATTAGATCCTTCGGAATTAGAAGTCGACCATTCGAGTCTACTTCCACTGTTTTTACACCGGCCGTAAACCTTCTTATAAAATCATTGTTTTGCTTTTTAAACCTGTTCAGTTTATTGATCTTCGTCATCATGATATCCCATTGTTCCATAGGATATAATTCCAGACAAGGCTGAAAAACTGATCTTTTGATCACAAAACCATCCTGCAACATTGGAGTCAATTGCTTTTTCAATGCTGAAGGAACCATTAACCGGCCCTTAGCATCTACTTTACATTCGTATGTCCCAATGAGATTTACCACGCTTTGACTTTATAAAGTCAAATATATTGAAAATAATACCACATTTTACCACTTTCTACCACAATGTTGATAAGTTTTACCACCGTATGTGATTGAAAACCTACGAAATAGCTCTATTTCCTTATTATTCAGACTCTTGAAAATTCGTGGGAAAAAATGGAGCAATTAGTTTAGTTTTTAGCTGAAATCTTATATTCCCACTTACCAGAAATGAGTTTGCAGTTAATCAAAAATGATTATACTTGTATCGAAATCGCTATATTTGCGATTGCTAACCGCAAAGGCTATCAATGAAAGATCACTTAAGGCAGGAGGGGAAATTCACATATCTAGAAAAAGGCGAAGGCACCCCGATTGTTATTCTTCACGGACTTATGGGAGGCCTAAGTAATTTTGACGGAGTTGTAAGTTACTTTCCGGAAAATGGCTATAAGGTGTTAATCCCGGAATTACCACTTTACTCAATGTCCCTTCTCAAGACCAGTGTAGGAACGTTCGCGAAATATCTTAAAGAATTTCTGGACCATAAAGGTTACGAAAAAGTGATTCTGCTTGGTAATTCCCTTGGAGGTCATATTGCACTACTGGCGACTAAAATGTTTCCTGAAAGTGTAGAAGCTTTGGTTATTACCGGTAGTTCTGGTTTATATGAGAATGCCATGGGCGAGAGTTATCCAAGACGTGGTGATTACGAATTTATCAAGAAAAAAGCTGAAGCTGTTTTTTACGATCCTCAGGTTGCAACCAAGGAGATCGTGGATGAAGTATATGAAACAGTAAGTGATCGAAATAAACTGGTAAAGACACTGGCCATTGCCAAGAGTGCAATTCGACACAATATGGCGAAGGATCTTCCAAAGATGAAAACTCCTACCTGCATTATCTGGGGGAAAAATGATACGGTCACTCCTCCTGAAGTTGCTGAGGATTTCCAGAGGTTATTACCAGATTCAGATCTTTACTGGATCGATCAATGTGGTCATGCCGCTATGATGGAACATCCCGAGGAATTCAATGAAGTGCTTCACGCATGGCTTAAAGAAAGAGCTATCTAAAAATCTTTTATTATGAAGATCAAAACTGCAGAATTCGTCATAAGTAATTCCAAAGTTGATCATTGTCCAAACAGCTCCCTGCCGGAATATGCATTCATTGGCCGTAGTAATGTTGGGAAATCGTCACTTATCAATATGCTTACGGGCAGAAAGTCCCTGGCAAAAACTTCAGCGAAACCGGGAAAGACCCAGTTGATCAATCACTTTTTAATCAATAAGAACTGGCACCTGGTGGATCTACCGGGATATGGCTATGCCCAGGTTTCAAAATCCACTAAAAAAGTATTTCAGAAATTCATCACTGCATATTTTGAACAACGTAAACAAATGGTTTGCGCATTTGTTCTTATTGATTCTAGACATTCTCCTCAACCTATAGACATGGAATTTATGCAGTGGATGGGAGAAAACGCGATCCCGTTCTGTATCATTTTCACTAAGGCTGATAAGCTCAAACCGAAGGTTCTTGACAAGCATATTGCCAACTACAAGGCGGAGATGCTGGAAACCTGGGAAGAGATGCCGGAATATTTCATCACTTCAGCATCTGCAGGTTTAGGACAGGATGAAGTATTAGATTATATTGAAAGCATCAACGAACAGTTGAATAATAAATAGATGTCAGTAAAACTTTTCAAGATTGCATTATTTCTTTTAATTGCTCTTATTATCAATAGCTGTAGTGTATACAAAGTTCCTTCGACCGATTACTACCTCGATAAAAATGGGAATTCTATTTCACAAGGAGCCTTTGATGCAAAATTGATTTCTGGTGATGGGGATTTCGCATTATGGAAATATGCTGCTCGAGATAGCAGCATGGTTATTAGATTCAATCATCCTGTTTACGAAATCTACAACATCAATTACCAGCAGTTTAAGGAATCCATGACTATTCTGACCGGTAATACATATACTGCTAAAACCACCTTCATTTTACACTACACCTTCAAAGATGATTATTGCACTAATCAAGCACCAAATGAATGGAATTCTCAGCGAGTTGGTAATAGTTATCGATACATATCCAGACACATTAAACAATTAGAAAAAGAGTATCCTCAAGTTAAATATTCTAGTCATTTCGAAAATGGCATCAAGCTACCTGAACTCAAAGAAAAGCAGTCTGAATTTATATTTAAGGATCAGTATGATTTCTTGAGAAAAAACATATTTAGGAACCCAAGCTTATGTGGTTCATACGCTATAATAAAACCAAATGGAGAAATGCTCATTCGCAACGGAGAATATGGATTGCAGGGAATATTAGAACATCTTAAGCCAACAAACTGGTCACAATTTTTCCCGGAAAATCAGAAAAATTAGGTTCTTTCCTTAATTCTTGAAATAAGCTCCTCAACATCCATTATTTCCTTTAATTCTGAAGTTGACACCAAAACTTCCAGACCTTTCTGGTTCTGCGCGAGAATGATAGGAAATTCAAACTTATGTCCAAATTTAGAAGCATAGTTTTTCAAAAACTCATCTCTGTGCAGGAATTCCATATCAAGATCTCCGTTTTTACGAAAGTCTCTCCAGGCCTTCTTTTCATCGAAAGCACCGTAAGTAAGTTTACATAAATTACAGTCGTAGGAATCGGGATTCACGACCTTTTGGAAAGCTCCTATTAGCGATTTGAGTTTACCTGAATCGGCATTATAAACAAAGATCAGTTTTTCCAATTAGCTCTTCTTGATTTCAGTTTTTTCAGCAAAATAATCACAGAAATCCTTCATGGTATCACGCATTTTATCATCCTGGGTAGCGCGAAAATATGTGTCACTCATAGAAACCAACGTTTGATGAAAGAATTTTTTCATTTCATCTACTGGCATTTCCTTGGTCCAAAGGTCGATTCTTAAAGTTTCCTGATCTTTACTATCCCAAACAGATAGCATCAAAGCTTTTGCATCTTCTTTATATACATTCCCATCTTCAGCACTCCAGGTGATATTCTCAGGTACATGATTATCGTCTGTTACAACTTCTATATTGATCTCAGATTTTCTAAATTCTGGCATTATTTCTTCGGTTTAAAATTGGCTTTATTGAAAATTTCTTCAGCAGATGTATTTAGCATTCTGTCCAGGGATATGTCGTTCTTTTCCATGTATGCTTTCACGATCTTAAGCCCAATATATTGACCTAATCTGGCCGGACTTTCAGCATCCAGCTGAAGATAGAATTTTGAAAATGGTGCAGGAAATAGAAAACGTGTCTGCAACTGGTTATCTGTATCGTAAATAAGTTCGTTCTCTACAAAGTATCTCCAGATCTGAGATTCATTGTTTTCGGCGAAGTTAAATTCTTCTTCAGTATAGCCTATTCTTCTTGCAGGGTCAAGCATTGGCAGGAGCATCTCCTTCAAATACTGAATCTTACCATAATACACCATATGACTTAAAAACGTTCGTGAATCTGGACCTGGAACGTATTTTTTTGAAATCTCTTCCGCAGCATCTACTACTATCTGATTTTTTTTAAAGTTCTTTTTCAAGTACTCCTGAAGACCAGTGTAAAACTGATGATCTGTACCTAAATACGTATCGAGGGAAACAAATAAATAATCTCCTGTATAAATTATTTTGTTCTTATAATCCACTTCGGAAGTTACCGTAATTACCACAGGTACTTCAAACTCCGGAAAGTAGTATTTCATATGTTGAAAAAGTGCATATAATTCATCTTCCTGATTCGTGAAATTTGAAAACTCATCTTCTACAGCCTGATTAATCTCCAGCTGAAGGGTATCAGATAACTTATCTATCCAAACCGAATCTGGAAACTGCTCAGGAAATAAAAATGGATATTTCTGTTTTAATTCAGGTAATTGCTGAGGTTTTGTACTGGCAAATTCCTGTTCAAATCTTATAACTTTCAGATCTACCTCGATCCTGTCGATCTTTTCTTCGGTTTCAGACTGATTATTACAGGAAAACACCGAAATAATTGTAATAAAGAACAGGATCTTTTTCAGCATAACTGGCAATTAGGAAGGCTTTAACGCAGCCATCTTTTAAAAATTGGCTTTTAGTGTTAGATTTGTGAGGCAAAGGTATTACTTACTAATTAAATCACCCAACATTATGCAAACCGAAAAAGTCGCTGATCATATCATAAACTGGTTAAAAGAGTACGCTACAAAAGCAAATATGAATGGGTTTGTAGTTGGAGTTAGTGGCGGTATAGATTCTGCAGTAACCTCAACGCTTTGCGCAAAAACCGGAATGCCTACACTATGCCTGGAAATGCCGATTCACCAGGCGAGCAGCCAGGTTACCCGCGCCAGAAAACATATTAGCGAACTGGCACACAATTTTGCGAACGTAAGTAACCTTGAAGTAAATCTCACCCCGGTATTTGAACAATTTAAATCTGTCATGCCGCAGGAAAGACAATCTGCTTCTCTGGATCTAACATTAGCAAATTCAAGAGCGAGACTTCGTATGTCTACTCTTTATTATTTTGCTGGATTACATAGATACCTTGTTGCAGGAACTGGAAATAAAGTGGAAGATTTTGGAGTTGGATTCTATACAAAATATGGTGATGGCGGTGTTGATCTTAGTCCGATAGCAGATCTTATGAAAAGTGAAGTCTATGCCCTGGGGAAATACCTCAACATTATTAATGATATCATGACTGCAGCTCCAACCGATGGACTTTTTGGTGACAGCCGAAGTGATGAAGATCAATTAGGAGCATCGTACGATGAACTTGAATGGGCGATGACTGCAAAAGAAGCGGGGAAAACCTCTTCAGATTTTGAAGGCAGACAACGTGAAGTCTTCCAGATCTATTCTCGTTTGAATGCTGCGAACACACATAAGATGGTGCCAATACCCGTTTGCGACATACCCGTTCATCTGTTGAAATAATCATCTTATCGAATATGTGTAGCTGATTTCCCATATCAGGGGTCAAAGCAGTATTTTTAAGTTAAATAAACCAAACTCAACGAGTTACCCCCGGACTTGTTTTTAACTTAGAATCATGTATCGAGTATTAATTGCAGACCATCATCCAATAATTTTTGAAGGGATTAAATGCGTACTTCAGAACAATCCGGCACTACAGGTTACAGGCAGAGTAAGTAGTGGCACCCAATTGTTCAGTCAGTTAGAAAAGAACACTCCCGATGTTTTGATCGTGGAACTGGATCTTCCGCAAATCAACGGTATCAACGCCATTAGAAGGATCAAGCAGGAATTTCCTGAGGTAAAAACACTTATTTTTAGTTCACATCCAGAAGAAATGTATGCACTGAGCGCCATTAAAGCCGGAGCCGCAGGTTATATTTCCAAACATACAGATAGTGAAACTCTGGAGAAGGCAATTTACCAAGTTGCAAGAGGCGGAATCTACTTAAATCGTAAGATCACCGAAAAATTAAATTCCGGTATCACGAGAGGTAAGAGTTTGATTACAAAATTTAAGAAGCTATCTACCCGCGAAACGGAAGTATTAAATCTGCTTTCTTCCGGTAAAAGAAATAAGGATATTGCTGAAGCGCTGGACATTAACGAAAAGACAGTAAGCACTTATAAAACCAGGTTGCTGAAAAAGCTTAAAGTAGATAATGTTGCAGATCTTATTACGCAATCCAGATTATTACAATTAAATACTACATAACCCTGCCCAGACGATCGGAAAGAATTGTACTTAAACTGGTATAGCTCATAATATCCTGAATCTTTTCTGTTCGTTCTTCTTCTGAAGAGACTTGACGAATTTCTTCCATAAGTTCGTTGATCTTACGACCAACCAGAAATCTACGTAATGATAGTATAGTCTGGGTTACGAATTGTGTAACTCCCTGAGTTTTGCTTTTTACTGGAATGTCATGTCGTTCCCAGTCATGAAGTTCATACTGCTCATCTTCCATCAGGATATCTGTAAGTTCAACAGCCTGAGATTTCTCAAGGTCATTGATGATCATTTCCACTCCAAATTCATCCTCAGAATTAAGCTTCTCTATCAATAGCGAAAATAATTCTCTGAAATCCTTATTGGTAAATTCAATTTCATCCTCCTGAAGATCCAGGTAAATTTTTTCGAATACCTTGGCCTCCTGCACTTCAGATTCATACACCGGCTCACCCTGATCATTATGTTTTAGAATAACATCATGAAATTCACCTTCCTGCCTTCCGTAGAGAACAAGCAGACTAATGATCTTTCTTTCCAGAATATAAAGCTGATCTACTTTCTTAACTGGAGCAGCTTCTTCATTTCGAACAACCTGCATGGGTTTTTTCTCGGCCCTCGCCGGAGTTTTCCCGTCTTTTTTTTCTAATTGAGCTAAGGTTGCATATAGAACAGCTTCTGAAATATCCATAATCCGCGAGCATTCCTGTAAATAAACTTCCTTCTGGATATTATCAGGAATCTTCGCTATACTCTGTACCATATCCCGAATAAGATCTGCCTTCTTTACAGGATCATTTTTGGCTTCATCCATAAGCAGGGAAGCCTTATACGTAATAAAGTCGTAAGAATTTTCCTTTAAAAACTCCTCCAGTTCTGCTTCAGAATTTGATCGGGCAAAACTATCTGGATCCTCACCCTCTGGGAACGGACAAACTTTCACGTTCATGCCCTGCTCGAGAATTAGATCAATCCCTCGCATAGACGCCCTGGTTCCTGCAGCATCGCCATCGAACAAGACCGTTATATTTTTGGTCAACCTGTTGATCAACCTGATCTGTTCTGAAGTTAGAGCAGTTCCGGAAGAGGATACCGTATTTTCTATGCCGCTTTGATGAAATTGTATGACATCGGTATACCCTTCAACGAGGTAACAGTTATCTTCTTTGGCAATAGACTGTTTGGCGTGATAGATCCCGTAAAGAACTTTACTCTTATGGTAAATATCACTTTCCGGGGAGTTGAGGTATTTGGCTGCTTTTTTCGAATTCCCGAGGATTCTTCCTCCAAACCCAAGAACCCGTCCAGACATTGATTGAATTGGAAACATGACTCTTCCTTTAAACCGGTCAAATGTCTTTTCATCCTTAACAATGCTAAGACCCGTTTTTTCCAGAAATTCCAGTTTATAGCCATCACCAAGTGCATTTTTCGTGAAAGCATCCCATTCATCTGGAGAATATCCCAGATCGAACTTTTTAATAGTTTCAGAAGTAAATCCACGTTCTTTAAAGTAGCTTAAACCTATTGCCTGACCTTCATCGGTCTTATGCATTTGCGTCTGAAAATATTTACTGGCATATTCTGAAACCAGGTACATACTTTCGCGTTCATCGGCCTGCTCCTTCTGCTCATCTGTCTGCTGCGTCTCCTCTATTTCAATTCCGTATTTTTTCGCGAGATATTTGATCGCTTCAGGGTAATTGAAGTGTTCATGCTCCATCAAAAAAGCAACCACATTACCGCCCTTTCCGCTACTAAAATCTTTCCAGATCTGTTTCACCGGGGAAACCATAAAACTTGGTGAACGCTCATCTGTAAAGGGACTAAGCCCTTTCAGATTACTACCAGACTTTTTTAATTGTACGAAATCCCCGATCACCTCCTCTACACGGGCGGTTTCAAAAACATTATCTATGGTGGTTCTGGAGATCAAATTTTCACAACTATTTAATGGAAAAATACAAAATGTAAAGGCTTCAAAAAAGAAAGGGCTTTAAAAATGATTACTCAAATTTAAAGCCCCGCGAAACTAAACTATATTGGCTAATTAATCAAGGTCGAAACGAATTCCAAGAGATACATTATTCAACTCTGGGTTTGGATCTTCAAAGATCGGGTTTAGATCATATTTTGCGTAGAGCGAGGTATTTCCCCATCCTACATATGCACTCAGTCCATATATAAAATCGTTCGTGTTATAATCAGATTTCAATTTTTCTTTGGTTCTGTCACCATCCTCTTTATATTTCAGTTTCTGTCTTTCACCTAAGCTGAAACCGGTATATCCACCAAGACCAATTTTGAACTTTTTATAAGTTGAAAATGTATAATCCCCATCATTTTCAATTTTCTTTGAAGGTCCGAATTCAAAATGCACCGGGATGACCAGGTTATCCATTCTAAATTTTGACTTGTTCAGGTCATACTCAAACTCCTGTAATTCTGTAATTCCATTATTGTCAACCAGAAATCTATTATCTGTAGGTTTGAGTCCGTTGAACTGAAATGAAATTCCGTATTTAAGTCTTAACCAGTTAGATTCCTCGAAAACTCTGGTTCTCCAAACCCAACCAATTTCGAAAAACCGACTCCCGCCAATTTTGAAATCTGAATCATTGAGCGACTGCCCATCTTGTAAAGCATTGTTGAATCCTGCAGCTACCATTAAAGTAGAAGTTGTACGCTTGTCCTCGTAATCGGGATCTTCTTTGTTGTCCTCATCTTTCCAGGAGAAAACGAATGTTTTGTCACTTTCAACTTTAGATTCCTCGTTTCTTTCCAGAAGTGCGATTTTATTATCAAGGATAGCCAAGCGATTTTCGATATTCAGCGCATGCTTTTTAGCGGCTTCCTCTTTTAGCTCATCAGCTTCCTGCATGGAAATTTCTTCGTTATCCAGCCGCTCATTGATAGCTTCTACTTCTGCCTTTAGTTCGTCCTTCTCCTGTTTGATAATGTTTTCGCGCTGTTTCTTTAGAACTTCGATCTTGTTCCCATTTGTGATTTCGACAGTTTGAGCGTCACATGGACTAAAACTGAGAATACATAATGCGAATGTAATTAGTAATGATTTCATGATGTTTGGTATTTAGTTATTGATTGATGAATGACCCTGATAGGGAAAATTATTTTTCTTCTGAATGATCAAGTTTATTGGACACCGCCACCGCAGCTTTCTGGTAACCGTTTTTAACGATCTCAAAAACTTTCTCTTTAAATGATTCGTATACCTCAGCTTCAACATCGGCCAGTAAAGCGTCTGCCGAAATTTCACTCGACTTCTGCACATTTTCATATTCTATAGTTGCAATGGCTTTATTGAGCAGTGCTTCCACTTCAGTATCGCTTACCTCTCCGTTTTGAGATTCTAGCCTGGAAACCTCAGCCAATACTTTATTCACCTCTTCGGAAATTTTTAATTCCTGCAAACTAGCTGGTGTTGCAGTTTTTATAGGCTCTCTGTTAATCATTTCCTCTACTTCAACTGATGCGATCTGCTCTTTTTTGTTTGATGTAGTTCTTATCTCTTCGGAAGCAGTTTTCTGTACATACTTCGGTTTTGACTCCGGCTGGGCCTGGGATTCTTCAGTTTTTTCCTGTTCTGCTAATCGCACCGGACTCTCAAATTCATCAATTGCATTTTCAGAAGGCTTCTGGATTTCCGGAGTATTCACTATAGTATTTTCGACACTTCTATTCATATTCAGGTAAATGATTCCGCAGAGAGCAAGCACAAAAATTGCAGCTATTGAGGAGATCCACCATTTATTATTCTTTCCCGAGCTTTCCTTTTCATCTAACTGTTCACTAAGTTTATCCCAACTTCCAGCTGATGGACTAATCTCCCGGCTATCCAGTTTTTCCCTGATATGTTCTTCAAATTTAATTGGCGCCATAACTAGATGTATTATTAGATTTAATTTTTTGCTGAAGCATCTTTCGAGCCTTAAACAGCTGGGATTTTGAGGTCCCTTCGGTTATTTCAAGCATCTTAGCAATTTCACTATGCTTGTACCCTTCCACGGCATACATTACAAATACCGCCTTATAACCTTCAGGCAAACTATCTATAAGCGATTGTATATCTGCCACGTCCATTTCAGAATTGATATTATTTGCCACTTCATGACCAAATTCGTCGTCTTCCTGAAACTGTAGTTCTTTGAACTGCCTTAAAAAGCTAATGCTTTCTCTCACCATGATCTTTCTAATCCAACCTTCAAAACTACCTTCATCTTTAAAGGTATCCAGATGAGTGAACACTTTCATAAAACCCTTCAACATGGTATCCTCGGCATGTTGCAGATCTTTTATATACTGCCGGCAAACACTTAACATCTTTGGAGCGTGCTTTTCATAGATCTGCTTCTGGGCATCCCTGTTTCCTGCACTCGCTCTTTTGATAAGAGAGGATTCGTTTTTAAAAAGCTGTATTACTTTTACCATTTTTAAAAGACCTTCTATTTATATAGACGAGAGAAAGTTACGAAAGGTGGCCTGAGGTTTTAAAAATTTTATTTTTTTTCAAATTCCGACGTCCCGATTGTATCTATTATCTTTGTGACATGGCAGAAGAAGTTCGAATTAATAAGTATTTGAGTCAGTTAGGATATTGTTCTCGTAGAGAGGCAGACAAATTAATTGACCAGGGTCGCATCACGATAAATGACGTAGTTCCAGAAATGGGAACTAAAGTAAAACCGGGAGATGTGGTTAAAGCGAATGGAGAACCAGTATCCAAAGCCGAACTAAAAGAACCTAATGTCTACATCGCTTTTAATAAACCTGTTGGTATCGTTTGCACTACAGATACACGGGTTGAGAAAGATAACATTGTTGATTACATCAATTATCCAAAGAGGATTTTCCCTATCGGGCGTTTAGATAAACCTAGTGAGGGTTTAATCTTTCTTACCAACGACGGAGATATTGTGAATAAGATCCTGCGGGCACGAAACAATCACGAAAAAGAATATGTAGTTTCCGTCAACAAACCGGTTACATCAGATTTTATACAGAAAATGTCTTCAGGAATACCTATTCTGGATACAGTAACTCGTGAATGCGAAGTGGAAAAACTTGGCAAACATACTTTTAAGATCATTCTTACTCAAGGCTTAAACCGACAGATTCGTAGAATGTGTGAATATTTAGACTATGAAGTGACCTCTTTAAAAAGGGTACGCATCATGAACGTTTCCCTGGATATTCCGGTAGGTGAATGGCGTCATCTTACGAGGGAAGAGCTTGACACTATTAATGGACTCACCGGCGAATCTACCAAAACCGAAGAGGGCTCTGTACTTGACGATAGTCAAACCGGGAAGAAAAAGCGTCCCAGAATCTCCAAATCTTAACACAGAATTAGGCTGGTTATTGTACTAATATTGGTAGTTCTTTTTACATTTAGAGGATGAACCTTATGCGTTCATGATTTTGAACCAACCAATTTTAATTTTATGAAAGTACAGCCATTTCATTTAGCGATCCCAGTATCTGATCTGGAGTCCTGTAGAAAATTTTACAAAGAAACTTTAGGTTGTGGCGAAGGCCGTAGTAGTGATCACTGGGTGGATTTCAATTTTTTTGGACACCAACTGGTAATACATTATCAGGACCCACAAGAAAGCGCCAGTTCTACTTCCAATCCTGTAGATGGAAAGGATGTTCCAGTTCCTCACTTTGGGGTAGTATTGCAATGGGATGTATTTCATGAGTTTGCCGGCCTCCTAAAACGAAAACATATCGATTTTATTATCGAGCCTTATATCAGGTTTGAGGGAAAACCGGGCGAACAAGCTACCATGTTCTTTAAAGATCCCTGCGGAAATGCATTGGAGTTCAAAGCCTTTAAAGACATGAGTCAATTATTCGCGAGTTAATAACCTTTATTCATCACCAACCAACCAAATGGATAAACTGAAACCGTCACTTGTACGGCAAATTTTTGTATTACTATTAATACTGTTCCTTTCAGTATTGATCTTTAGGGAGGTAATTCCTTACCTTTCTGGAGTTCTGGGTGCGGTAACACTTTATGTTATCATGAAGGGTTGGCAAAAAAAACTGGTAAACCGAGGATGGAAACCAGCCTTGGCAGCTACGCTGTTAATGACCGGAAGTATTATTGGCATCCTGGTTCCAGTCACACTAATTGCAATTATGCTTACCAGTAAAATAGGAAAAGCCGTTGCAAATTCTGAAAGGGTGCTTAGCGCTTTAAAAGACCAGCTGAATATAGCCGAAGAGTACATAGGTTATAATATAAGCGAGAGTATTGACACTTCTGCAATTACAGGATGGCTGTCGAACAACTTACAGAACCTTGCCGGTGGAACATTTGATGCCTTTATTGCGATCGGGATCATGTATTTCATGCTGTACTACATGCTTATGAATCAGAAGTCAATGAGACATTCCCTAATCGAATATATCCCGTTAGGAAAGGATAATATTCGGGTGATTGGCGACGAAAGTGATCAATTGGTTAGAAGTAATGCTTTGGGAATTCCACTGGTAGCCATCGTGCAGGGTGTAATAGCACTTATAGGTTACTTGATATTTGGGGTTCCAGATCCTTTTTTCTGGTTTGTGATCACTGCAATTGGCTCGATGATTCCATTTATAGGAACAGCTATAGGAGTCCTACCCGCGGTCATTCTATTATTCGCGCAGGGAAACGACTTCCAGGCAATAGCTCTGTTAATTTACGGACTAGTGGTTGTAGGCTCAACTGATAATATTATACGACTTTATGTACTTGAAAAACTGGCAAGTGTTCATCCATTGATCACGCTTTTCGGGGTGATCGTGGGAGTACCGCTATTTGGATTTATAGGACTAATATTTGGACCATTATTGGTGTCCTTATTCTTATTAATTCTGAAGATCTATAAGAAGGAGTATGGAAATGCTCACCACCGATTATAACTAAAAGAAAAAACTATGTTTGGAAACCTAAAGAAAAAAATAGACGAAGATTACTTTAAAACTGAAGTAACAAAGATTGACAACAATGATGTAAGTATCGCTATGGATAGCCAGGATAAGGTTGATGATAAGATCAACAATTCCGGGTTACTACAGAAATATAGCGAGCTGGCGAAGCTCATGTATGGAATGCTGAAAGACTATAGAAAAGGAGTTTATAATAAAGTGCCCTGGTTCACCATTGCCACTGTAGCATTCTCCTTTCTTTATATTTTAAATCCACTGGATATAATACCCGACTTTATTCCAGGTCTGGGATATATTGATGATATGGCAATCTTTACTTTTGGATTGAGATTTATAGAATCTGATCTTCATAATTATCTCGACTGGAAAATTGAAGAGGAAGCTTAAAAAAAGAGGGAATTAAATTCCCTCTTTTTTTTATCGTTCTAACAACTTAATATCTGCTCTTTTTTTATGTCTCTCCCTTGCAAGAAGTGTATTTTTAAGTAACATTGAAACCGTCATAGGCCCTACTCCACCAGGAACCGGTGTGATATATGAAGCTCTTTTGCTCACGTTTTCAAAATCTACATCTCCCTTGATGACATAACCTTTTTCAGTATTATCATCTGGTACTCTGGTAATTCCAACATCAATAATCACAGCATCGTCTTTGATCATTTCAGCCTTAAGAAAATCTGGTATTCCTACTGCGATGATAACGATATCTGCCTGAGACGTCACCTGCGTGATATTTTTCGTAAACTCATGCGTTAAGGTTACCGTGGAATTCCCTGGAAAACCACTACGCCCCATAAGGATGCTCATAGGTCTGCCTACTATATAACTTCTTCCTATCACCACTGTATGCTTCCCTTTTGTAGGAATATCATAGCGCTCAAGAAGTTCCAGTATTCCAAATGGTGTTGCAGGAATGAAGGTGGTCATATCTAATGCCATTTTTCCGAAGTTCGTAGGGTGAAATCCATCTACGTCTTTATCTGGATCAACTGCATTCAATACCTTTTGAGTGTCAATTTGTGATGGCAAAGGAAGCTGAACTATGAATCCGTCAATATCATCATTCTCGTTCAATTCCTGGATCTTGTCCAGCAGCTCGATCTCGCTTACAGTATGTGGCATTCTGTAAAGTGAGGATTGAAATCCTACTCTTTCACAGGCCTTTACTTTACTGTTCACATAAGTTAAACTTGCTCCATCCTTTCCTACGATGATCGCAGCAAGATGTGGTACTTTTTCTCCACGAGATTTTAGTTTGTTAACTTCAGCAGCGATCTCAATTTTGATTTCGCTACTCACCTGTTTACCATCGAGTATTGTCATTGTGTGTTTTGTTTGCGTTGTATTAAAAAAGGGAATTAATTCATTCCCTTCATCATTTGCATCATTTTTCGGCCTCCGCCACCTTGCATCATTTTCATCATTTTACCCATTTGATTAAATTGCTTGAGTAATTGATTTACTTCCTGTACTGTTGTACCAGAACCTTTAGCAATTCTTTTCTTACGGCTGGCGTTGATAACTTTAGGCTCACTTCTTTCCAACGGAGTCATTGAGTGAATGATCGCTTCAATTCCCTTGAATGCATCATCATCAATGTCTACATCCTTCAGCATTTTTCCAGCTCCTGGTATCATTCCCAAAAGATCTTTCATAGATCCCATTTTTTTGATCTGCTGAAGTTGATTCAGAAAATCATCAAAACCGAACTTATTTTTAGCAATTTTCTTCTGAAGTTTTCTAGCTTCTTCTTCATCATACTGCTCCTGAGCTCTTTCCACAAGCGATACAACATCACCCATTCCAAGGATCCTGTCTGCCATACGCGAAGGATAGAATATATCGATCGCATCCATTTTTTCACCGGTACCAATAAATTTGATTGGCTTGTTTACAACAGATTTAATGGAGATTGCCGCACCACCACGAGTATCACCATCCAGTTTAGTAAGAATAACACCATCAAAATTAAGGCGCTCGTTGAATGTTTTGGCCGTATTGACCGCATCCTGACCCGTCATGGAATCCACTACGAACAATGTTTCCTGAGGCTGGATCGCTTTGTGAATATTGGAAATCTCGGTCATCATCGCTTCATCCACAGCAAGTCGACCTGCGGTATCTATGATCACTACATTATGACCATTCTCTTTAGCATAGGCAATTGCCGCTTTAGAGATCGCCACCGGATCCTGATTCCCTTCATCTGAAAATACCTCCACTCCAATCTGTTCTCCAACAACATGCAGCTGATTGATCGCGGCCGGACGATAAACATCACAGGCTACTAATAGGGGTTTCTTAGTTTTTTTATTTTTCAAGAAATTCGCGAGTTTACCGGAGAAAGTGGTCTTACCACTACCCTGCAAACCAGACATAAGAATAATAGATGGATCCCCGCTTAAATTAATTCCTTCCGCTTCACCACCCATTAACTGGGTCAACTCATCTTTTACGAGTTTCACCATTAACTGGCCTGGTTTTAACGTCTTTAGTACATCCTGACCCATCGCCTTTTCCTTCACCGTACTGGTAAATTCCTTGGCAATCTTATAGTTAACATCGGCATCAACTAAAGCACGTCTAACCTCTTTAAGGCTTTCCGCAACATTTATTTCAGTGATCTGCCCGTGTCCTTTAAGGACGTGAAAGGCACTATCTAACTTATCGCTTAAATTATCAAACATAATTTTTCCTGTGGTTTTATTCTCCTGCTGACTGGCAGCGAATTGCAAATTTAATGATTTGAAGCTGAAGTATAAAGTCCATCTTCTTAAATATCGCTACTACACGATCACCATTACATACGTTCCGGCACTTCGATTCCAAGTAGCTTAAAAGCCGATTTGATGACGCTGGCTACAGTTCCTGAAAGTTGTACTCTGAAAACCTTTTCAGCTTCTTCATCAATACCAAGTATCTGTACATTTTGATAGAATGAATTGAAGGATTTCACCAGTTCATACGTATAATTGGCAATTAGCGCAGGTGAGTGATTATCTGCCGCCAGTGCAATGGTTTCCGGGAATAACTGTAATTGTTTGATCAACTCCTTCTCTTTCTCATGAAATTTGAAATCTTCGGAAAGCGACGCGGTAGTATCAAAATCTGCTTTTCTAAGGATCGACTGAATTCTCGCATAGGTATACTGAATAAAAGGTCCAGTATTACCCTGAAAGTCTACAGATTCTTCAGGATTGAAAAGAATTCTTTTTCGAGGATCTACCTTCAGAATATAATATTTCAGGGCACCAAGACCTATAATTCTATAAAGCTCTTCTTTTTCTGAATCTGAATAACCATCAAGTTTCCCAAGGTCTTCAGAAATAGTACGAGCCGTTTCGGTCATTTCCTTGATAAGATCATCTGCATCTACAACAGTTCCTTCACGGCTTTTCATTTTACCACTTGGAAGATCCACCATTCCGTAACTTAAATGATAAAGCGCATCTGCCCAGTCGTAGCCTATTTTTTTCAGAATAAGGAACAATACTTTGAAATGATATTCCTGTTCGTTTCCTACTGTGTATACCATTTGATTGATATCGAAATCGGCAAATCTCTGGATCGCAGTTCCAATATCCTGCGTCATATAAACTGCAGTTCCATCGCTTCGAAGTACGATCTTCTCATCCAGGCCTTCATCACTTAGATCGATCCAGACACTGCCATCAGGCT
>NZ_CAJWRQ010000004.1 GCF_913046405.1 uncultured Christiangramia sp.
AGTACTGGGTGCCGGAGGTGGACATCAATCAAGATCGCTTGGTTTTATAGATGACGATGGTCACGAATACACCATGAGAGCTTTGAAGAAAAGCGCACTTCAGTTTTTACAAACTACCGTGATCACAAATCACTATGTAGAAGATTATTTAGAAAACACGGTAGCTGAGCGATATGTACAGGATTTTTACACTACAGCTTTTCCTTACGGTACTTTCCCGGCAGGAAAATTCATGGACGAATTAAATATTTTCCACCCGAATTCTGAACTTTACTATGTTCCGAAGCAGGAAGCACTTGGAGTTTATAATGAGGAATATGGTGACGAACTATATATGTTCGAAGCACATATTGGAGGAGAAAATAAAGATCTACCAATTTTTGATGGAGCTGAAGATATTCTGAACTCATCAGATCTACTTCTGGAAATGCAGGAATCAAAAGAGGCTTATGTAGACGAAGAGATCTACATTAGAGCAAGGCTTCTCGACATGTTCCTGGGTGACTGGGATAGACATGAAGGACAATACGAATGGGCAGAATTCGAGGATGAAGAAGGTAAGAAAAGATATGTGCCTATCGCAAAGGACCGTGACCAGGTATTTTCAAAAACAGACGGTTTTATACTATCCTTACTTCGAGTAGGTTTCCCTCAAATTAGAGCGATGGAACCTTTTACAGAAACTGTGAAAAGACCAAAATGGTTTAATCATGCTGGATATCCACTAGATAAAGCCGTAATTAGAGATAATAACTGGAATACCTGGAAGGAACAGGCTGAATATCTTCAGAATACACTTACAGATGAAGTTATTCAGGAAGCTTTCGATGTATTACCTGCAGATATAGCAGATGATGAATATGTAAAGGACATCAAAAGCACTCTTGAGGTAAGAAGAGGGAATATGATGGAGATCGCACGCGAATACTACGATTACCTGGTGAAATTTGATATTTTCCTTGGAACTGAAGATGATGATGTTTTCCTTATTACTCGTAAACCTGACGGTGTTACGCAAATAGAGCTCACCAATGAAGATGGGAAAGTAGTTGCTCAAAAAACTTACAACAGCGACGAAACCAAAGAAGTTTGGATCTATGGACTAGATGGCGATGATGAATTTAAGATCATAGGCGAAGGTTCTTCTCTGGTAAAACTAAAAGTTATAGGTGGCGAAGAGAATGATATCTACGACTTTCAGAATACAAGAAAGGCGAAACTTTACGATTATAAGAGTAAGGATAACACGATAAAATCTTCAGGCGCCAATAAAATGCTTGTAGATTCTTATGATATTAACAACTACGATCCTAAGAAGAGAAAAAGTAACCAATTCACCTTTTTTCCTAGTGCCGACTTTAATTCTGACCAGGGATTTAGTTTAGGAGTTAAAAACACCTTTACTACCTATGGTCTGGTTCGTAATCCTTTTACATCGCAACATAATCTCTCTGCAAATTACTATTTTGCGACCCAGGGATTTGATGTTGGTTACTATGGTGAATTCGCAAACGTGTTCTACAAATGGAATTTAGGAGTAGATGCTTATTATTCGAGTCCGAATTTCGTAATTAACTATTTTGGAACAGGAAACGATACAGAGTATGATGACGACGATGTTTCCAGAGATTTTAACCGGGTGAAAATTGAACAATGGAGACTTGCGCCCTCACTTATTTATAGAAAGAACAACAATGTATTCTTCAGTATTAAACCTATGATCGAATCCAAGCAGGTTTCTTACGATGCAAATAGAATTGTAGCCGAAACTTTTGAGCCGGATAATGATGTTTTCGAAGAACAACTATATGCTGGTGCAGAGTTGAATTACAATTATTATAATAAGGATAGAGCAGCCTTTCCATCAAGAGGGATTGAAGTAGATCTTACCGCAGGTTATAAAAGTAATATTGATGAATTTGATAATAAATTCGCTTACGTGAGACCTATGCTATCTTTAAATTATCCGTTACACGAAAGTGGTTTCGCGGCTATTGCGACAAAAATTGGTGGTGAAGCGATCCTGGGCGATGAGTACGAATTCTATCATGCGGCGACACTTGGCGGTGGAAATAGAAATACGCTAAGAGGTTATCGTAATGAACGTTTTAATGGTAAATATGCATTCTATCAGAATATTGATATTCGAAGTGGGATCGCTCAATTCAGAACTAATTTTATCCCAATTCGTATGGGAGCCAGCATTGGTTATGATTACGGTAGAGTATGGGTAGATGAAGATGATAGTAATGAATGGCATTCTAATGTGGGTGGATCGATTTTCATCAACGCTTTCAAAGCCTTTACCGGAAATATAGGCTACTACGTTGGAGACGAAGGAGGTCGTTTGAACTTCACCGTAAACTTTGACTTCTAGTACTCGATACTATAAATTTTAAGCCACACCTAACAGTGTGGCTTTTTTATTATAATTCTTTTGCCAGTTGTTCTATAGTTTCTACCACGAGATCAGGATCTTTCGCCAGCTTAAATGGAAATTTCCCAGGCCTGCGCACGAAAGCTGTTTGCAATCCAGCCCTTCCTGCTCCTGCTATATCCCAGCCATGAGCTGCAACCATCATACAATCGCTTTTATTTACTTCGGAAGCGTCTACAATGTATTGGTAGCTATCAAGATGAGGTTTGTATTTCTTCACATTCTCAACGCTTTCAATATGGTCGAAGAAATGATCAATTTCAGCGAATTCCAGTTGTTTTCGAAGTACATCTGGTTTACCGTTGCTGTAAGCTATTAATTTAAATCCTGAACTTTTTAAATCCTCTAAACCTGGCATCACATCTGGATATGCTTTAAGACTGGTGATGGGTTTCAAGGTTTTCTGTAATTCTTCTTCGGAAAGATCTAAATCATATTTTAAGGCGTTCATTCTTAATACCTCCTGTGCTATTTGGCTAAAGTTGTGATAGGAATCACTTACCGTTTATACCAATGAATACTGTAAAAGTTCAGCAAACCAGATATCAGCCGCATATTCAATACCCAGAGCTTTATTGATGCTTTCCTTTAACGGAGACAGATCAAGAAGGGTTTCATTTACATCGAAAATGAGGGCTTTTGGAGTAAGTTTCATAATTTTTTTTAAAAATACGAATCTTACTCCCGAAATTTGAGCTGAGATTTCTAAAACTAAATAGCTTTTTTAGTAAGGAACTGGCGGACTGAGCTTAGGCGACGCCCTTACCTTTGATTCCTTAAAGATCTGTTCCTGTTTTATCAAAGTAGCATCTGCATACGTACTTGAAGTAATAAGAAACACGAGAAGACTAATTGCGATTGAAAAAAGAACTTTGGTTAGAACAGATAAATACTGAACCTGTTTATCAATTTTAACTTCGTCCTGAAGACTTGCAACTACGGTTGGTTTCATAGCATGAATACTATGTAGCAAATAGGGCACTACTGGTTAATAATACGTTCTGTCCAGGTAGGGTTATTTGGATAGCTTAATTTACTGATATAATAGACTGATTACAAGGTAATTGTCGATTTAAATGAAGAGGATATTAACAGGCATAAAATTTCGAATGGTTGATATTTACTGCGTTAATCCGACTTATAAACAATTTAACACTTTGCAATAATTTCGATTAAGTGCAGATTAATCAGACAGATGACTTTAGACACCAGTTAGTTAGCTGTATATAAATTAGCAAATAGCATATCTTCTAAAATATATATTTTGCAAATATAATTCTGATGTGAAATATTAGAATCAATTGAAAACAATGGACCCGAGTTTATATGAAGAAGTTGTAGCCTCACCAGGGCTATACACCCTAGCTTTGCAGCCTAGTATTTATAGGCTTTCCCAATGCTAATCTCTTGATTGTTGACGATCTGCGAATTTTTAACTCACCGATTCAATAAATCTGGATTAAAAATAATCATTTAATATTAAATCTTTTTGCTCTCGTTTAATTTAATTAAAACAAAACTTAACGTTTAGGTTGTTATAATATGATAAGTCTTTGAAAAAATAAGTGTACAAATTAAGGCAGGAGATAATTACCTTAGTCTAAACAATCAATTTATGAAGTTCAGTTATTTTGCCTTAATTATTTTAACGACTCTAACACTAAGTTGTAAGACAGAAAAGAAAGTTTCTGAATATTTTTTAGCCGGGAATTCTGCTATTTTATATGAAGGCAGAACCGATCAGCTAAACGACTCTGCGGTCGCTCTCATAAGTTCCGGTTCGTATGCTAAAATGAAAGTTGTAGGAGACAGCTGCACCTTTTTTATTTCTAATGAAAATCAGGATCACTCCTATGTCGCGATTGAGGTAAATGAAGACTATAAAGGCAGGTTTCTCGTTGATAGAAATCCCATTGGACTCAAATTATCATCATCTGATACCTCAAACATAAAAATTTATAAAGCTACTGAGGCCACCACAGGCGATATTATCTTCAATAAAATCCTGGCGGAAAATTTATTGGAAGCGAAAGCGGAAGAAAAACCCTTAATTGAATTTATTGGTAATAGCATCACGTGCGGAATGGGTGCTCAAAGAGAAGAAATTCCATGTGATACCGCAGAATGGTACGATCAGCATAACGCTTACCTGGCATATGGCCCAAGAGCAGCAAGAACTTTAGAAGCCAATTTTCGGCTAAGCTGTGTTTCAGGGATGGGAATGTACCGAAACTGGAATGATGAAGACCAGCCGGTAATGCCCGAGGTTTATCATAATCTCAGGCTAAATGCCGATTCCTCCAAAACAGTAAGTATAGATAGAAAACCAGATCTGGTTTCTATAGCACTGGGGACTAATGATCTCTCGTTAGGTGATGGGGAAAAGGAAAGAAGCGACTTTAGTCAGGAGAAATTTGTAGAAAATTATATTGGCTTTGTAGAAAAGATATTTCAGAAGTTTCCTGAAACTAAAATTACGCTGCTTACCAGCCCAATGATTGGTGAAAATGAACAGGCTATTTTGCTGGAAAGTCTTCAGAAAGTGAGAGATCATTTTACCGATAAACCGGTTTTTGTCTTTGAATTCGAACAAATGAAACCGAACGGTTGTGGCGGTCATCCTGATATTGAGGATCATAAGAAAATGGCCGATCAGCTAACTCCCTTTCTGGAGAAGGTTCTGAAAAACGAATAATTTAAATTATTATATGAAACCTAAATTTTCTAATCTCCTTTTTGCAGTAATATTAATCCCGGGATTTATCTACTCAAATGTAAGTTTACCTGCAATATTTGGTGATAATATGGTGCTTCAACGTAATGCCGAAGTAAAAATTTGGGGCTGGGCCAAACCGGGAGAGGAAATTCAAATTAGTGTAAGCTGGAGTCAAGAAAATTTCAAGGTAAAGCCAGATAGTAATGGTAATTGGCAGGCTTTAATTCCAACAAACGAAGAGCGGGGAAGCCAAACCATAAGCATCAAGGGTTACACCGAAGTGATACTGAAAAATGTTTTGATGGGCGAAGTCTGGTTAATTTCCGGACAATCTAATATGGAATGGACTGCGGGTGCTGGTATTGAAGGTGGAGAAGAGGCTATAAAAAATTCGGAAAACAGTAATATTAGGTTTTTTACCGTGAATCATCGCACGGCACAGTATCCTCAAAATGATCTAAGAGGTGAGTGGAGCGAAAGTTCTCCGGAAACGATGAAAAATTTTAGTGCTGTGGCCTACTTTTTTGCCCAGAAACTGAGTAAAGAACTGGACGTTCCGGTAGGTTTGGTAAATGCAACCTGGGGAGGCACTCCTGCCGAGCCCTGGATGCCGATTAGTACGATCAAAAATGACAGCACTTTAACCAAAGCTGCAGATCTTCTTCCGGAAACGGAATGGGGACCAAGCAAGCCGGGTTTGATTTATAATGCAATGGTAAATCCTTTCAAACAATTTAAATTTTCAGGCATTTTATGGTATCAGGGGGAATCGAATACAGCAAATGCCGATTATTATGAAGAAGTTTTTAGCGCGCTTATAAAAAGTTGGAGAGCTCAATTCCAGGACGAATTGCCTTTCTATTTTGCCCAAATAGCACCATTTAATTACGAAACCGAATTTTCCGGAGTCAAGATAAGAGATGCGCAACGAAAGGCTTTAAAACTGCCTCATACGGGAATGGTGATGACAGGTGATATTGGAAATATCGATGACATTCATCCTAAAAATAAGAAGGAAGTTGGTATTCGATTTGCTAATCTTGTGCTGGCCGATAAATTCAAAAAAGAGGTGAAAGCCTATGCTCCCATAATTGAAAAGGCTGTGATTCAAAAAAATAACATTATTCTAAGCTTCAACCATTCAGAAGGTTTACAAGTTAACACACATAATAAAGCTAGTCAGTTTGAAATTGCCGGAGAAGATAAAGAATTTCACCCCGTAGATTTCCGAATTAAAGATGAGCAGATCGTCCTTAAAAAAGGAAAACTGAAAGACCCGGTTTTCGTTCGCTATTCCTGGACAAATACCGGTATTCCTAATATTTCCAACGATGCAGGATTACCCTCTTCCAGTTTTACTATAGAAATTGAATAATTATTGCTGAAGGCTAAAATTTGTTTTAAGACTCGCATTTGAGTTTGTACCCACAAAGATTTCAAAATCTCCAGGCTCGACGATAAAATCACCATTTTGGTCATAATACCCCAGTTCTTTTTCAGTAAGACTGAAGTTTACAGTTTTAGATTCACCTTTTTTCAACTCTACCAATTGGAAACCTTTGAGCTCTCTAACCGGTCTTACTACTTTTGCAAAAAGATCCCTAATGTATAATTGCACCACCTCTTTACCGTCATAATCACCGGTATTACTGAGTTCTACACTCACTTTTACTTCTTGATTTACAGCAAAGCTATTCTCTACTTTGAGATTTGAATAATTGAAAGATGTATAGCTTAATCCGAAGCCAAACGGGTAGAGTGGAGAACTTTCTTCATCGATATAATGCGACCAGAACACCATATTATCACCGGGTTGAGGATCTACTGGTCTTCCGGTATTCTTATGATTGTAGTAGATAGGTATTTGCCCCACACTTCTGGGGAAGGTCATAGGTAATTTCCCACTAGGATTATAATCTCCATACAGCACCTGAGCGACCGCATTTCCTGTTTGAGTTCCCAAATGCCAGGCTTCCACGATTGCGGGGATATTCTCTGAGGCCCAGTTGAGCACTAAAGGTCTTCCATTATTGAGAACCAATATTACGTTTTTGTTGGCTTCATAAATTTTCTCCATCAGTTCCTGCTGAACGCCTGGTAAATCGAGAGCTGTACGACTACGACCTTCTCCGCTCTGGAAACCGTGTTCTCCCAATACAAGGATTACCACATCTGAATTTTTAGCGACAGTTATTGCCTTTTCAAATCCGCTTTTATCGGTGGTATTAAATTCCAGTTCATTGATAAACGTAGGCTTCTTGGTAAGCAGTTCTGCTCCTTTTTCAAATAAGAGTTCATTTCCCGAGTATTGCTTTAAACCTTCCAGTATCGAAATTCCGCTATTATCTTCAGAAGCGATACGCCAGCTTCCCAATACACTATTATTATCATCTGCCAGCGGACCAATTACCGCTATTTTCTGACCAGTCTTTTTTAAGGGCAATAGATTGTTTTCATTCTTTAAAAGAACGATAGATTTTTTAGCAATATCCAGAACAGCCTCCTGATTTTCCTTGCTGCCAATGACAGTTTTCTCCCTTTCAGGATCACAGTATTTATAGGGATCATCAAACAGGCCTAATTCAAATTTCACCCGAAGGATTCTTCGAACCGCATCATCTACCAATGCTTCATCTACGTGGCCAGCTTTTACTAATTCCACGAGTTCATCTACATAAGAAGAAGATTCCATGTCCATATCAACCCCTGCTTTTACAGCAATTTCAGCCGCATGGGCCATATCTTTTGCATAACCGTGAGTAACCATTTCTCCAATAGAAGCCCAATCTGAAATCACGAATCCCTCAAAGTTCCATTTCTCTTTAAGAATATCCCGTAAAAGAAACTCGTTTCCGGTGACCGGAATTCCGTTCAATTCATTAAAACCATTCATAAAAGTTTTGACACCTGCTTCTTCAGCAGCTTTAAAAGGAGGTAATACGATATTATGAAGGGTTACCGTTCCTATGTCGGCTTTATTATATTCCCGGCCAGCCTCGGCAAAACCATAAGCAGCAAAGTGTTTGGCCGTCGCAGCGATTGTATTTACTGCGGAGAGGTCGTCTCCCTGAAAACCACGAACCCTGGCTCTGGCTATGGCACTTCCCAGGAAAGGATCTTCCCCGGCACCTTCCATCACACGACCCCAGCGCGGATCTCGTGAAATATCAACCATAGGAGCAAAAGTCCAGTTGATACCCGATGCAGCCGCTTCAGCCGCTGCTACCGATGCTGATATTTTAATAGCTTCCAAATCCCAACTTGCCGCTTCGGCTAGCGGAATTGGACTTAAGGTTTTATAGCCGTGAATCACATCAAATCCTATAATCAACGGAATTCCCAAACGGCTTTCTTCAACCACTATTTTTTGCACTGCTCTTACCTGATCTGTACCTCTTACCGTAAGCATGGACCCAACTCTTCCTTTTCGAAGGTCGTCATATTTCTTTTCGGCATTTCCACCTTCTGGAGAAGGGCCGGTTACATCCCAAAACCCGTTATATTGATTCATCTGACCCACTTTTTCTTCCAGGGTCATAATAGTTAAAAGAGAATCTACTTTAACATCGGTACTGTCTTTAGTAGAATCATTATTTATCATCTTAAGATCTTTTTTAATAGAAAAACTGCTTAGAAGAATCCCTGAACTTAACAGCAGAAATAACAGTAGTTTTTTTCTCATTTTACGGAATTTTATTCAAATTAAAAGTGTTTGCTTTTGGAAGTAATGCAAGCAGACAGTCTCTGCCCTTCCCTGAAGAGGGTGGTTCAAAAATATCACTTTTGAGAATCTTTGATTTCTGAATTTTTTCCAAAACACCTGTGCGCGGATTGAACCAATAAGCTTTAATTTTTTGAAAATTCACTTGCTGCAAATTAGCTTTGAACGATCTTCCTTCAGGGGTGTAAAAAAGAGCAAATTCCGATGCTTTTGCGGCAATGATATAAGCTGTGTCTTCTGGATTCTCACTTAAAATTAGTCCGGGAGCGTAGCTCATTTTCTGCCATTCCAGAGATGTAAAAAACTCCTTCATAAATTTCATTTGCTCCGCTCCTGGAAGTTGTAGGGCTTTTTTCCAACCTATCTGCGCATCAATTATAGCAGTTCTTTCATTGGAGTACATTTGCCAAACATCGTTACTGCCATAAGTATAACCAGCAGCACCAGCAAGCATGCTCCAATAAGCTGAAATTCTCACATCGGCCTCGTTTAAGCGACCGAAATAATCATCTTTCCAAAAACGGTCGGGTATATCCTCATAACGGGCTTCCCCATTCACCACAGGGCGAACAGTTTGTTTATTTGCCTCTTTTAAAACGTATTTATATTTTTTTGCAAGGCTGGAATGCTCACTTTGAAACATATCAATATCCAACCAGTCCTCCTCAAAATAATCTGAAGCTATTTCCGCGCCCGAAGGATGGTAACTTAATAAGTGATTATTATCTGTCTTCTTTATACCTCGAGCCAGGCTTTGTATTATTTTATAATGTTCTGTAGTTTCTGGAATCCTGTCACCTCCCAAGATCCAGATAATATTTGGGTAGCGCTTATATCTTTTCCCCAGTAATTCTCCATAGACTTCGGCATTTTCCGGAGTAAGGATTTCGGGAGCAACTCCCCATTTTTTATTAAATTTGTCGCCCCACGCCGGTAATAGCCCTACATAAAGTCCGCTTTTTTCAGCTTCGTTTAGAACAAAATCCAGGTGTTCAAAGTACTTCTCATTCAGATGGCCAGGATCATTTTTCAAAAGTGGTTTCTCCCCATAAGCATTAGGAACATTCAACCCCTCCTGCTCAGCTAAAATCACCGTTTGAATAACAGAAAAACCTTTCTCCCGGCGATCCTTTAAGTAGATTAAAACTTCTTCCTTATCCAGGCGATGTACTAACTCCCATGCAGTATCACCCATCCAGAAGAAAGGTTCGCCAGATTCAGTTTCCAGGAAATGCTGGTCATTACTAACCTTCAAAAAAGGCATTTCCTGAGAGTAAAAATAAAACTGTGGAAACATTAAGAATATAAGCAAAACAAAGAGCCTTGGCTTTTCCAAAGAAAAAAAGAAAACCAACGAATTATTTCTACTTTTTGTCATCTATTCTACCGCTTCTGGATTAACAATTTTATTATATTTTTTGATTATTTGCAGCGTAGATTTATCTGAGGAAAAAACAGTATTCAGCCCCTGAGGTTCCTGAGGAGGGTCTGCACTAAAATCGTCACCTTTCTCCCATTTCCCGGTGATAGGATTTGTTTTTGCAAAACCACCAAAGCCCCAAAAATTCACTCCGGCTAGCACTCCTTTGTTTTCAAAACTCTGCTTTAGTTCCAAGAAAAGCGCCTCATAAAAATCATTGCGATTCTTCACAGAAGCTTCAGGCGATAAACTCTCTTTGGCTCTTGGAAATCCAAATTCAGATATAACGATGGGTTTGTTGAGATCTTCAGCTACCTTAATATGCTCCTGAATATACTCTTTTGCATTTCCGATAGATGTTTGAAGTGTTTCTACTTCATTTTCCGGAGAATACCATTGCCAGTTTTTGGGCCACATATGCATGGTTAAATAATCTATATCAGGATTTTCATGTAGAATTTTATAAGTTTCAATTTCCTGAAGGTAACTTGCTTTCCCTTCAGCACCGGTCGAAATCAATGTATCAGGATCCAGTTCTTCTAAAATGCTTACCACTTCATTTAACCAGTCTTTAAAAGGTTCCCGGTCTTCTTCAGTAAATATGCGAGGTTCATTCGCCACCTGCCAGGACATGATGATATTGTCTTCAGTATATTTCTTGCCATTATAAGCATTGGTTCTTCCAACAATAAAGCGTATATGATCTTTAAAAGCTTCCCTGCAGGGCTTACAGGTATGGAACTGCTGGGTATATTCAAAATAATCTGGCCAGCTATATTTTTCAAGAAAAGGATTAGCGACTTCACCATATCCATTCCAATTAAGGTAGGCTGACATCCCACCAGACCATATCCAGTTATTATTTAAGTACAGGACGGCGTACATTTCTCTTTTAGCCATTTCCGCAAGAAGAAAATCCAAACCGTTCAAAAGATCCTGATTATATTTACCCTGTTCCGGCTGTAAAGCTGGTTTCACCTGGAAGTCCTCGTTGCCGCCTTCAGCTCCTACAAGGATCCTGAGATTGTCAATTCCGAGGCTATCCATCAGGTCCAGCTCTTTAATAAGTCGATCTCTATCGCCAATATTGCTAGCAGCGATGAGCGGACCATACCAGTAATTAGCTCCTACAAAATAATAAGGCTTGTTACCTTTTAAGAATTTTCCATCTTTAACAGTGACTTCCTGTATTCCTCCACAGGAAATTAGTACCAGGGAAAAGATGGAAAAAAAGATCTTGAATATTTTCATTCTAGGCGTTATTATCTTCAGGGAGGTCATAAATATTTGGCATATCATCTAATAGCCAGGTTTTATCCTTTTCCACAAAATCCATAAAATCAGCGGCGCCATCTGTTCCCGGAGCTGGAACGGTATAGGAATCGGCAGAATTTTGCCAGAACATCATAAAACCAATATTGATCTCATTATCGGTTAAAACCTGATAAAGATTATTAGAATAAAAATTAGAAGCCAGAGTAGTTCCGGAACTTACAAAATATCCAGTTTCAGTAAAACCAGGTATTTTAACCCTTTCTTCTGCCAGATCTGAAACGACTTTCAGTTTCTGGTTAGCAGCTGCAAGATTGGCACCTTGTTGATTGGCAAGATCTCCGTAATTATCCATGCCCACAATATCTACATATTCATCACCTGGATATCTTTGAAGATAGGATGTGGTGGTAGAATAGCTGTTATCCGGAGAAAAAGCATAAAGAATATTATTAACCCCAAGATCATCTCTTAAATATTCCACGGTAAACCTCCATAGGGAAATAAATTCCTGTGGCGTACTATAGGGAGCTCCCCACCAGAAAAAGTCTTTGTCAAATTCATGGAATGGTCTGAATATTATGGGGATCACACTTCCATCTGTGCCTTTAAGGCCCTTTGCGAATTCTGCTACTTTCTGAAGCTTTTGTTTATAGTAATCATGATTTGCTCCTCCCGGAAGGATACTTTTAAAGGCATTTTCCTTTTGGAAAGCTGTCATTTCCGAAGTGTAAAAATCATCACCCTCATAAGGTTCCCTTAAATGCCAGCAGAATATATTCACCATACCTTTATCATAGGCTTCTATCGTCTTTTCCTTGATAAGCTGTTCCTGTTGGTAGAACCAGTTATTGGCTTCGCCGTTATTTTGATCGTCTGTAATAAACATAAAATCTGAGCCAAGCATTCCAGGATCGCTACCAGTTAGTTTTTTCATATCAGAAAAACCGTCATTATTATTATAAAATGAAGAAAATGCATCCTGTTGCCCAACAATAAATTTGGAATAGGAAATTGCTTTTAGGTTATAAAATAGAGCAACGGTTTCAGCAGTAGCACCAGCATCCACCATAAAAGCAGGAGTTTCTGATGGAAAAAAATTTATTGATAATGCTTCATCTGGAGTTTCTTCAGGAATTTCCTCTGGATTCTCGCCGGTTTCTGGTGGCGTTGGTACAGGTTTTTCTATAATTTCATCCTTGGAACAACCGGAAAGAAAAATACCCGATACGAAAACGAATAGGAATAGATGTTTTTTCATTGTTTTAGTTTTTTAGCAGCATCATACAGGCTCTTGAATTGTGGTAAGGAGCTTTCCACATGCTTAATTTATCTTCAGTTTCGTAGGGATTATTATTCTTATCTACCCGGAAATACCATTCTCCGTGGGCATGATCTTTAATATGCTGTTTAGTGTATTCCCAGATATCTTCTTTGGCCAGTAGAAATTTCTTCTCACCAGAAATATTAAAAGCATACTCCAGGCCTACCATCGCCTCTACCTGGGGCCACCAATGTCTATCTTTATCTACTTCACCGGAATCCAGATCTTTTTCGTTAATCACTCCCGCATTCGGGACATAGGCCTCTTTAAGAAAAACCTCAGCTACTTCAATCGCCACTATTTCGGCTTTCTCAAGGAATTTTTTACTTCCAACAGCTTTGCAGGCTTCAATAATTAGCCAAACTGCCTCAATATCATGGCCGTAAGAAACGTTGTTGTTCGCTCGTTGCCAGTTAGTATTAAAGAACAATTGAAAATGCTTGTTTTCGGTATCCAGGAATTTTTCGAGGAATAACTCTATTAGGTTTATTAATGCTCCTTTTACGGAAGTATCTTCAGTAACAAGAAAAAGATTGGTATAGGCTTCCAGAATATGAAGATGGGTATTCATTGTTTTCGCTGAATTATCATCTTTTTCACTCAGTCGCATGTCTTCTATGGGTGACCAATCCTGTTGAAAAGCTTCCAGATATCCATTTTTTTCCCGATCACGGGCTGTTGTTTCTATTAATACGAATAAGTGGTAAGCCCAGTTTAAAGCGTCCCTATCATTGGTTAATTTATAGTATTCTGTTAAAGCATAAATTGCAAAGGCCTGAGCATAGATTTGTTTTCTCCTGTTAACCGGATTTCCTTTATAATCTAATTCCCAGAAAATACCTTTGTACTCCTCATCATAGAAATACTTTTTTAAATAATCATAGGCTCTTTCAGCAAGTTTCCGACAAGAATCATCCTTTTGAAAATTTTCTATGGCTGAAAAAGTCCAAAGCAATCTGGTGTTTAGAATAGCTCCTTTGTTTGCGTAAGGAACTTCTTTATTAAAATGGTCTCGTTTTCCTAAAAAACCGCCATGTTTTTCATCCACACTATTTGCTTTCCAGTACTGAATGATATTTTTCAGTTCTTCATTTAGCTCAGTTTTTATATCGGAAGAGAGATCAGTCATTTTTAAACTTTTTATTTTTCTCTATTTGACACAGAATGTTTTTAACCGAAGCAGCAGAGGTAAATTCATCCTGCTTAGTGTTTTTTACATAATCCAAAAGTCTCTTTAATGAAGACACCGCCACATGTGACCTGGTATCTGAAGAGGCGTAATAAATAAAAATCTTGCCGTCGTCATCTTTTATCCATCCATTCCCGAAGAGGACATTCGGAACATCTCCCACAGTTTCTTCATAATTTGGAGCCATAAAATAACCCGCAGGCTGATAAGTAACTTTAGAAATATCGTCCAAATCGGTCATGAATAGATATAGCGTATATCTTAATCCTCCTGCAGTGTTCCGTACCCCATGAGCAAGATGTAGCCAGCCTTCTTCCGTTTTGATAGGAGCCGGGCCAAGACCGTTTTTCATTTCATAGATCGTATGATACACCTTTTGATTGATGATCTTTTCATCTTCCAACACAGGATTGGTGATATCCTTAATAAATCCAAGGCCAATTCCGCCACCGCTTCCCACTTCAATAAATCCGTCCTGAGGTCTGGTATAAAGAGCATACTTCCCATTTACCAATTCGGGATGCATCACCACGTTTCGCTGTTGACCGGAATTTGATATAAGGTCTGGCAGTCTCTCCCAGTTTATAAGGTCTTTTGTCCTGGCTATTCCGGCATTGGCAACAGCTGCGGTAGTATCTCCAGTCATTTTATCTTTTCTTTCCGTACAAAAAATACCATAGACCCACCCATCTTCATGTTGAGTTAGGCGCATGTCATAAACATTAGTATCGGGCTCACCGTATTGGGGCATAACCACTGGTTTTTCCCAGAATTTAAAGTTATCTACGCCATTTGGACTTTCCGCCATCGCGAAAAATGATTTTCTATCATTTCCCTCAACCCTAACAGCAAGAATATATTTTCCCTGCCACTTCATAGCTCCCGGGTTGAATGTGGCATTGATACCAATTCTTTCAAGACCGAAAGGATTCGTTTCCGGATTAAAATCATATCTCCAGGCTAACGGAGTGTGTCTTGCAGTCACTACCGGATTAGTGTATCTTTCAAATATTCCATTAGAATATTCCTCCGGGAAATTTGGTCTTTCGAGCAATTCCGTATGATTTTTCAATAAACGGTCATAATTAACCATTTTCCCGGAGTCTTTGTTTTTTTGCGTAAAATCCATTGTATTAGTATTTACTTCTAATATTATTTTCAATTTTTATTTTATCCCACCAGTTCTTTTTGAGGATTAATATGCAAATACCTAGAACTGCAAGTGAAACCAGTAATGGTAAATTTTTGTGCAGAATAAGATAAAGAGGAGCTACTACCAGAAGTGTCTGAGCAATAGTTCCAATTACTACGTTAAACATATCACGCCCAAAAGCCTTGTTTCTTTCGAAAGCTGGATCTTCTGCCTTAACTTTTTCACAGATTGGTTTCCAGAAGCCCCATGGTTTTGTACGTCTATAAAAATCTTTAAGAACCTCTTCTTCTGTAGGTGGAGCAGAATAAGTTCCAATGATACTTCCCGCAATAGAAATTAAAAGTATGATCGGGAAATAATATAAATCAAGGGTATCTGTGAAAATAGGAAAGATCATGGCAGGAAGCATTCCTGACAGCATTCCCCAAAAGTAACCTGTTCCATTGAATCTCCACCAATGCCATTTGAGGACGTTGGATACTACATAACTTCCATACAATGCAGAAACGATCCATTGAAGGATGGAGTTGACGTCCTGAATGAAGAAACCAAGAATTATACTAATAATTACAACAAGAATTCCACTTCCATAGTTCATCAGTTTCACTTTGGAATGTGCTGCCTGGGGGTTATAGTGTTTGAGATAAATATCGTTAACGAGATAGGCCTGGGCAGCGTTAAGAGTTCCTGCAAATGTTGACATGAAGGCAGCTAATAAGCCTGCGAGCAATAATCCAAGTAAGCCAACAGGAACAAATTGTTCAATCGCGGCAGGCAGTATTTTTTCAAAATCCAAGACCCCTGCTGTGGTAAGATCTAATTGATCGTAAAATAGTACAGCTAAGACTCCAAAGCCTCCAACCATTAAATACCGTGTGGGGATGAGTGCTAATATCGAAAATGCGCTCATTTTTGCCGCTTCTAAAGGCGATTTGGTAGATAGTATTTTCTGCATGTCGTAATTGGGAGCAGGACCAGCTATGCTTGATAAAATTCCTTTGAATAGCATGAGCATAAAGAAAATACTAAATAGCGTATACCCATCTGAAGTGACTTTTGTGTTAACCTCATCTATAATCCCACTCCAATCCATATTGAGTTCCCAGCCAAAAAATGGGTTCATCCAGCCGTCTGGAACATCCAATGTATTGGTGCCCATTGCCTGCCATGCAATTACTGCGATGGCAATAGATGAAATGGTCATTACCGTATACTGTAAAAGATCTGTCCATACAATACCTGACATCCCTCCTAAAACCGAATAAAAAACGGCAAACATGGTGAAAATTATTCCATAGAAATGAGGTATATATGTGGCCGGTACATTAAAAGGCACATAGCCTGAAACAACCTCCCATGGAATAAATATCTCTACAAATTTCCCCAACCCAATGAATCCATAAGCTAAAAAGCCCAAACAGCTAAGTATGGCAAATATTACTATAATCGTATGCGAGAGTCTCCCTCCTCTTCCACTACCAAACCTAAATAATATCCATTCTGCACCGGTAGTTACATTAGATCGCCTAAGCCATACCGACAAATATACCATTAGAAAGACCTGATTAAAAACAGGCCATAACCAGGGAATCCAGACACTTTTAAATCCATACACAAAAGTTAGTGTAACCAGCCACATGGTTCCAGAAATATCAAACATCCCTGAAGCATTTGAAAGCCCAAGCATATACCACGGCAGGCTTTTACCACCCATTAAATAATCATCCTTACTTTTTTGCGCTCTTTTTCTAAGCGCTAATCCTATAAGGATAGTTCCTGTGAGATAAAGTAATATGATAATGACATCAAGGCCCTGTAGCATTATAAATTAAAGTTTAAAGTTGATTTTCTTTACCTGATCTAAAAATAAAGTTTCTTCCAGTTTTTCAAATTCCCTGAAGTCTTCTGCAGTTACATCATCTTTATAGGTAGAGAAATAATGATCGAGCCTAGCATTCCTCCAAAGTAGCACCCAGGCAATACCCGAATCTTTAATACCAGGATATAAGTTTTCTGTCCACCAGTCAGGATCTGAGCCCGGATTAATATTTCCTGTTTCAGTAAGAGCATATGGCTTTGATCTTTTTTGAGCTTCAGATCTCAGGATTTCAAGATTTGTTTGAATGTTTTTTATGAATGCCTCTTTGCCGCCGTAATTATAAATGTCAACCCCGAGAATATCAACATATTCATCACCGGGATAGTATCTTTCAAAATCCTCTTTACTTTGCATGATGTTAAGAGAATAGGCAAATAAGAGATTTTGAACATTGTTTTGCTGAAGTAGCATAAAAGTTTGTCTCCATAATTCCTTGTAGTCTTCTGCGCTGCAATTCCCTTCTCCCCACCAAAACCATCCGCCATTCATTTCATGAAAGGGTCTAAAAACTACTGGTATAGGCTGATCTTTTTCATCTTTTAAGGATTTAAAGAAAATCGAGAGTCGTGATACCCATTTTTCATATTTTTCTCGCTTTAAACCACCCTTTAAAATTTCGGAAACTGCTGCCGTCGTATCCCAGGAACTCCCATCTGTCACCGGGTTATCCAGGTGCCAGCTGAAAGTTATAATCGCACCCTTTTTATACATTTTTTTTACCTGATCCCTCATAAGCACAAAGGAAACGGTATCGAGATTGAAAGAATGATTTAACTCAATGTGCCCAAGATCGTACCCATGAACCGCCGGAAGCTTTCCAGAAACATCCCTGATATCACTTCTTATCTTAAGAGGGGAATCTGGCTGTTTCCAGTTAATGCCATATATGGTAGCATCCTGATGTCCAAAAGCGAAACCATCATTGGGAATGGTTTTTATTCTTTCATATAAAATTTTAGTTTTTTCTGATGCCTTAATATTAGCAAGGTGAATGTCCTCTAATTTTATTCGATACATACTTTTACATGATGTCATACATACAATAAATGTTAGAAGAATACCTATTTTGACAATATATTTCATGTAATAAGTGTAAATTTTGAATTTTTTTGGTAAAATATTTTATCTTTAGTTTTGTCTTATTATATATTTAATCTCTAAATTTTAAGGAAAATTTAATTAAATCGCCTAAAATGTTAAGAAATATCAAATTTAACTTTCAAGGTTATTGAACTTTAATAGAATATTGTCAATTCTTGATTAAATTTTTTCTCAATCGTAATTAAAAGAATATGCAAAAGGAGATACACCGGGAAATTACACCCCTAGCCCCTGAAGATAGCTTCCTTGTTTTTGATAGAATTAAGGATGATTTTGATTTTCCAATTCATTTTCATCCTGAGTATGAGCTTAATTTTATTTTAAATGGTAAAGGTGTTCGGCGAGTAGTGGGTGATAGTTTGGAGGAAATTGATAATATAGAATTAGTACTTGTGGGGCCAAACCTGAATCATGGTTGGGAAATCCACAACTGTAGCAATAAGAAAATTCACGAAATAACAATTCAATTTCATAACGACCTTTTTGATGATAGGCTGTTAAGCCGAAGAATAATGAAACCGATAAAGGATATGTTTGAAAGGTCTGCTCACGGAATATTGTTCTCAGAAAAGATTTCAAAAGAAATAAAACCAAAAATACTTAGATTATCTAAAATAGATAGTATTGATTATTTTCTGGAGCTGATTTCCATCTTACATGACCTTGCAAATTCCAGAAATCAACACCTTCTTTCATCATATATTTCAGAAAATAAAAACTTTGAAAACAGTGATAAGATTAAGAAAATATATGAGTATATACAGGAGAATTATCAAAAAAAGATAAGCTTGAAGGAGATCTCGGATGTTGTAAATATGAGCCCGGTCTCTTTTAATCGATTTATTAAACGGAGAACCGGAAAAACTTTTATTGAATACGTTAATGATACAAGAATAGGTTATGCTGCTCGATGGTTAATTGAGAAGGAACTAAGTATAGCCGAAATTGCCTTTAAATGTGGTTTCAATAATATTGCAAATTTCAATCGAGTTTTTAAAAAGAATAAGGACTGTACACCTAGCCAGTACAGGGAGGAATTTAGTGGAATAAAAAGAGTATTATAAATATTATTAAAGGCTTCATGAAAAGCATATCTGGGTTAATTATTTTCTTACTTCCGTTATTAATTATTTGCGGTTGTTCTTCTATGAATATGGATTCGTCTTCCAGAGAGAAAAACAACGAAGGATCTGCCGTTAAAGCATTAAATACAGAAAATTTGACTCCGGTAGCCAAGTATGGTCAGTTAAGCTTCGATGGGATTAAATTGGTTAGTGAGCATGGAGAAGTTGTTCAGTTAAAAGGGATGTCTTTGTTCTGGAGCCAATGGCAACCGCAGTATTATAATAAAACCACCTTAAAACAATTGAAAGATAATTGGGGGATTAGTGTTATAAGAGCAGCTATGGCTATTGAAAACGAAGGTTTCCTGGAAAATCCGGAAAAAGAGAAGCGAAAAATTTATAAAGTTGTAGATGCAGCAATTGAGCTTGGAATTTATGTTATCGTAGACTGGCATGATCATCATGCTGAAGATCATCTTTTAGAAGCAAAGAAATTTTTCTCTGAATTAAGTGATAAATATGGTCAATACCCTAATTTAATATATGAGCCTTATAATGAACCGTTAGAAGTTTCCTGGAGTAAAGTTCTAAAACCATATCATCAGGAAATCATCTCAGCAATTAGAAAGAACGATCCCGATAATATTATAATATGTGGCACACCTAGATGGTCACAGGATGTTGTTTACGCAGCAAAAGATCCTATTAATGAGGCTAATATTGGTTACACATTACATTTCTATGCAGGTACTCATCACGAAGAACTTAGAGAGGCAGCTGCTAATGCAATGAAGAAAAATCTACCAATTTTTGTTACTGAATTTGGAACTACAAATGCCGATGGTAATGGGGAAGTTTTTTATGAGGAAACTCAAAAATGGTTAGACTTTATGGATGACAATAATTTGTCATGGTGTAATTGGTCTATAGCTGATAAAAAAGAAGCATCTGCAGCCCTTAAACCTGGTACTAAGCATAACGAATTAAAGGACTTATCTAATCTTAGTAAGTCGGGAAAATATGTCAGATCCAAAATTATTGAATAGCACTATTTCTCTATTATTTTTCTGCTGAATATATTTTGAACTTACCAATTTCGTATAAAATTAATATTAGCATATTCCAGATTAATCTAGGTAGGAAAAAATATCATTAATATTTGATAAAATAATATTAACAAGACCTTAACTTTCCTTCTAATTTTGAGTATGGGAAAAATATGGGTGTTTTTTTGTTAATATAACAATTGTTTTGTTTTCATATTATTGATACCGTAATTTTTTATATAAATCAACCAATTTAATTCTTATGCGAAGAAAGATACTTCAATGTAAAGGCAGCTGTAGCCTTAGAAGCAAAATATTATTTTTTGCCCTCTTCTTTTGTGCCTTCACTCAAATTGGTCTCGCGCAGAACGTTGTGACCGGTAAAGTGATTGATACGGAAGGTATACCTTTATTAGGGGTAAATGTAATTGAGAAAAACACCTCGAATGGAACCACTACCGATTTTGATGGGAATTTTGAAATTAGTGTAGATGATAATGCAGTCATTGTTTTTAGTTTTGTTGGATTTTTGACTAAGGAAGTGAGTGTTTCGGGAGGTGAGAAACTGAGTGTTACATTGGATACTGATTCTGAAAGTTTAGATGAAGTAGTAGTTATTGGATATGGTGCTCAACGAAAAGAAGAAATAAGCGGTTCTGTATCCAGTATTAGTAGTGAGGAATTTGAAAACATCCCTCAAGTTAGTGTTGATCAACTAATGCAGGGTAGGGCTGCTGGAGTGATGGTTACAAAGAATTCTGGGCAGCCTGGTTCAGCCGTCTCGGTGAAGATTCGAGGGGTTAATACAATTACCGGTTCGAGTGAGCCTCTTTATATTATTGATGGTGTGCCAGTGTCTGGAGATTCTAGAAATATCGCAACCAGTGGAAGGTCAACTGCCGATGGTGGAATTGGAGATGGTACGGGAGCAACAGATGTAAGTCCGCTGGCTGCTTTAAACCCAAATGATATTGAATCTGTTGATATTCTTAAGGATGCATCTGCTACTGCAATATACGGTTCGAGAGGTTCTAATGGTGTAGTTATTATTACAACAAAGAAAGGTAAAAAAGGAGCGGGTAGACTTAGTTATAACACATATGTTGCGATGCAAAGACCTACAAATAAGATTGATGTGCTTGATCTGCCGGGATATGCAAGACTTCAAAATACTATTGGTGAAATATATGGTTTAGATCCACAAATTGAATTTTTAAATCCAGATTTATTGGGTCCTGGAACAGACTGGCAGGCGCAGATTTTTGATGATGCTCTGCAAATGAATCACGAGTTGTCTTTTTCTGGAGCATCGGATAAGATTAATTATTTTATTTCTTCCTCTTACACCGATCAAGAAGGTACTGTTATAGGTTCTGGATTTGATCGTATTACAGTTAGAACGAATGTTAATGCTGATTTAAATGATTGGATTAGTACTGGAGTTGCTCTTACTGCTAGTAGAACTAATGATGATATTACTTTGAATAGTTCTAGTAATGGTATCATTTCTTTATCATTATTGAACAATCCTGCTACTGCTGTTTACAATGCAGACGGGACTTTTGCTGGTCCGCAAACCGCCGATGAAATCGCTTTTGGAATTCGTAATCCCATCGCAGAAGCTTTAAGCATCCGTAATACCTTAACAAGAAATAGGATTTTCGGAAATATTTTTGCCCAGTTCAATATATCTGATAATTTAAATTTCAGAACGGAATTTGGTGGAGATTTTGGTAATAATTTAAGTGATCGGTTTCAACCTACTTTTACTTACGGAGTATTGGAAAGAGGGGAAAGTACCTTAAACGTTCGAAGAGAAAATAATGATTTCTGGATTATTAAAAACCTATTGACTTATGATAATACTTTCAATGAAAAACATGATGTTACCATGTTACTGGGGCAGGAGGTTCAAGAATCAAAATGGCAGGGAGTTATAGCTCAGGATGGTAATTTTGTTAGTAATGATATTCCAGTTTTAGGAACTGGTGATGCTAATGACTTTAACGATCAGTATATAGGAAGTTCTGCTTTGGAATCTTATTTTGGAAGGCTGATTTATTCCTACGATAATCGGTATAATATAACAGCATCCCTAAGAGCTGATGGCTCCTCTAAATTTGCCGAAGGTAACAAGTGGGGGTATTTTCCATCGGTATCTGGATCCTGGAGACTCTCCAACGAGGCTTTTATGGAAGATTTTGAATCGATTCAGAATATAAAAGTATATGGTGGTTACGGGGAAGTTGGTAATCAGGCTATTCCAAATTTCGCGTATGGTGTAAGACTGAATACCATATCTACTGGACTGGGTACAGGCTTTGAATTTGCCAATTTTGAAAATCCTGATCTTACCTGGGAATCATCAACTCAGACGAATCTAGGTTTGAGCTTTGGATTATTTGATTCAAGATTGAATACAACTATAGAAGTATATAACAAAGTTTCAAAAGATTTTCTTTATCAATTAGCTGTGACCGATTTTATTACAGGGGGTAATTCACCTGGAGCTATAACGGCTCCTTGGGTTAACCTTGGTGAAATGGTAAACAAAGGAGTAGATTTAACCATAAATTATTCAACATTAGGAGAAAGTGATTTCAACTGGCAATCTACTTTAACATTCTCTCATTATCAGAATGAAGTCACCGAGCTATTGGGAGATCTAACAATTAACGGAGATCTTAGTTTAAACCAGTCAAACCAGAACCTAACACTTACCAAGGTAGGAGAACCTGTTGGTATGTTTTATGGTTACCAGGTTGAGGGACTTTTCAGAACAACAGATGATATTGAAGGAGCTCCAATACAATTTGGAAGACCTTTTGAAGATGCTTTATTTTCAACTACCTGGCTTGGTGATATTAAATTCAAGGATATCAATGGTGATGGGTTAATCAACAATGATGATCGCACAGTTATAGGTAATCCTCATCCAGATTTTACATTTGGTTTCCAAAATAATTTCTCTTATAAAAATTTTGATCTTTCCTTATTCCTACAGGGATCTTATGGGAATGATATTTTTAATGCTGTAAAAAGAACTCTTACCGCGGCAAATAGTTATTATGTTAACCAATCGCCATCAGTTTTAGATTATTGGTCCATTGATAATCCAAATGCAGGTGCCCCTAGGTTGGCTAGAAATGACACTCCGAATATTAATATTTCAGACCGTTATATCGAAGACGGTTCTTATTTACGAATTCAAAATTTGACCTTAGGTTATAACTTGTCTTCAAGTACCACAGATCAATTAGGATTGAGAAAATTAAAAGTATACGGTAGTGTTCAAAATTTATACACGTTTACAAATTATTCTGGTTACGATCCTGAGGTAGGTGCTTACAATCAGAACGCCCTTTTACTTGGGGTTGATAATGGAAGATACCCATCCCCAAGAACTTTTTCAATAGGACTGAACGTAGAATTATAATTATATGATGATGAAGAAATTTTTAAAAACAAAGACTATAATAGTGATCGCTGCTTTTTTATGCTTCCCTTCATGTAGCAAAGATTTTCTGGAGAGACCTCCGGAGGATTCTTATAGCGCAGCAACCTTTTATAAAACAACGGACCAGGTAGAGGCCGCGGCTAATCATCTTTATTCCAGGCCTTGGTACAATTTTATTTCAAATGTTGCTTGGGCCATTGGAGAACTAAGTTCTGGAAATGGAAGAACATGGGATCCAAGAAATGCAGATTTTGACAATTTCGCGATTACTGGAGAACATAATACTTTAACCCAATCATGGGAATCTCTTTACGCTGTCATTGCTCAATCCAACTCTCTCATCAATACTCTGCCTAATTCCGTTGATCCGAGTGTTCCTCAGGAAGTAGTAAATAATTCGTTGGGAGAGGCAAGGTTCATTAGAGCAACTGCTTATTTTTATTTGGTAAGAATATTCGGTTCTGTGCCAATTATAGCTGATAATACCGATTATGTTTTGGAGCCTGTAGTTCCCAGAAACCCTGTTGAGGACGTGTATGAATTCATTAAGAGGGATCTAATGTTTGCAATGGAAAATCTCTATGATAAAACCAGAGGTTCCAACTACGATTTGAATGCTAGAGTGTCAAGCGGCTCTGCTAAAGCTATGCTCGCCAAGATCTATCTCTATGAAGAAAACTGGGCCAGGGCATATGAACTTTCAAATGACGTTATAAATTCGGGAGAATTTAAGCTTTATGGTGGTACTGGAGCTGATGGAGATCCGTCTGGAAGTTATTATGATCTATTCCTAACCGCTAACGATAACAATCCTGAATCAATCTTTGCGCTGCAATGGTCTACTTCTGGACAATATTCTGAAGGTAACGGTATCCAGTCCTTGTTTGCTCAGGCTGGAATAACAGGATTTTCCGATGGATATTCAGCCATTGGACCATCTTTGGATTTGCAGGATGCGTATGAAGACAAAGAACAGGATTTAAGATATTATGCCACGATTATGGATCCGGGATCTTTTTATCCGGATTTAAATGGAGGTTACACCGTTTCCGAAAATGTGGACCATCAAGGTACTAACGTGGGTATTAAAAAGTATGTAGTAGGTAATGCTGCCACTAATGGTGGTGGGGCTCAGCAAAGCTATCCTAATAATACCTATATATTACGATATGGAGAACTACTTTTAATACATGCTGAAGCTGCTTTAAACGGCGGGGGATCATATGAAGAAGGAGTTAAATCACTTAATAAAGTTCGGGAAAGAGCCGGATTAGACCCTATTGCAAATCCTACTCTAGAAGATGTTTTCCACGAGAGAAGGATTGAGTTAGCTTTTGAATTCGAATTCTGGTATGATGTAGTTCGTCAGGGACCTGAATTTGCTTTAGATTTTCTAGCTAATACGGAGCGAGGTACTTTTAATGATGACACTACTCCGCCCACTGTAAATTCTGAAATGTATACACCTACTATGGACGATCTTTTGTTCCCTTATCCAAGTAACGAAACTCAGAATAACCCTGCTTTATTGGAGCCCCCGGTGCCTTATGATTTTAGTGATGATGAATAATTTTTTAAAAAAAATATTATGAAAAACAAATTAATAAAAATTAGGATAGCTGAACCAATATTCATGGTCTTGTTTGCTAGTCTGTTGTTTTCATGTGACAGTGATTTTGATGTAATTAGTCCGGAGGGCGGAGATGGTCCGCCGGTAATCACCAGCGTAAGTGAAGCAAGGGAAGATGTAGCAGTTACTCAGGGTGTATTGGAAAATACCTATATCATTAGAGGTGAAAATTTTTCTACCCTTAAAGCTATTTACTTCAATGGTGTCCAGGCAAGTGTTAACCTTGCGCTTACTACAGATAATCTTACTTTTGCAACTGTACCTGAGAGTGCTCCTTATGTTGGGCAGTCTAATGAGTTAGTGCTGGAGAACCTTTCAGGGTCTACGAGTTATGACTTTTCACTGTTAACTATAGATGATTTCACCGAAGCTACTATAGATGGAGTTAAAACAGTAACATTATTAGGTGGAGATTTTTCAGAGACAAACTCGGTAACTTTCGTCTCCGGTTCAGAGGAAGACGGGAACCTCGTGGAAATAGAGGCAGATATACTTTCAGTTTCCGAAACTGAAGTTACGGTTATAGTGCCATCTGGTATTGAACAGGCATTTATTTACCTGGAAACCTCCAGAGGAGCAGTTACACAATCTGATTCTTATGGATTTAGTTATTCAATTTATATCGATGCCTTAAATCCAGAATGGACAATGAGCCAATGGGGAGGAACTTTTGACATTGAAAATACAAGTCCTGCCTTAGGTCAATTCTCTATTAAAAGTACACGTGAAGCATGGTCTGGATTATCATTTTTGGCTCCGAACATTCCATTTGATGATTATGAGGCCCTTACCTTTTCAATCTACGGAACTGGTGATGCTGGAGATTCTGTAAATCTTGCAATAAATGACTTTGCAGCTCAGGTAAACCTTGTGTTGATTCCGAATCAATGGAATAAATTCGTGGTACCCTTGTCAAGTTTTTATCCAAATGGAGGTGCACCAGCTACCATTACAAGGCTGGATTTCCAGGAAGCTTCGGGTACAGGTAAAGCTCAGTATATATTTTACGTAGATGATTTTGGGCTTCTTTAAATTGATGATAGTTAGTTTAAAATATAAAGATTCCAGAATTTAGAAATTCTGGAATCTCTTTCAAATAAAAATAAATTAAAAAAGATGAAATTATCCAGAATATATTATGTGGTAATGCTAATTCTTTTAGCCGGAGTAACTTCTTGTAATGAGGATGATGATCTTTATCCACAACTCGGTGACGATCCACGGAATCTCACTCAAATAGTTAACGATGACGCGAATTTATCCACTTTAGCCCAGGCCTTAACCCAGGTTGGATTGGATTCCACGTTGAGATCGACTTCAACTTACACCTTATTCGCTCCAAATAATGCAGCTTTTGGTGATTTTGATATGTCTTCAATGAGTGAAGAGGAACTTACTAACTTTTTGTTGAATCATGTACTTAGTACCACAACCGCAGATTTCTCTTCTACACTAACCACGGGTTATACGCCCACCATGGCAACGGGACCAGATGATAACAATTTGAGTCTATTTATTAATACTGATGGTGGTTTGAAGTTAAATGGGATGGCGACTCCGGTACAAGGCTCCTTTGATGTAGGTTCCACAAATGGTGTTTTACATGTTGTTGATAACCTATTAACTCCTCCTACAGTTTTGGATCATACGAAAGCAAACCCTAATTTTTCAAAACTGGCGGAAGCTATTGAATTGACAGGCCTTTCTGAAACTCTTTCAATGACAGATCCTGAATTGGAAACTTACCCATTCACAGTTTTTGCTCCTACGAATGTAGCTTTTGAAAATTTAATGATGCAATTAAATGGTGCTTTTGGGTGGTCATCTTTAAACGATGTGCCTACAGAAATACTACAGGAAATATTAATGTATCACGTGGTAGGTGGAGCGAATACACTTTTTGAAACTATTGGAGGAACAGAACAGGCTACCTTAGAGGGAGATAGTTTTTCTATAAATGATGATGCAGTGATAACAGATGGCAGTTATACCACTGGTAATTTTACTACTACCGATATCCAGGGAATTAATGGAGTGGTACACGGAACTAATAAAGTACTTCTACCAGAAAGCATATTTCAACAAATTCTTGATGCTACCTTAAATTTAAAGGAACGTAGCGAAGATAAAGGATATACTTCTTTTCTTGCAGCCGCCGAAAAAGCTGGATTAACAAGTGCCCTTGAATCAGACGAATTCAGTGTATTTGTTCCTAATAATGATGCTTTTACAGCTTTATTTTCATTAATTACAAATTTTGAAAGTTTAGAAGATTTTGAGACTCCTGAAGAAATTGAAGCATTAAAACAGCTACTTTCTTATCACCTTTATTCAGGAATATTAATGTCTAGCCAGTTAACTGACGGCGAAAGTATTGCTACAGTATATGGTGATAATATTACTGTAGATCTTAGTGGTGAAAATGCGAGATTAATCCCTTCATTTGAAGAAGCAATCCCTTCTGGAATCGTTAATGCAAATATTGGCGCTACTAACGGAGTCTTACATGAAATAAACAGAGTTCTAATTCCGGCAGATTTAGTAAGTGTTCTTGGGATTGAATCGGATGCAGGTGGACAATGCCCTGTTAAAGACGAATCTTTAGTATTTTTTGACTGGAATGGAAAAGATCCATATTGGGGAAATGTTACTGCAGAAAATGATCCTTCTCTTTCACTGGATGGAGAAAATTATGGTAGAGCAAATTTCCAGACTGGAGGTACAGGATGGGTAGATCTTTTTTGGAGAAACGATGCCGCTACATTTAACGGTGCTAGTGTTGTAGGTAATAATATTGACGGTTATTCCTTGAAATTCGATATAAATGTCATCGAGCCAATTACAGCTGGGATGTTCCGAATTCGATTTAATGATGCAGACGGGGAAGATGTTTTCTATAACTGGCAACCATGGAATGATCTCGGTGAATCATTCACTACAGATGGATGGGAAACAGTGGAGATTCCTTTATCTGAAATTGGGGTATCCGATTTTAGCCAGATAGACGCTGAATTTGGAATGGCATTCGAAGGTGCCGATATACTTTTAAATTTTGCAATAGATAACGTACGTTTTGATACTCCCGGTTGTGGAGGACCAGAACCAGTGGCTAATTCTGAGGCAGTGTTCTTTGATTGGGATGGAAAAGACCCATACTGGGGTAATGTAACCGTAGAAAATGATGCCTCTATTAGTTTAGATGGAAGTAATTATGGGAGAGCCAATTTTCAAACTGGAGGAACAGGATGGCAGGATCTTTTCTGGAGAAATGATGCTACTTTCTATGGTGCAAACATGGTGGGTTCTAATCTAGATGAATATGTATTAAAATTTGATATTAATATTTTCGAACCTATTAATTCAGGGATGTTCAGGATTAGATTTAATGACTCAGATGGAGTAGATGCATTTTATGACTGGCAACCATGGAACGAAACTGGAAATGCTCTGGATACTGATGGTGATTGGATTACGGTAAGTATTCCCGCTACCGCACTAGGAGTACCAGACTTCAGCCTGGTAGATGCTGAATTTGGGATGGCCTTCGAAGGGGCAGACATTCTACTTAATTTTGCAATAGACAATGTAAGATTTGAAGAATTATAAGATTATTTGTGTTAGCTTAATTTGTGCTAAATAATTTGATTCCCTACGGGCAACTGTAGGGAATTTCTTTTTTAAAATTTAATATTGAAACCATAGAAATGACTTTAAAGCAAATCTTCCTTATTCTAATAACTATCATAGGATCACATCTAACTAATGCTCAAAAATTTGATAATCTGGCTCAAACTCCTCCTATGGGATGGAATAGCTGGAACAAATTTGCCTGCGACATTAATGAAGATCTTATCAAAACGGCAACAGACAATATGGCTTCCAGCGGAATGAAAGATGCCGGTTACGAATATATTGTGATTGATGATTGCTGGCATGGTGAAAGAGATGAAAATGGGTTTATTCATGCAGATAAGGAAAAGTTTCCTTCGGGGATGAAAGCACTGGTAGACTATGTACATTCTAAAGGACTGAAATTTGGTATTTATTCAGATGCCGGATGGCAAACCTGTGGAGGTAAACCCGGCAGCCGGGGAAGGGAGTTTCAGGATGCTCAAATCTATGCTGAATGGGGAGTGGATTATTTAAAATATGACTGGTGTAACACGGAAGGTTTAAAAGCTGAAGGAGCTTACCTTACCATGAGAGATGCACTATATGTAGCTGGCAGACCAATTGTTTTAAGCATTTGCGAATGGGGAGATAATCAGCCCTGGGAGTGGGCTGAAGATATTGGGCATTTGTGGAGGACAACGGGAGATATTTATCCTTGCTGGGATTGTGAAGAAGATCACGGCGATTGGTCTTCCTGGGGAGTACTTAGAATACTTGATATGCAGGATGGTTTAAGAAAATATGCTGGTCCCGGCCATTGGAATGATCCTGATATGATGGAAGTTGGAAATGGAATGTCCGTGAGCGAAGACCGGGCGCATTTTACTATGTGGGCAATGCTGGCTGCTCCACTAATTGCCGGAAATGATCTGGGTAATATGAGTGAAGAAACAGTGAATATCCTTACTAATAAAGAGGTGATCGCTATAGACCAGGATACTCTTGGAGTGCAGGGATTTAAATATAGCAGTGAAGACGGCCTTGAAACCTGGTTTAAGCCTTTAGCAGGTGGAAACTGGGCAGTGACCTTCTTAAATCGCTCGGATACCGATCATGAAATAAATTTTAACTGGAAAGATCATGAGATTAAAGATCCGGATTTTGATTATGCTGTCGATTTTAATGCAGAAACGTATAGCATTAGAGACCTTTGGAAACACAAAAATTTGAAAAACACTCAGTCCCCTTTTAAAGCAGTCGTGCCACCTCATGATGTGATCACGCTTAGGCTAAGCAAAAAGTAAAGAGGAAATGATTTAAAATAAGGAAGGCGAAAATCTAAGATTTTCGCCTTCCTTATTTTTTTAGTTTGATTGTCCTTAAAGTATCTAAAATTTAATAAAGGGTCTTATTCTGTACTTGTTTCAGAATCTTAGAGTTTTGTAAATCATAATTATAAATGGACACCCTGAAATAAATTCAGGGTAACGAGATAACTATTATGACGAAGAACGGATATACATTTTTCAGTAATCACCTTATTTCTTTAGAGTTTCCATGCAATTTATGAGTGCCCTGAAATTATGATAAGTAGCTTTCCAAATATGTCCTTTCAGGTCATCCTTAGTTTCCGGTCTGCTATCCAGTCCCCATTCATACCAGCCACCAAAACGCTCGTCCATAAAATAGGTGTTGGTATATTCCCATAACTTATTAAAATAGGAACGGTAATTATATTCGTCTTCAGGAAAATAATGATCCATAATAAGTAGTGTATTCAAACCTTCAGCCTGAGACCACCAGTTTTTATTTTTATTTACCAGCGTAAGATTTTTATCAGAACCAAAATAATAGCCCCCATCATAAAATCCACCCAATTCAGGATCCCATCCATTTTCCAGGGAATGATCTACCATCTTTTTACCTTTGACCAAGGTTTCTTCTGTGTCCTCACGCCCCAAAGCTTCGGAAGCTTCTAGCATCAAATAAGCCGTTTCAACATCATGTCCAAAAGAAACATGATCCAGATAATAGTGCTTTTCAATCACTTCTTTTGACTGATCATTAAAAGTAACCGGCGTCCAGTCCTTTTCAAAAAAGAGATTCATATAATTCTTGTCGCTTACAATAGTATCACGAATTAGTAATAGTAACTCCTCCAGTCTTTCTGCAACAAGATCATCCGGCCACACTTTATAAAGTTCCGTAAAGGCTTCCAGCAAATGTATAGAACTATTCTGATCCTTATAACCAACGTCTGAAGTGGAATCAAAACTGGAATCTCTTATAATTGGTGATCCATCCATATTTAAGGACTGGTAATATCCTTTACTAATTGAGTCATGGCTATGCTCTTCCAGCCAGTAAAAGGTCTTTTTGGCCAGTTCCAGCGCTTCTTCATTCTGCGATGCTCTGGCATAAGCCGCCAAACCATATAATCCAAAAGCGTTGCCATAAGCCGTTTTCTCTTCACCTTTTTTAGCAATTGGCTCCCCGGTTTTAGAAACCAGGTTATGAAAACCTCCATATTCCTTATCCCACATCACATCCCTTAAGAACTTAAATCCATGTTCGGCATACTGAAGGTAATTAGCATTTTCTGGAAATACTTCAGCAGCTACTGAATTGGTCCAGATATGCCTGGCCTGGGTCACGATCATTTTATCATGTTTTTCCCCCAGTTTGAAATCATAGGTGATTTCACTGTAATAACCTCCGTCCTCATTATCAATGGCCAGAGGATACCATTTATCAAGTAAATTTTCTTTAGCGTCTGTTTTCATTTCAGCGATGAATTCTTCATTCGAAGTATTATCCTGACAAAAAACAGTGCTAACCGAAAGAAACATGAGTCCTAAAAAGTATCGTATTTTCATAAAGGAATATTTTTCAGATTAAATATATAGCAATGATTTCAATAAGAAAGACGGCTGAAAATATCCTATGGGAAATAGATAAAAAAGTATTAAGTCCTGCTTCGTACATAGGCCTATTTTTAGTTTCTAATTTTAGATGATGCGAAATTTTATTTTACTCTTTTCAATTTTAGGCATAGCAAATATTTATGCTCAAAAAACTTCCGATTCTATAGATATTTTCAGGATTAATGACCTGGAATACCTGGAAAGACGGGGAGCAAACGTTATGCTTGCCCACGATTTTTATCCGGAAAGTCATCAGGGCGGAGTTGGCATTATCCAGAATGGGATTCGTGTCGCGACCAATGGAGATCTAAGGCTTGAACCTGCTCCCGGCCAATGGCAGCCTGTTCCGAAGGTTGGAGAGCGACAGCTAAATCGTGATACGCAGGAAATAAGTGTGCATATGAGCTATCCAGATCCTTCCAAAGACCGGACAGGATTTAATCCTATTATTTACCCCGAGCTTGATATGAGTTACGATCTTAAAATTGTGCCTCAGGGGAAATCTTTTAAAATTATAGTCGATCTCGATAAACCATTACCAGACGAATGGGTTGGAAAAGTAGGGATGAACATTGAATTTTTTCCCGGAATCCTTTTTGGGAAATCCTATTATATGGATGATGATTTCGGCATATTTAATATTCAGGCGAATGGTCCTGGAAAGAACACCAAAGAAGGGGACTTTCGTCTCAAACCAATGGCAACGGGAAATAAGCTCGTTATCGCACCCGGAACTCCAAAACAAACCATAAGTATTAAAAATTTAGGTGAAAATAGCTTGGAATTATTAGATGGCAGAGCTATTCATAGTAACGGCTGGTTTATAGTAAGATCGCTGGTACCCGCAGGAAAAACTAAAAATGCTATTGAATGGCTTATTACTCCAAATACGCTAAAGGACTTCATTTATTCCCCAGTAGTACAGGTTTCCCAGGTGGGTTACCATCCTGCCCAGGAAAAAATAGCGGTTATTGAAATAGATCCAAATGATAGCAGAAAAATAGAAGCAAAACTACTTCGAATTGATAATGAGGGCGGTTATACTGAAGTGATCTCTAAACAACCAGAAGAATGGGGCGATTTTCTCCGATATAAATATTATCAACTGGATTTTACCGAAGTGAAAAAACCGGGGATGTATGTTGTTCAATATGGCGATTATCAAACGGAAGCTTTTCAGATTAGTGAAGATGTTTATCAAAGGGATGTCTGGCAACCTACACTTGAGTATTTTTTACCAGTCCAGATGTGTCATATGCGCGTGAACGACCGGTATAAGGTTTGGCATGGCCTCTGCCATATGGATGATGCGCGAATGGCTCCTACAGATTATAACCATTTTGATGGTTATTTACAAGGTTCTGAAACTCTTACGAAGTATGAATCCGGAGAGCACGTGCCCGGAATAAATATTGGTGGCTGGCACGATGCAGGGGATTATGACCTTAGAGTGGAATCCCAGGCTTCAACGGTTCAGGGACTGTCTCATATTTATGAACTTTTCGGGGTAGATTACGACAATACCAGCATCGATGAAAATACCCGGATCGTAGAAATTCTTCAACCCGACGGCAAACCCGATATGTTACAGCAAATAGAACACGGTGTTCTTTCAATCGTTGGAGGTTACAAGTCTATGGGGCGTTTTTATCGCGGAATCATCGTGCCTAACAAAAGACAATACATTCTACTGGGAGACCCCGTAAATCATAGCGATAATAAGGTTTTTTCGAATTCTGAAGCAGATGAACAGATTCCTGTAGGCCTAGAGGGAGCTCCAGATGATCGCTGGGTTTTTACTGAAGAAAATCCGGGGAGAGAACTTTCTACCGCTGCAGCCCTTGCAGCTGCTTCTAGAGTTTTGAAAAATTCTAATCCAGAACTTGCTGAAGAATGCCTATCGATCGCCGAATCAATCTGGAACACACATAAGAAAGAATCATTTGTTCAAAAAAGCGAACTAGCCGTTGAAATGCTTCGAACTACTAATAAACAGGAATATTCAGATTTTCTTGTGAACAATTCGGAAGCAATAATAGCTAATATTAGCAATACCGGATGGATCGTCGGGCCTGCCCTACCGCTAATCCAAAATGATAATTTTAAGAATCAGATAAAGGCTGCTGTTCAGGAATATTATGAAGAGGTGGTAGAGTTAGGTAAAAAAACACCTTACGGAATGCCTTATGAACCGGATATTTGGGGTGCCGGCTGGGGAATTCAGAATTTTGGAATGAAACAATATTATTTCCATACGAGCTATCCCGAAATCTTTCCGAAGAAATATATGCTGAATGCCCTGAATTTTGTGCTTGGTTCTCACCCGGGCGTGAATACTTCCTCTTTCGCATCTGGAGTTGGCTCGAGATCATTAACCCAGGCCTATGGAGTGAATCGTGGGGAATTCTCGTTTATCCCGGGCGGAATTGGCTCCGGAACGGCATTAATAAGACCAGATTTTCCTGAATTACTGGAATGGCCATTTCTCTGGCAACAAACCGAATATGTTTTAGGAGGCGGCACTACAGATTATATCTTTTTAGTACTCGCTGCAGACCAACTTTTAAATCAGAATAAATGAAAAAAATGATCCTTTTTGTCGGATTGCTTGCCTCTGTTCTATGTTATGGGCAAACACCCGTAAATCCAAACACCGGTCCTGAAACAAAACAGTTGTTAGAATATATTTATTCCTTAAATGGCAAAATTTTAGCCGGGCAGCATAGTTATAACGAAGACCCCGATAAGTTTTATAATCTCGCCCAGGAAATTACCGGTAAATATCCGGCAGTCTGGGGAACCGCCTTTTACTGGAATGGGGAAAAAGATCCGGGAGAAAGAATTGTAAAAGCGACCATCAAAAAACATAACGAAGGTTCTATAATAACCCTTATGTGGCATGTGGGGAGACCATCCGAAAATCCTCCGTATGGCTGGAGTGAAAGTGTTCAGAATGAATTTAGTGATGAGCAATGGCAGGAATTGCTTACCCCCGATTCTCCTACACATACAAATTGGTTGAAGCAGGTAGATAATCTTGCACAGCATCTTAAAGAATTACAGAAAGCCGGGGTACCCGTTCTCTGGAGGCCCTATCATGAAATGAACGGAGTTTGGTTCTGGTGGGGGAATAATCCAGAGGCTTATAAAAAGCTTTGGAAAATGCTTTACGACCGTTTAACCGAATATCACCAATTAAATAACCTCATTTGGGTTTGGAATGCGAATGCTCCCCGTGATATTCCTTACGATGAAGCTTTTCCTTATAAGGATTTTTATCCGGGAGCTCAATATGTAGATATCCTGGCCACCGATGTTTATCATTATGATTACGAACAGAAAGATTATGAGGAACTTTTGGAACTCGCAGAGGGTAAACCTATTGCTCTTGGAGAAGTGGGTGAATTACCAAAACCAAACATTCTGGAAAAACAGCCAAAATGGTCCTGGTTTATGGTCTGGTCTAACTGGCTACAAACTGCAAATAGCCCGGAACGGGTAAAAGAGATATATAATTTTTCAAATACATTAACTAAAGATGAAATTAAGAATTAAGCATACATTAATCCTGCTACTATTTGTCACGGGTGTGGCTCAGGAAGTCTCAGCACAGGCTGAATTCGAGACCTGGGGCAACCTTACGGGAATTCGAACGGAAAACGGTTTTTTCGATTTTAACTCCAGTCTTGTGATTATAAATAAAAACGGTAACGAGTGGGAAACCCGGAAGGAAGGTCAGAAAACGGACTTTAAAAGGGAAAATGGAGTTAAAACCTTCAATTACGGAATGCGTGACATCAGCTGGAATCAAAAGCTTCAAACAACCGGAGAAGGAAAAGCCAATATTCAGGTAGATTTCACTTCCCCAAAAGACTCGCTTCTGCAGGGAGCGTATTTCAGAATAAAACTACCGGAAGCATTTGGCACAAACGCCAGTTTCAAAATTAGCAATCCCGAAAAGATTACTGTTTCAAATTTTCATTCAGAATTTAAAAATGCTGAATATAAAGCTCCTGTAAAATCTGTAACTGTCAATTCAGAAAACCGGGAAATCACAATTATCGTAAAAGAGGCCACCGAATTAATTATTACTTCTGGGGCAGACTCTCTAAATCCAGAATACCAGTTAAATTTTGCTATCGCAACTGGAAATATTGCAGCAAATAAAACTTATAAAAACTCCTTTGATATTGAAGTTTCCGGAGAAATGGATAATTCCCCGGTGACTTTGAAGCTTTATCCAGATCAGGAAGGAAATGCTTTTGATGGAATCGGAGGCAACTTTCGTTTACAAAATCAGAACGCAGATCCTCAGGTGATAGATTATGCACTGGAAAATTTACGGGTGGCCTGGAGCAGAGTAGAACTTCCATGGAAACAGTGGCATCCAGACCCTGACAAGGATCCAATAGCTGAGGCGAAAAAAGGAAAGTTAGATCCGAAAGTAAAAGCTTCCATGGAAATGGCGCAACGACTCGATGAAAAAGGTATTCCAGTGATTCTGGCTGCCTGGTTTGCCCCAGACTGGGCTATAATAGGTAAAAGAGCAGAGGGAGTCAATCTTGACGGAAGCCGGGGGAATCAATTAGATCAGTCCAAAAAGGAAGAAATTTATAAATCAATTACTGCCTATATTTTATTTTTAAAAGAAGAATATGGCGTGGAGACCGTGATGTTCTCCTTTAATGAATCGGACCTTGGAATTGATGTGAGACAAACGCCTGAAGAACATCAACAGTTAATAGAAGAACTTGGAAATTACTTTAAAAATGCCGGACTAAAAACCAAATTTCTTCTTGGAGATACGGCAGATGCCAATGGCTGGGATTTTACCACTCAGGCATCGATTAATCCAGAAAGCCTACCGTTTATAGGCGGTGTCTCTTTTCACTCCTGGAGAGGCTGGACTGATGAAAACCTTATAAAGTGGCATGATATTGCGAATCGTGTTGATGAACCTCTTTTTGTTGGTGAAGGTAGTATTGATGCAGGGGCATGGCGTTATCCGCAGATCTTTGAAGAGTCTACTTATGCCCTTGAGGAAATACGCATTTACCTAAAAATACTGAAAATAGCCCAGCCTTTGAGTATTCTTCAATGGCAGTTGACCTCAGATTATTCGGTGCTATCGGGCGGTGGAGTGTTTGGTAATGATGAAGAAGAATTACATCCCACACAACGCTTTTTTAATTTGAAACAACTGGGCACCACTCCTAAAGGACTAAACGTTATTCCTCTTATTTCTAAAGAAGAAATGATTACTGCTACTGCCCTCGGAGATCAAAAAAACGGTGAATATGCTCTTCATCTGGTGAATAAAAGCGCAACTAGAGAAATTACTATTATTGGAATTCCGGAAAGTGTAAGTTCATTTACCCTATATACTACTAATAGCAAGGAATCTTTTAAAAAAGGCAAATCATTAAAGCCGAAAAATGGAGAGCTAAAATTTGAAGCTGATGGAGCTAGTTTCATTTCTCTTTTTTCACGGTAAAACTAATATGCGAATAAATGTTTTAGTTGGAATAGATCAAATTCGCATTTAAAGCCTATGATTAAAATCATAGGCTTTTTTTTAGCTTATAAAATTAGTAAAAAGAAAAGCTTTTAACCAGTGACTATCCATTTAGGACAAACTTTCACTACCATTAATAGTTTCTCAATTTTCAGAGGGAAATAATTGTAAGTCTCCCTATAATGTCTGTAATCACTCAAAAATCTCTGTAATTCGGAAATTGCTATTTCAATTGTTGTTACTGAAGATTTTACGCCTTTTTAACTAGCTGTTCATAGTGATTATAACAAAAGAATGCCTGGCTAAGGAGTTCCTAAGGTGATTTTCTAGAGGTTTATTCTCAATTTCCTTGTGATTTTTATCACAACCCTTTTAGTTTTTACGAGATCAATAAATGGGATCCCTTTAACTTCCTTTACCTGAGTTACACACACTCAGCCCAATGAAAGGAACAAACTTTAAGAGAATACTTGTAATGACACCCAAAACCCCATCAACCTCTATTACGACATGACTTCGTTTTGGAACCAGAGCTTCATTGAACAAATCTTGAACCTCCTTAAAAACTGAAAAAACTTTTTATGGAAGTTCTCCTAGAAATCTCCAAATAGCTCGATTGGTTTTAAATGAGACTTTTAAAATCTTCCATCTCCTAGATTACTTACATGACTGCTGTGAGTGTTATTTAAGATATTAGCAGAAAGATTATAGAGGCTATAGAAATTAAATAGAGAGGATTGGTTGTTCTGGATTTTAGTCTAAATACTAGAAAAAACAACTTCAGCTTGAAAATAGGAAAATGCTCAGGATATAATAAGTAAGTACTTATATTCATATTATGATCAATTTAAATCCCTGAAAGTAAATAAGGTTAATGTAGAAAAATATTTATCTAATTCTAAAAAATTAAATAATTCCTATTAAAGTGTTGAAGTTTTTAAGTGAAGAATTGGTTCTAATGTTCCTTCTTTTCAATGATGGAAATTCCGTTCTAAAAACTATTAGGTTTAGGTAAATAATATGAGAATTCCAAAATGAAATGAAGGAATGGAATAGCAAGAGGGTAACGGGCCAAGCCCCGTTACAATCCATTCCCCCTTAGTTTTAAGTCTATTTGAGGTTTATTGCCTACAAATTGAATGAATTAGAAATTCTACTCTAAAATTTTTCACGGAAAAACCCTTCGAAGGCCTTATAAACGGATATATTTTTCACGGAAAAACAATATTTTAGAGTATCCCACTCACCCCATTTCCTTTCTCTTCGCAAATGCTACGTTTCAGAAAAAGAGGTTCATTCATAACGTCTTGGACCCAAGTCAAAAAAGTATGATGGATTTCTAAAGTACTTAATCGAAGAACTTTTATGACTTAAGTCCGCTGGATAGATTTCCATAATTAAGGGCTCACTGTAAAAGACCGATCAATCATTCATAATTCTCTGATCGTTCATAGCCTTACCTTTTGATGCCAAATCAATAGCATTTGAAATTAGCGGACTGCATAAAGCCGCTTCGCTTTTTATAAGTCCATTTCTAATTTCAAATCCTGAAATGCCGTCATGCATCAAAAGGTAATGCATACAGCTCTGAAAGAAGTAAATGATAAAAGGCATTATTAGTTTCATTTTGATCTGAATGCAAAATTCAATGAAGAGCAAAAGGAAAATGCGCCAGGTAAAAAAAGTAAATGATTTTGTAATTTAATTCATTCTTCAGCAATGCAATTACCATGAAATAGGATTCTTGTTTTTAACAAACAGAACTTTCTAAAAAGAAAGCACTAATTGTAAAAAGTTTGAGAATACACTTTTATCAATAAAACATTTTTTGGAGCATCTAGAATTTAGATATTCAGGATTACTCCGAAATTGCTATTTGAATGGATAAAAAATAGCTGAGAATTCATGATTGATGACTAGCGGAACATCAAATTGCTATAAATTAAACCTAATACAATGGAAAACATTTAAACGTTTAAATACGGCATTTTAAGGGCAATTAATGATTTTTTTATTCATCAGTATAATCATACATCAAAGGCTAGTTAAAAGCTAAGAAATAGCATCTAAAATCATCCTGAGATAGAAACTTTAATCCTGGACTCTGGTGCTTTTTTCAAAAGAATTAAATTTGTAAAAAATGCCTGCCAGTCATTTGGAAGTTTATTATTGTTTGCCTGTTTGTATTGTTTATCAAAGATTCCAGTACTTGTTCACTGGTAGTACAGTGCCAATACAGTAATGGTACACTGCTTGTCTTATAAATGCAACCAAGGCGCACCAGTGCCTGTGCATTTTTGATACAGCCTCTGTGCCACTAATCTGGTGTAAGAATAATTATTGATAAAAATGAATCGAACCAACAAATAATATTGAATAGATGATAAAAAAATGGGCATAGTTGCTATAATTTTGATTTCATTAAATGTCAAAGCCCAGGAAAACAAATGGGGATTAGAAGCTAATTTAAACCCATTTTTTCTTGGAGCCTTAAATTCAGAGAGCGATTCTAACGTAGAAAGTGAGGGCCTATCTGGAGGATATAATTTAGGTATTTCAATTAAATATAATACATCAGATTCCTGGCAGGTAGAAGGGGGAATGCAGTATTCGGAACAAACTTATAACGGTAAGGCACTTAGTTTTGTTGAAGAAGGATCACATTATCTTAGTGAATTAAGTTATATAAAAGTTCCATTACTAATAAATTATGGATGGCAATGGGATATAAAAAGGATACTAGGATATCTTTTGGTTTAGGTGGTCAATTTCTAAGCTTGAACGATTACTTTTTGAAAATTGAGGATCGTCTTCAGATTATAACCATTGAGAATGGTAAAAGAACACTCTATAATAAAAATGAAGATATGGTTAAAAGTGTGATTGAAGATGAATTTTTCTCAAAGCAAAAGCTCAGCTTGGTAGGACAGTTCGGTTTGGAAAAACAAATAACAGATTCATTTTCCTACAGTATAAAATTACGAACTGAATATGATCTTGGTTTGCTAGATAATAATAGTGCCTACAGTTATGAGTTATCTTATTTTAGAATAGGATTGCAATTTGGATTTCAATATAAAATACGTCCAAAATCAGCAAGATATATTGAGGGTATCATGTAAAATAAGAGTAACCCACGCGTTGTATATGCTCTACGCATTTAGTGAGTGTTTCTTTAAACCTCACCTTAGATTATTGGACATGCTTGCTCCACTAAAGGAAATAATTCCAGACCATTCCATTTAGAAACTAGGATTGAAATCGAAGAAAAAAATTTAACTCTCTTGCATAAAGCAGAAGAATTTTAATAAAAAAATTGATTCATTGAGTTTTAATTTATGAGGAAAAAGAGAGGAAGTATCTCTCTAATATACTAATCGCTAAGTGCCATAATTAGACATGTTTTCAACAAGCTAAAACAAACGAAACCGGATTTATCAAATTAACTAACAAAGACCTGCTGCCATCAGCCAATGCAATATTCCCTCTTTTTTGGAAAATCAGCTAATTGAAACTTCTTTACTAATATCTCCATTTTCTCCATCGAGTCTTTTTTGGAGAAAATCCATATCATCGCTCAATTTTCTCTCCACAACCTTTGCATAGATCTGGGTAGTAGAAAGTTTTTATGCCCTAAAATTTTCGATACTGTTTCAATAGGCATTCCGTTAAATAGAGCTACCGTAGCAGCAAAAGTATGCCTGGCCAAATGAAAAGTTACATGCTTTTTTACTTCACAAGCTATTGCGATTTCCTTTAGATATTGATTGACCTTTTGATTAGAGATCACAGGCAATAAAGAATCATTTACCTGGCAGCTTATATCGTTTTTATATTTTTCAATAATTGAAACGGCCTTTCTCAACAAGGGCACTTTTACAGAATTTCCATTTTTCATTCTTCTGGTTACAATCCATAGTTTGCCATTAATGCCAATAGTTAGATTTTCAGGTTTCAGTAAATTTAAATCTCCATAGCTTATCCCGGTATAGCAACTAAAAACAAATAAATCCCGTACCCTTTCCAATCTTTCTAATTCAAGATCTTTGTCTTCTATCTTCCTAAGATCCTCTGATGATAGAAATTCTCGCTCCCTGGCTTCTAAAGTAGATTGAAACTTTAAAAAAGGGTTCTTATCGATCCATTCCATCCGGTAAGCCAATGATATCATTTTCTTCAGTCGTTGAATATGCTTCATAACCGCATTATGTTGCAAATTCTTCTGATAATGTTTTGGCTTTAGAATCCTTAGAAAGTTTTCGAACTTCAATACGAAATTATAGTCTAACTCTTGTAGGTAATAATCCTTTCTACCAAACTCCTGTTTAATATTTCCGGATATAGTTCTGGCTGGTATTATAAAGCCGCCTAGTATTCGGCCTTAACTTTGAAAAACAAGTTGTATTATGGTATTCGAATATATCCTCCAAAGAGTACAATTTTTCAGTCTCCCCGAAGTATTTTTTCTTGATATTTTCCAGGGATCGAACCTTACCTTCTATCCTTAATTCCTGGTAATATTGAAAAAGCATAGAGTATTCCTGGTCTAGGAACTCATTGAGCTCTAAATCGAAAGCGTCAACGCCCGTTGATCTTTGCCTTTTGGAATCCCATAATTCTATGGCGATCTTACGCTTTAAACTAATGTTTAACTTTTTGTTATACAGTGATATACGAACATAAATAGGGGCTTCACCGCCCTTTGCTCTTTGGATGTGTATCCAAAACAGTACTGAAAATGTTGACGAAGTACGCATGATTTGACGTGTTTAGATGAAACATTAATATGAAAGTCAAATCAGTGATTACGCAGGTTTACGCCTTTCTAAGATAAGAATTTTTGTTGACAAAATGTTGACGATCTGCGTTTCAAAATGCTTGATTTCAGATGAATTCACATAATACCAAAAAAAAATTAAAACCTTGATAATCATAAGATTAACAAGGTTTTGGTTTGAGCTATACCCTTTCCAGTGGCCTCACCAGGAATCGAACCTGGATCTAAAGTTTAGGAAACTTCTATTCTATCCATTGAACTATGAGGCCATTGAACGAATTTATAAAAATCGGCATAGACTTCGCTACCACATAATTCTAAAATTTACAGTCTTATTCTATATCTTTAGACTTTAAGTTCGTTAAGTATGAAAAAATTAGTTTTAGCAGTTTTCTGTTTATCGATATTCAGCACTCACGCACAGAATATTGGACATGAAAAAAGCGCTTTTGCGCATACATTTTCAATTGTTGCCAGAGATACTGTCACCGGTGAAATGGCTGTAGGCGTTCAAAGTCACTGGTTTTCGGTGGGTTCTATAGTTTCCTGGGGCAAATCTGGTGTTGGAGTGGTTGCTACTCAATCCTTTGTAAATCCGGCCTACGGTCCTCAGGGACTTGAATTAATGGAAAATGGAATGCCTGCAGATATCGCGCTGGCTAAAATGGTAGATGAAGATGAAGGCCGTGCTTTCCGTCAGGTTGCATTTCTGGATATAAACGGAAATGTTTCTGCCTATACTGGTGATAAATGCGTTCAGGCTGCGGAAGATATACAGGGTAATAATTTTTCTGTACAGGCAAATATGATGTTAAATGAGAATGTAGTTCCTGCCATGGCAAATGCCTATGCTACAAATTCAGATCTTGCTTTAGCTGAAAGAGTGGTCACAGTGATGCTGGCCGCGCAGGAAGCCGGTGGTGATATACGAGGAAAACAATCTGCTGCTCTTATTGTCGTAGGTCCTGAAAAAACCGAAAAAAGCTGGGAAGATAAAAAAGTGGATCTTAGAGTTGATGATCACGAAACTCCGATCATGGAACTTGGGAGATTACTGAAGGTGCACCGTGCCTATGAGCATATGAACAAAGGAGATCTTGCTGTGGAAGCCAACGATATGGAAAAAGCACTTCAGGAATATGGTACTGCAGAAAAAATGTTTCCTGAAAACCTGGAAATGAAATACTGGAAAGCTGTAGCTCTTGCTAATAGTGGGAGAATGGAAGAAGCAAAACCAATTTTCAAGAAAGTTTTCGCTGCAGATGAAAACTGGAAAGAAATGACCAAAAGATTGCCTGCATCAGGACTTCTGAATATTTCAGAAGAAGAATTAGATACACTTACTAAATAAGATAGCCATATGATAAAATTGATAAAATTTAGTTTTTTAAGCCTTCTGTTCATAGCCTTCATCGCTTGTGAGGAGACTAAAAAAGAAGAAGAGAAAACTTCCGAAGAAAAAGAAACCATAAGCACTGCGAATTCGATGAAAACGAATATGGCAGCAGGCAGTGAGCTTAAATACAATCCTGCTCATGGCGTAGAAGGTCATCGTTGTGAACTACCGGTAGGAGCTCCTCTTACAAGTGAGGGAAACACTCCGGCCCAACCTATGACCACTAGCCCTGTTAGAATGCAGAGCGCCACTCCAACGATTAATCCTCCACACGGGCAACCTGGGCATGACTGTTCAGTAGCTGTGGGTGCTGAGCTCAATTAATTCTAAAATCCGAAATTTTTACACATCCATTTCGACAGAAGTTCTATGATGGACAAGCATCGTAATTTCTATACCGAAGTCCCGATTAGTGATCTGGCTATTCATGAACTTTTTCGAGACAGAAGCAATTTTCAGGAGGTTCCACCAACTTGGCATGTCTTGGTTGCAGATATTCGGGATTCTACCAAAGCAGTCAACGAAGGCAGGCATGAAGAAGTGAACCTGGTAGCTACCGGCTGTGTGATCGCTATACTAAATTTGTCCATTTCTGAAGGGATCACCGTTCCATTCTTTTTTGGAGGCGATGGAGCTACTTTTTTAATACCTGATAGTATAACTACCAAAGCTTTATCTGTTCTTGAGAAACACAACAGGAACGTTCAGAAGAATTTTAAATTCGAACTTTCATTGGGAACTTATCCTGTGAAAGATCTTTATCGGGATGGGATCGAATTAAAGATAGCTCGCGTAAGTACTACAGAATCTCTGGTGATCCCGATTATCATGGGTCAGGGATTACTAATTGCAGAAAAGCTTATCAAAGAAAGACCTGAATCCCCGCAAATCGAAGAAGATCAAATTTCTCTGAATCTATCCGGGATGGATTGTAAATGGGACAAAATCAAACCACCATTGGAAAACCAGGAAGTTTTAAGCCTTCTTATAGCTGGATGCGGTGATGCTAACTACCCGGAAGTTTATTCAGATATTCTCGAAAAGCTCAACGAGATCTACGGTTCCACGCAACGCAGAAGACCAATCTCTACAGACAAGCTTAAAATGTCCACCAGTTTTGACCGAATTAGCAATGATGTAAAGGTTAAGTGGGGTGACAGTAATATTCCGGAATTTCTAAAAGGAGTTTTGATTAGCCTGTTCGGGGAGTTTTATCTTAGAAACACCAATCTTGGAAAAACATATTTAAAGCGAATGGTGGAATTATCTGATAATCTAAGCCTCGATGGCAGAATTAATACTGTGATCACCGGTAGCGCAGATCAAAGAAAAGAACTTTTCAAATACCTTGATAGTGTTGAAAAACAGGGTCTCATTAAATATGGTTTTCATATTAGTGAAGAAAGTATCATGTCCTGCTATGTTCGAAACATAAAGACAGATGAACATATCCACTTTATAGATGGTGGAAATGGAGGATATACAAAAGCGGCCAATGTGCTCAAAAAGAAATTGGCAAATTGACCGCTTCCATAATTATTTAATTTTTAATCTTCGTCAAGACCTCCTCTACGAGTTGCATCGCGTGGCTCTGGCCATGTCATCTGCTCTCCGGTTCTACGACTTTTTGGTAAGCTAATCTGTTCTCTGGATGTCTTTTCAGGATCTTCACTAGCCATGTAAGCAAGTACCGCTGTAAGGATCACGTTATTTCTAACATCGTCAAAAACGATCTTATCGTAAGTATCCCTGTTGGTATGCCACGTGTAATTCCAGTAATCCCAGCTCAATGAACTTAGGTTGAATGCTGGTGCTCCAGCCGCTACAAAGGATGCATAATCAGATCCTCCTCTTCCTGGAGATCCAGGGAAATTGGTTTCAATATGCGTAGTAACATTTTCTGGAACTTCGTACAACCAGCGTCCTATATAGTCATATGCATGCAGGAATCCGTTTCCAGAAATATTTACTACCCTTCCAGTTCCGTTATCCTGATTAAATAATGCCTGTGTATTCTCAACGATTTCCGGATGATCCTTCACAAAAGCTCTGGAGCCATTCAATCCCTGTTCTTCACTACCCCAGTGTCCTACCAGAATCGTTCTTTTTGGATTTGGATACAACTTTTTAAGAATCCTCATCGCTTCCATCATTACGATAGTTCCTGTTCCATTATCAGTTGCACCAGTTGCGCCATCCCAGCTGTCAAAGTGTGCTGAAAGAATCACATATTCTTCAGGCTTTTCTGAACCTTTGATCTCTGCTATTGTATTGAAAGTAGGAACTTCTCCCAGCTCCTGAGATTCAGCTACTACTTTTAATTCAGGTTTATCACCATATTCTGCAAGCCTGTATAGCATCCCATAATCCTCCAGTGAAATATCGATGGTTGGAATTTCTTCTGTATATGAAGAAAATACTTTATTTACTCCAAATCCTCGAGACCAGTAAGATGAAATGATCCCGGCTGCTCCTGCTTTTTCCAGTGCCTGAGGTAATTCTCTTCTGGATAATCCGCTGGCTGAAGTACGTTCTCTCCAAACTTCACTTAAACTATCACGATCCTTTTTCATTTTTTCGAATGACTCTTCTGTAGCCCATTCTTCCCAGTTATCATCCGGTCTTCCTGTTGGCTGTGGCATCGAGATCATCACGAATTTCCCTTTAACCGACTTCAAGTTATTTACGAAGTCCATAGAGTCTTTTGCTGCCGGAAGGATGATAACTTCAGCCTGTACTCCTTTTTTACCGGTAGATGGACTCCAGGCCAGCTGTCGTGCTTCAAGGCTCTGAATTCTTGGAGAGATAAGGTCTACATGTGTGATACCGCGCTCCCAGCCTTTCCATTTTCCCCATTCTTCATTTCTCGCATCAATATCCCAGCTCTTGTATTTATTTACCGCCCAGTCGTTAGCCTGTTTCATTTGAGGCGTCCCAACAAGTCTTGGACCTACAACGTCCAGTAATTCATGCGCAAGATTTTCAAGTTCTGAATTGCCTTCTGCTTCTTTTACGATTTTCTCCACCATTTCCTGGGTGCTTTGCGCAAATGCAGCCGAAAAGGAGATGAAAAATAAAAAGGCTAAGGATAATTTTTTTGTCATAATGTAAAGATTGGTTGATGTATTTTACAATATCGTTCTTTTTAGAACAATTGCTTTGAAATTAGACCGCAGTGGTACGAAAACGTTTAATGCGGAGTTAAAATTTGGCTATATTGGCCTTCCAAAATCGTAAATTTTCACCAATGCTTCAAAGATTCGCGTTTCTCGCCATCCTATGCCTCCCATTTTTACAGCTAAATGCCCAAACTTCAGAACTTAGTGTCGAGAAGATCATGCAGGATCCGCAATGGATGGGTAACTTTCCTGATAGAGTTCGTTGGGGAATTCATAGTGAAAATGTCTATTTTCAGTACAATCCTGAAGGGAATGCTGCAGACAGTCTTTATAAAATCACGATAGATGATCCTCAAAAGATTTTAAAGGTTTCTTCGGAAGAATCTAAAGCAATGATCCCAACCTACGGTAAATTCAGTAGTGACCGAAAGAAAATGCTGTATACAGATGAAGGAAAACTCGTCATCTACGATATGAATGATCGATCCAAAAAGGAATTGATCAGTTTGCCCTTCAGAATAAGTGATCCTGAATTTTCAGCTTCAGAAAATGAAATTCTTTTTAAAGCTGAAGACAACGCATTTATCTATCAGCTCGAAAACGGAACGCTTCAGCAACTAACCAATATCAAATCTGGATCGAAAAAAGCTTCCGCAGATAAAAAACTAAACGAAAAGGATCAATGGCTTCAGGACGAGAACCTTGATCTTTTACAGGTTGTGAGAGAGCGTAGAGAGAACAGGGAAGCATCGAAAAAGTACCGCGAATCTACCAGCGATCCTGAAAAATTTACTTTTTTCGTGGACAGCAAGAACATGAGCAATTTCGTGATCTCGCCAAATGCTAAATATGCTGCATTCAGCCTAATCGACCGGGAAAGCGGAAAAAACACAGGCGTTCCTAATTATGTAGATGAAAGTGGATACACTGAAGATCTTTCGGCCAGAAGCAAGGTTGGAGATCTAAAATATTCCGCAGAACTGGCGCTTTATCAAATTGAAAAGGATACGGTACTAAAGTTTGATTTCACCAGTCTACCTGGAATTTCAAAACTACCTGATTATACTGCAGACTATCCTGAAAAAGAATGGAAAGAAGAGCCGCGACCGGTAATTCCATCTTCCATGAAATTTAGTCCTGAAGGAGACAAAGCGGTAGTAAATATACGTTCTACAGATAATAAGGACCGCTGGATCGTGGCTGTGAATCTTGAAACCGGAACATTTGAAACGCTTGACCATCAAAGGGATGAAGCATGGCTCGCAGGACCGGGAATTGGTTATACTTACTACGGATATGAAACTATGGGATGGTTGCCAGATAATAAGCATATTTATTTTCAGACTGAAGAATCAGGCTATTCTCATTTAGTGATCCTGAATACGAAAACAGGGAAAAAGAAAGATCTTACTCCCGGGAAATATGAAGTTTTTGATCCTATGATCTCAAATGATGGAAAGTACTGGTATTTCACTTCTTCGAAAGTTCATACCGGGGAAAGACATCTTTATAAGATGCCTTTAATGGGCGGTAACATGGAGCAACTTACTTCCATGACCGGGAATAACGATGTACGGTTATCTCCAGATGAATCGCAAATGGCGATCACCTATTCATATATGAACAAACCGGAAGAACTATTTCTAAAAGAAACCTCAACGACTGCTGAAACGATCCAGGTAACCGATGGCAGATCTGAAGCCTTTAAGGCTTATGACTGGCGTGAACCTCAACTTATTAAATTTACAGCGCAGGATGGCGCAAAAGTTCCAGCCAGACTATACCTGCCTGAAGAAGATGTGAAAAATGATGCTGCCGTTGTCTTCGTACACGGTGCAGGTTATTTGCAAAATGCTCACAAATGGTGGTCCAGCTATTTTCGCGAATATATGTTCCATAACCTCTTAACTGATCTTGGTTACACCGTGATCGATATCGATTACCGTGGTAGTGCCGGTTATGGAAGGGATTGGAGAACTGGAATTTACAGGCATATGGGTGGAAAAGACCTGAACGACCAGGTGGATGGCGTGAAATATCTTATAGATGAGCATGATATCAATCCTGAAAAAGTGGGTATTTATGGAGGTAGTTATGGTGGATTTATCACCTTAATGGCTTTATTTACTGAAGCTGATACTTTCCAGGCAGGTGCTGCTTTAAGGTCTGTAACAGACTGGGCGCATTACAACCACGGCTACACCAGCAATATTCTTAACGAACCTTCCCAGGATCCCATCGCCTACAAGCGCTCCTCACCAATTTATTTTGCTGAAGGCCTTAAAGGTGATTTGTTGATCGCTCACGGAATGGTAGATGTAAACGTGCATTTTCAGGATGTGGTACGACTTAGTCAGCGTTTGATCGAATTAGGAAAAGAGAACTGGGAACTTGCCGTTTATCCAGTGGAAGATCACGGATTCGTGGAGCCTAGTAGCTGGACAGATGAATACCGAAGAATACTTGAACTATTTAATGAAAACCTATTGGAAGAATGATAGACATCAAATTTGTAAGAGAACAATTTCCTGCGCTTGAACGGGATTTCGTTTTTATGGATAATGCTGGAGGATCACAGGTTTTAAAGCAGGTCACCAACAAGATCACAGAATATTTGCTTCATTCCAATGTACAGCTAGGTGCTTCTTACGCTGTTTCCCAGGAAGCCGGAGACAGATTAAAGGCTTCTACCCAAGTTGTTTCAGAGCTTATCAATGCTTCCAGACCTGAGGAGATCGTGATGGGTTCCAGTACAACTATGCTTATGCGAATTCTTAGCCTAAGCATTAGTAAGAACTGGGTAAAGGGAGATGAGATCATTGTTACCAATACAGACCATGAGGCGAATGTTTCTCCATGGACAGATCTTGAACAGTCTGGCTTCAAAGTTAAGAGTTGGCAGATAAATCCAGAATCCCTGGAACTGGATATAAAAGATCTTGAACATTTATTGACAGATAAGACGAGACTCGTTGCAGTTACTCACGCCTCCAATGTGCTGGGAACGATCAATCCCGTTAAGCAATACGCTGAAATAGTACATAAAGCAGGTGCTTTGATCTGTGTAGATGGTGTCGCCTACGCTCCGCATAGAAAAGTGGACGTTCAGGAGCTGGATGTCGACTTCTATACATTTAGCTGGTACAAAACTTATGGACCACACCTGGCCATGATGTACGGTAAGTATGACTTACTGAAAGAGCTGGAAAGTATCAACCATTATTTTATAGATAAAAATGCTGTTCCCTATAAACTGCAACCCGGAAATTTCAATTTCGAGCTTACCTATGCGGTTTCCGGAATTACCGATTACTATGCTGAATTGCACGATCATCATTTCGAGGGAAAAGATCTTCAGTTTAAGGAAAAATTGAATAAAACCTACGAGCTTATTTCTACCCATGAAGAGAAGCTGGCCACAAGACTTCTGGATTATTTAAATTCAGTTTCAGAAATAAAGATCATTGGACAACCCAGTGCTGCTGCTGAAAAAAGAGTGCCTACTATTTCATTTCTGCACCAAAACTTCCGAAGTAATGAAATTGTAGAAGCAGTAGATCCTCATAATATTGGGATCAGGTTTGGTGATTTCTATGCTAAAAAATTAATTCAGGACCTTCAGCTGGAAGATAATAACGGCGTGATAAGAGTGAGCCTGGTACACTACAATACCCTGGAAGAAGTTGATAAACTGATAGAAGTTTTTAAAACGATCTTTAAGCCTTAACGATAATTTCCGAAAACACGATTAAAAGGTATTTTGAATCCCAGTAAAATGGAGTTTCTTCGTACCTGATCCTTTACTACTTCCAGTACCTCTGCCTGTGCGGAGATTTCAAAAGTAAATTGATTACGAACCCGGTAGGAGACAGATAATTTTGCCGGGATCGTGATCACCCGAATATCCTCTTCAAGTACATTCCCATAATCCGGAGCATTTTGAATAAACGACGCTCCAATTCCCGCCCCAAAGAGTACATTTTCGATCTGGTTAAAGGGGTCGAAATTAACATAGGGCATAAAAGTCAAAGAATTGTAATGTTCATTATCACTAAGATCTGAAGCTGAAGTTCGCTGCCAGTAGAGTTCAGCTCCAAAACCTGCTTTTGGTAACAGGTAATAGATCGCATAGACTCCCACTGCATAATTTGGTTCAAAACCTGAATTGGTAAAGCTGTCGCTCTCCCCGCTATCAAAAACATTCTGAGAAAGATATAAGGAGGTATGCGCATAACTAATGCTTGGACCCACCTCAAAATCCCGGTATCTCTGGCTGAATGACTCAACCGTAATAAATAACAGAACTATTACTAAAAGTTTTTTCACTTATGAAAATTTAATGACCGGGAACTTATCTAAAGAAATCCCGGCCATTTGAAATTATAGCTTTTTAAGGTCCTTTACTTCAGATTTTTCGGCTTCTATGATGCTGATCGCGAACCCACCACCCGGAGCAGATTGCTGCGACAAACTGGATTTGCTATTCACCCGGTACTTTTTGATCTCATAGGCTTGAGGATTTGTTTTGTAATGAGCATCTTCGGTATCAGAGTAGATCGTTGCAATGTAGGTTTTACCTTTATCCAGGAAGTCAAATTCAATTTTTGAAGTCCGCGTTTTCTCGCCATTCACGTTTCCAACGAACCAGTTATTGGTTCCCTTTGCTTTTCTCGCAACAGTAATGTAATCGCCAGGCTCCGCTTCCAGGTATTCACTTTCATCCCAATCCAATGCTACATCTTTAATGAACTGAAAAGCATCTGGAAATCTCATATAGTTTTCAGGAAGATCAGCAGCCATTTGCAATGGGCTGTACATCGTTACATACATAGCTAGTTGATTCGCCAGCGTACTATTTACATGGGAATTGTTATCTGGATTCAGCTTAGAAATATCCATCTCAAAGATTCCGGGAGTATAATCCATAGGTCCGCCAATGAGTCTTGTAAAAGGTAATACGGTCACATGATTTGGTTTGGAACCTCCAAATGCCTGGAATTCGGTACCACGAGCAGATTCGTTACCTATAAGGTTTGGATAGGTTCTCCTTAATCCTGTTGGTCTCACCGCTTCATGTGCATTTACCATGATCTTATAATCTGCAGCTTTGGTTACAGCATATAAAAAATGGTTGATCGCCCACTGCCCGTAGTGATGTTCACCACGCGGAATTATATCTCCAACATAACCGCTTTTTACAGCAGGGTAATCATACTTATTCATGAACTGGTAGGCAGTATCCATATGACGTTCATAATTCCTGATCGCTCCGGAAGTCTCATGGTGCATCATCATTTTCACACCCTTATTTTGTGCATACTTATGAATTGCTTCCACATCAAAATCTGGATACGGAGTTACAAAGTCAAATACGTAATCTTTTGATTTGCCGAACCAGTCTTCCCAACCTTCGTTCCAGCCTTCCACAAGAACGGCGTCAAAACCATGCTCTGCGGCGAAGTCTATATATTCCATCACATGCTCTGTATTGGCTGCATGTTTGCCATTTGCAGTTGTTTTGGAATAGTCGGTTTTCCCGAGTTGTACTGAAGGTAACTCATCTGTATACGCCCAGGAGCTTTTTCCTGTGATCATCTCCCACCATACCCCAATATATTTCACTGGCTTGATCCAGCTGGTATCTTCCAGTTTATTTGGCTCATTAAGGTTCAGGTTCATATTGGAAGCCAGGATCTCTGTGGCATCGTCACTTACCATGATCGTTCTCCATGGAGAAACTGCCGGAGTCTGTATGTATCCTTTATTTCCAACTGCATCCGGAGTTAACCAGGATTCAAAAATTAGATTTTCTTCATCAAGATTTAGGTTCATTAGCGAATAGTCAACCAGTGCGGCCTCATGCAGGTTGATATATAGACCGTCCCTGGATTTCATCATAAGAGAAGTCTGCACTCCTGTGTTTGAAAACTGTTCCTGAGAAGCGTTCCCGGTAACCGCCGTATCAAATTTTGAACTGATCTCTGAAAGTTTTGATTCGGTATAATCATACTCCTGTGAATCATAATCGCCGGGAAGCCAGAATGCGGTGTGATCTCCTGCCATTGCAAATTGAGAATGTTCTTCTTCAATAACAAAATAAGTTAGATTCTGTTGCTCCGGAAATTCATATCGAAACCCAAGACCTTCATCGAAAAGTCTGAAGTTAAGGATCAATTTACGATCTGTGTCTTTCTGAATTAGTTCAACCTGAAGTTGATTATAGTTATTTCTTATATCTTTAGTTTCTCCCCAAACTGGATTCCAGGTATTATCAAAGCTGGTCTCACTGCTATTTTCTACTTCAAAATTCTTAAGCAGATCTTCTGAATCTTTCAAGGCCAGACCTAGCTTACTTTGTTTGATCACTGGCTTATCTTTATACGTCAATTCGTAAGTTGGTTCACCTGCATCGGTCAGGCTAAAATTCATCTCAAGTTCAGCATTTGGAGAACTTAGATTCTGGGCAGTAGTAAAGCCTGAAACTAGCAGAAGTAATAGTGAGAAAATTGAAGTTTTAATCATCGTGGTATATATAAAGAAACCCATTTGAGGGGTTTCAGAAATTAAAATTAATATTATTTATCCAATAGCTTGTCGAAGATCTTCGATTATGTCTTCTTCATCTTCGATTCCCACGCTAAGTCTAATTAAGGAATCCACCACACCTGTTTTTTCTCTTTCTTCCTTTGGAATTGAGGCATGGGTCATACTGGCGGGATGTCCTGCAAGCGATTCTACACCACCAAGAGATTCGGCAAGTGTGAAAACTTTCAATTTTTCAACGATCTTACGCGCGCTTTCCAGCGTGTTTTCTATTGTATTGAACGAGATCATTCCTCCAAAACCTGACATTTGTTTTTTCGCGATCTCGTGATTGGGATGGTCTTCAAAACCCGGCCAGTAGACGTCTTTTACTTTATCATTGGACTTCAGAAAACCTGCAATTGCTCGACCATTCTCGCAGTGTCTTTGCATTCTGATATGCAGGGTTTTGATTCCTCGCAAAACAAGGAAACTATCCTGAGGACCACAAATCGCACCACTCGCATTCTGGATAAAATATAATTTATCGGCAAGTTCCTTGTCCTTCACGACCAGTCCACCCATCACCACATCACTGTGACCTCCCAGATATTTAGTAGCGCTATGCATTACAATATCGGCTCCAAGTTCCAAAGGCCTTTGCAGATATGGTGTGGCAAAAGTATTATCAACAGCTAAAAGCAGTTCGTGCTTCTTCGCAACCTTTGAAACTGCCTCGATATCGATAATATTCATCATTGGATTGGTAGGAGTTTCTACCCAGATGAGCTTTGTTTTTTCATTGATATGCTGCTCAATATCTCCTGCAACTTGCATTCCCACGAATTTGAATTTTATTCCAAGACCTTCAAAAATCTTTGTAAACAACCTGTAGGAACCCCCGTAAAGATCATTTGTGGAGATGATCTCATCACCTGGTTTAAACATTTTAAGCACTGCATCTATTGCAGCCAGCCCCGAACCAAATGCCAAACCATATTCACCGTTTTCAAGACTGGCGAGTGATTTTTCCAGTGCGGTTCTGGTTGGGTTCGCACTTCGGGAGTATTCATAGCCCTTGTGTTCACCGGGTGAACTTTGAGAATAGGTCGTGGTTTGATAGATAGGTGGCATGACAGATCCATAAGCTGGATCCACGTTGTCCTGTCCTCCATGTATAGTCTTGGTATTGAACTTCAAATTGCAAAATTTTTAATTACGAAAAGTGCTTGTGTTCATTCTTGAACATTAGCCTTTCAATGCCTGAAAATCGTAGTAAACAAATGTAATCAGCTCGTTGAGCATTCACAAAATTCAATTTACCTTTATCCTCTAATTTAACACCAATAGCCTTGAAAAAAGCAATTCTTTCAGCTTTAATGATTCTGATTCTATTCTCCTGTGCAGATGAGGAGAAAAAAGACGAAATAGAAATCCTGGAATTTAAGCAGGAAACCGTTGAGAACAGTTATAACAATTGTGATCCTGAGAATGGAGATTGCACTTTTATAAGTCTCAGCTACCCGGTCGCAAAAAATGATGGAAAGATCTCGAAAAAGATCAATTTAGAAGTGGAAAGCTTCCTCCAGAATACTGTGGATTTTACAGAGGCTAATAGTATACAATCCCCCCGGAAACTGGTAGATCAATTTCTGCAGAATTATGAAAGAACTGCAGCCGACTTTCCCGATTACGACCTTCCTTGGGAAGCCACGATGCTTGGAAAAGTAATTCAGCAGAACGAAGAGCTGGTTTCCATGGAATTTACTACAGATATGTTCACCGGTGGTGCACATGGCTATAATAGTGTGAGTTACCTCAATTTTGACGCTGAAACGGGCAAGCTATTAGTCGTAGAAGACCTCTTTTCTTCGGAATTTATCAAAAAAGCAGAGCAGGATTTCCGCGTTAAACAGAACATTCCTGAAGGTGCGAGCATTAATAATACCGGTTTCTTCTTTGAAAATGAAAAGTTCCACCTTCCGGCTAATATCGGTGTCTATCCTGGGAAGATCGTATTGCATTATAATGCTTATGAGATTGCTCCTTATTCCGCGGGAAGTTTCAGAATGACTTATTCCAGAGCAGAAATTTCAGAATATCTAAAGACTAAAGAAACTATAGAAGAGTAATATAGAAATCTGAAATAGCTTCGGTTTAAATTAATTGTGACTCGCATTTTCTAAATTAGCAGACTTCCATAAATAATAGGAAATCACTGCAGGCCAGATCACCAGCAGACTACAAATAAATCGCTCGTAAACTCCATTGATATCATCGGGCATCAATGGCTGAATTGGTGCCAGAAGGAGCCATAATCCTCCAACCCATATCGTAGTACTGCTGTGAGTTTATAGATCGTAGATGTCTTCAAATTTTGTGAATTTTGACCCTATTAAATGATATTAAGGAATTCAAATCCAGATTTTTTAATGATCTTAATAGGTGAATAAACGGAATCTCAATCACCTTTCTGTTTTATCTGAAGATTAAGGATGGCGTAGAATATATGTTTTCCCGACAAAATATTCGTTCTTTGCATTTTCCGAAAACTCTCAGTTATGAAAAAAGTCTATCATCTTTCCACCTGTGATACCTGTAAACGAATCTTGAAGGAGCTGGATCTTCCAGATGATTTTGAACTTCAGGACATCAAGACCGAAGCTATTTCTAAGGAACAATTGGAAGAAATGCATCTATTAGCTGGTTCTTATGAGAGTCTTTTCAGTAAAAGGGCGAGGTTGTATAAAGAGCGTGATCTAAAAAATAAGTCTTTAGAGGAACCTGATTATAAGGAACTTATTCTGGAGCATTATACATTCCTGAAGCGACCGGTGGTCATTAACGGAGACAAAATTTTTATTGGTAATTCTAAAAAGACCGTGGAAGCTGCAAAAAGTTCTGTACATGGATAATACCAGATTATTAGCCATTCTGGCAGCCATTGGAGCGAGCACCATTTACGGGATCAACCATACGCTTGCCAAAGGTTTAATGCCTTTGTATATCGAGCCTTTCGGTTTTATATTACTTCGAGTGACCGGTGCAGCGATTCTTTTCTGGTCGATAAGCATTTTTGCACCGAAAGAAAAGATCGCAACTTCTGACTGGCCGCGTATTATTGGCTGTGCTATTTTTGGGATGGTTATTAATATGCTGTTCTTTTTTAAAGGGCTTAGTCTTTCAACACCTATCAATAGTTCGGTCATCATTACATTATCGCCAGTAATGGTTTTGATCCTTGCTTCCGTCCTGATAAAAGAACGTATCACCTTATTAAAAACTATTGGGATCATTGTAGGAATGGCAGGTGCGCTGGTGTTGGTGCTTTTTAGCTCAGATCAAAACCAGAACGCCCCTAACATCCCGTTAGGAAATGTTCTTTTTATCGTCAATGCCTTCTCTTATGGTCTATACCTTATACTCGTAAAACCACTGACTAGAAAATATCATGCGATCACTTTGATGAAGTGGCTATTCTTAATCGCCGTATTCATCAATCTTCCTATTACTTATTCTGAATTTGTTGCTGTGGACTGGAACAATTTACCATTGGATGCGATCTGGAAAATGGGATTTGTGGTTCTTGGAACAACGTTTATGACCTATTTACTGAATATTTATGCCCTGAAGCAGCTTTCAGCATCAACGATAAGTGCATTCATATACCTGCAACCGCTTATCGCGATCACCTTCGCCATCATGGTTGGGGCAGATTCCCTGAACTGGACGAAGGGAATTGCGGCTACACTGGTATTCGTTGGGGTGTATATGGTAAGTATGAAAAAGACAAAAGTAAAGGCCTGATATTGTAGAATAAATCTACAATACAGACCTTTCTATAAAACTTAATACTGCTTATAGTTTAGCCAGCTCTTCGCTGCTTAAATTATCTGGTCGTTTGCCGTATTTACGGGTATCTT
>NZ_CAJWRQ010000005.1 GCF_913046405.1 uncultured Christiangramia sp.
CAGAGCACTTGGTTTACACCCAAGGGGTCAGGGGTTCGAATCCCTTCGCGCCCACTTATTAAAAAGGCTTCCATATTTGGAAGCCTTTTTTTATGCAATGTCTTTTGTTTTTCTATATTTGATATTAAGGGTGATTAGCTCAGTTGGTTCAGAGCACTACCTTGACAGGGTAGGGGTCACTGGTTCGAATCCAGTATCACTCACTATTGAGGTTAAATTTCGTTGAAACTAAAAAAGGTTCCCGAGGGAACCTTTTATTTATATATTTTATTTTACAGCTTTACGAAAGCAAGGTGCTTATCAAAATGATAAGTGCTATGACCGTGACGCCTAAAGCTGATATCAGAATCTTGTATTGTTTCTTTATCATAGTGCGAAACTAACGCGAATTAGCATACAGTCTTAGCTCCTTTCGAATAGATGATGCCGCTTTACGATAGATTACACACTATTTTAGCTTACTTCTTACTGGACTTTTCTGCGGGAATATTTTCCAGCACTCTTTCGAGAGCCATTCCTCTTGAGCCCTTGATCAAAAAATAACAGTTCTTAAAATTCGTTTCTTCCAGGTGATTTTTCAAGGCTTCCATCGACTTGAATTTAAAAGTAAAGCTGCTGGAAGTTTCAGTTAGATTAAAATTATCTCCAAGCAGGTATATCTCGGTCAGATTGCCGTTTTCGGCATCTGTAATGATCGTTTGATGCTCTACCGGTGCAGAACTTCCTAATTCGAACATATCTCCAAGAATGGCTATTTTTTGTTTGTCAGTTTTTAAGCTCGTAAAGTTTTGAAGCGCTGCCTGCATGCTAGTTGGATTTGCATTGTAAGCATCCAGAATAATCGTGTTGCTTCCTGCTTCTATCATCTCAGATCTATTATTATCTGGCGAATATGCGGCAATCGCTTTGTCTATCTCATCAAATGGGACCTTAAAGTAGAGTCCAATACACAAGGCAGCGGCCATATTCCGACCATTAAAATTACCAGTAAGTTTGCTGATGAAGTCGGTTTGGTTATAATGTAAACCGGCGTATTTCTCGCCGTCCAGATATTTTACCTGAACTTCAGATTCAGGATTTTCACCAAATGCAAACGTATGCTTATAGTTCCTGTGCTTTTGTTGTACCTCGTCATCCAGATTCAGGAATATAAGTTTGGTCTCTTCCTGTAGATAATGATACAGTTCTGTCTTCGCTTTTATAACACCTTCAAGACTACCGAATCCTTCCAGGTGGGCTTTACCAAAGTTTGTAATATACCCATAATCTGGATTTGCGATGGTGCATAAAAAGGCAATCTCTAATGGATGGTTCGCACCCATTTCAACGATCCCGAATTCAGTTTGCTGATCCATGGATAGCAAGGTAAGTGGCACTCCGATATGATTATTTAAATTACCGTGCGTAGCAATGGTTTTGAATTTTCTGGAAAGTACTGCGTTGATTAACTCTTTAGTTGTCGTTTTGCCGTTACTTCCAGTAATTGCCAAAATTGGAATGCCTAAATAATTTCTATGGAACAGCGCTAGCTTTTGTAATGATTCAAGTACGTTCTTTACTAATATGTATTGTTCACTGGACTCGGCAACCAATTTATCATCAACAACCACGTAACGTGCGCCCGCAGCAAGCGCATCTGCCGCAAATAGGTTTCCGTCGAAGTTTTCGCCCTTAAGAGCGAAGTACATGGAACCTTGTTTTATTTTTCTGGTATCTGTGTTTGCTCCACTGCATAATAAGAAGCGTTGGTGTAGTCTGGCTGTATTCATGAAATAAATCTATAAAAAAAGCCCTAAACAAGTTAGGGCTTTAAGTTTATTTTATGTTCAGGAAGTCTAGTTGCTTCTTGCGGTTTTATTGTCATTAAGAGACTTCGAACCAACTCTGGACATAGCGTTTCTAAAACCAATATAGTCTGTTGCCATATCCTGCGGGAAATATCTTCTTTGTGCCGGATCCAGCCAGTAAGCACGATCTCTCCAGCTACCACCTTTATATACTCTTACTTCATCGCTAACAAGCGTTGTTCTTTTCTCCGTGTCATATCCTCTTTTAGACAGGGAAGCATCAGAACTACTATCAGCGTAAGTGAAATTGTCATATTTAGGAGAGTTATACATTCTCTTGTTAGGGTCTTCATCATCTTGCTGAAATGCCTGGTAATATCTGCTAGAGCTCTTATCACCATCACGGAAGTTTCTCTGGTCACTATCTGTGAAGTTAGTTCTCATGTAAGTATCCTCTTCGGTAACTGCTACCTGAGCAATTTCACCTGGAAGATTTCTTGCTACCAGTTTCCCGTTACTTAAAGTGTCGTAAACAACATCATCTGTGCCTACTACTTTTACTGAGCCATCTTCATTGATAGCATGTTTGGTGTAAACGTTACCACGGTAGTAGTTAAAATCGTTGAATTCATCATCTACTATAGGTCTGTAAACATCAGCTACCCATTCAGAAACGTTTCCAGCCATATCATACAGGCCAAAATCGTTAGGCTCGTAAGATTTTACTTCAGCAGTAATATCTGCTCCATCATCACTCCATCCGGCAATTCCGCCATAGTCACCATCACCTTGCTTAAAGTTAGCCAACTGATCTCCCATTTTCTTTACATCACCATTTCTGGTGTACTGTCCATCCCATGGATATTTCTTACGTCCACGATAAGTATTATAACTTCTAATTCCTGTAAGGCCCAGTGCAGCATATTCCCATTCTGCTTCAGTTGGAAGTCTGTATTCAGGATAAATTAAACCACTTTCGCGACCTGGGTAAACCTTTTTGATAGGATTTCCTGCTTCATTAGTTTCAGAAAGTCTATCCTGAGATTCGTCTCCACCCTGGCTAATGTCGGTATTACCTCCGTAAGCCTTGCTAGGAGAATGAATATAGGTGTCGGTGTTGAAAGTTGTACCTGCAGCAACATCTGTATATCTTGCACCTTTCTTTATAAAACCTTCTTTTTCAAGATTGCTTTCATTTACACGGTCTGTTCTCCATTTACTGAATTCCACAGCCTGTATCCAGCTAACTCCTACTACCGGGTACTCAGCATATGCCGGGTGACGAAGGTAGTTGGTTACCATAGTCTCATTATATCCTAAACGGTTTCTCCATACAAGGGTATCCGGTAAAGCACCGGTGTAAATGTTTTTGTAATTCTCTTCACTTGGTGGAAAAACTTTTCTTAGCCAATCAAGATATTCAAGATACATTTTATTGGTCACCTCGGTTTCATCCATGTAGAATGACTGCACGTGTTGTTGGGTTGGAGTGTTATTCCAATCGTGCATAGGATCATCGGCAACGCGTCCCATTGTATAGGTTCCTCCTTCTACAAATACAAGACCCGGTGCAGCATCCTGCTCTTTATAATCTGTATTGTATTGAAAGCCACCTTCGTCAGAATTGATATCCCAACCGGTTGCTCTTGAGGTATTTTTGTAATTGTTCGATTTATTACAGCTCAGTAAGCTTACGCCACAAACCACAGCAATTACGGCTTTAAAAGCTACATTCAAATTCATAGTATTCCCTTCTTAAATGATAGAAAATTAGGCTTTGCAATATACTAATTAACGATAAAAGTACAAGATTATTTTGTTAATTCTAAAAGCTCGCTGAAAGCTATAACTGCCTGATATAGATATAGGTAACAATGATTTATAGAAGCTTAGTTACTAGACTGTTAGAATTTCATGATTATCTGGTTTTCAAAACGGAAAGGAAAATGAAAAATTGCAGTTGTATGTATATTTCATTCCCGTAATTTTAATTTATACTCATAAATTGCAATAAATGGTCGTATATTGAGTTATAACTATTTAAGGTTTAGTTATCTCACATAAGCTTCTGATCGACCCCTGTCTAAGGCATTTTAGCTAAATGGTGCTTTCTTAACAGGAATATTACTATATATTTGTTTATCATTCATTCATAAGGAAAATGAAAAAAACTACAATCTTATTGATCGCGACTATCTTTCTTGTCGACTTTTCAATATTTGCACAGGAGGATAGTGGGGATCGTGTGATAACTACGGCTGTTCCCTTTTTGCTTGTAGCGGCAGATGCCAGAGCTGCAGGGATGGGAGACCAGGGAGTCGCTACTTCTCCAGATGTGTTCTCTCAACAATGGAATCCAGCAAAATATGCTTTTGCTAACAGTGAAAATGGAGTTTCTGTTTCTTATACTCCTTACCTCAGTGAAATAGTGAATGATATCTTTCTTGGTAGCTTAAACTATTTCCATAAGATCGATGATAGAAGTGCGGCCGCAGCCTCGCTAAGATATTTCAGCCTTGGTTCTATTGAAACCAGAGAGATCTTCGAGCAGATGCCAATCCTTGTGAATCCTAACGAACTTACTTTTGATATTTCTTATTCCTTAAAGCTAAGTGATTATATTTCCATGGCTGTAGCCGGCCGGTACTTACGATCTGATCTTGGTTTACAGGATAACGAGGATCTTGGACCGGCCTCTACCTTTGGAGTGGATGTAGCCGCATATTATCAGAGTGCCAATCTAACCTTTGGAGGTTTTGACGGGCAATGGAGATTAGGTGCAAACATTGCGAACATTGGACCTAAAATGAAGTATGATGATGCAGGTCAGGAAAACTTCATACCAACCAATTTAAAGCTTGGAGGTGGTTTTGATTTTATTTTTGATGTGGATAATAAATTAGGGACTTACGTAGAATTTAATAAACTTCTGGTTCCAACTCCGCAGGATTTTAATGGTGATGGACAAATATCTGCTGAAGATGATCTTATTTATAACGAAACCAGTTCCATTGGTGGTATTTTCGAATCTTTCGGAGATGCTCCAGATGGTTTTTCAGAAGAATTGAAAGAGGTGACCGTTGCAGTAGGAGCGGAATACTGGTATCAGGAGAAATTTGCTTTGAGAGCAGGTTATTTTAACGAAAGTGATCAAAAAGGTTTTAGAAAATTCTTTGCACTTGGAGCTGGCTTCGCTTATGAATCTGTAGTGATCGATGCTTCATATTTATTCTCGACCTCTACAGTGCCTAGTCCACTGGAAGGAACGCTTAGATTCGGTTTGAGCTATAATTTTGGCGATACTTTCAATAATTAAATAAAACATTTCAAATTATAAACAAATCGGGGATCCTGTGGGTTTCCGATTTTGTTGTCTTTAATAATTACTAATGAAAAAATTAGATATTACTACCAGCCTCGAGGTTTATGATTCTGCGCAGGAGCTTTCCGAAGAATTACAGGATCTTATGAAGCAGGCTGTTGAAGTAAGAGATCAAGCATACGCACCATACTCGAAATTTAAAGTAGGTGCCGCGATTTTACTGGATAACGGTGAGGTTGTTGTTGGGAGCAATCAGGAAAATGCATCCTATCCTTCTGGTCTTTGTGCTGAAAGAACCGCTGTTTATTATGCTGGCGCAAAGTTTCCTGGGTCCAGAATCCTGAAGATCGCAATTACTGCTCGTTCTTTGAACCAGGAAATCACCAAACCGGTACCACCTTGCGGAGCTTGCAGGCAGGCATTGGTAGAATACGAAGTAAAGCAAAAGGAAGCTATCGAGTTATATTTTATGGGTGAAACCGGAGAGGTGATGAAAGCAGCATCGGTTGCCGAGATTCTGCCTTTAGTTTTTGACAGTAATTGTCTATAAGGTTTTCGTAATTTTTTGCTTTAAAACTGTTTTCGTTTCTTGCTGAAAATAGTATTTTTGTTATCCGCTCGGCAAAACCAATCTGTCTGGCCTTTTAAATATAAATTTTAGATGAAGAAAATTACAAAAGCCACATACTTAAAGTGGTACGAGGATATGTTGTTCTGGCGTAAATTTGAAGACAAGCTTGCGCAGGTTTATATTCAACAGAAAGTTAGAGGATTTTTACATTTATATAATGGGCAGGAAGCAATTTTAGCCGGAGCATTGCATGCGATGGATCTTGAGAAAGATCGTATGATCACTGCTTACCGAAATCACGTTCAGCCAATAGGTATGGGTGTGGATCCAAAAAGGGTGATGGCAGAGCTTTACGGTAAGAAGACTGGAACATCTATGGGACTTGGCGGTTCTATGCACATTTTCGCAAAAGAACATAGATTTTACGGGGGTCACGGGATCGTTGGTGGTCAGATTCCACTAGGAGCCGGTTTGGCCTTTGCAGATAAATACCACAAAAGGGATAACGTAACTCTAACTTTCATGGGTGACGGTGCTGTTAGACAGGGTTCTCTTCATGAAACTCTGAATATGGCTGTAAACTGGAACCTTCCAGTTGTATTTTGTGTTGAAAATAACGGATACGCGATGGGAACATCTGTAGCTCGTACTTCTAAAGATACAGAGATCTGGAAGTTAGGTAATGGTTACGAAATGCCATGTGGTCCTGTAGACGCTATGGATCCAGTAAAGGTTGCTGAAGCTTTGGATGAAGCGATCACACGTGCTCGTAAAGGTGACGGTCCAACTTTCCTTGAGTTGAAAACTTACCGATACAGAGGTCACTCTATGAGTGATGCTCAGAAGTACAGAACTAAGGATGAGGTAGCCGATTATCAAAAACTAGATCCAATCACTAAGGTGAAGAAGATCATACAGGATAAAAAATACGCTTCAGATAAAGAGATCAAGGAGATCGATAAGCGAGTAAAGGAAAGAGTGGCAGAGTGTGAGAAATTTGCAGATGAGTCAGATTTCCCAGATAAGAACATCATGTACGATGTTGTTTACGAACAGGAAGATTATCCATTTCTAGCACATAAATTAGATTAAACTATGGCAGAAGTTATCAAAATGCCGCGTTTGAGCGATACCATGGAAGAGGGTACCGTTGCAAAGTGGTTAAAGAAAAAAGGAGATAAAGTAGAAGAGGGAGACATTCTTGCAGAGATCGAGACCGATAAGGCGACGATGGAGTTTGAATCTTTCTATGATGGTACTTTGCTTCATATAGGTGTTGAAGAGGGAGACGGCGCACCAGTTGACGAGCTTCTGGCAATTATTGGAGAAGAAGGGGAAGATATTTCAGACCTTATTGAAGGTGGTGGAAAATCTTCAGATTCTTCGGAAGATAAAGAAGAGGCTAAAGATTCTTCAGATGATGATTCCGAAGAGAAGAAAAATGATAAAAAGGATAAGGAAGAGAGTAAATCTGATTCAGATAACGACTCTTCTGATGATTCTGATTCTTCAGGAGCTATTCCTGAAGGAGTTGAGGTGGTAAAAATGCCACGTCTTAGTGATACAATGGAAGAAGGAACTGTTGCGGCCTGGCTGAAGCAGGAAGGGGATAAAGTAGAAGAAGGCGATATTCTTGCTGAAATCGAAACAGATAAAGCAACGATGGAATTCGAATCTTTCTATGAAGGAACACTTCTAAAGATCGGTATCCAGGAAGGTGAATCTGCGAAAGTTGATAGCTTACTAGCTATTATTGGACCTGAAGGAACAGATGTTTCTGGCATTGATGGTTCTACAGACACTTCAGCCAAGAAGAAATCTTCAGATTCTTCCGAAGAAAAACAAAAAGACGAATCGAAAGATTCAGATAAGGAGGAAAAAGAAGATAAGAAATCGAGTGATTCTTCTTCATCTAACGATGGAAAACGAATTTTTGCTTCCCCTCTGGCTAAGAAAATGGCCGAAGATAAAGGAATCGATCTTGCAGATGTAGATGGTTCCGGAGAGAATGGAAGAATCGTTAAAAAAGATATCGAAAACTTTAAAGGAGCTGAAAAGAAGGAAGCTGTTACAGAAGCAAAATCAGATTCTTCAAAAGAAACTACTGCTTCAGTACAGCCATACACTCCAGCAGGTGAAGAAAGCTATGAGGAGCGTAAAAACTCTCCAATGCGTAAAACGATCGCCAAAAGACTTGGAGAGTCTAAATTTACAGCACCACATTACTATCTTACGATAGAAGTAGACATGGCGAACGCGATGGCTTCACGCAAGCATATCAACGAGATGCCTGATGTTAAGGTGTCTTTCAATGATATGGTGATCAAAGCTTCAGCAATGGCCTTAAGAAAGCACCCGCAGGTGAACAGCCAGTGGACAGGTGACACGATGAAACTTGCCAATCATATCCACATGGGATTTGCAGTTGCAGTCGATGAAGGATTGGTAGTTCCAGTACTTAAGTTTGCTGATCAAATGTCTCTTACTCAAATTGGAGGTAATGTTAAAGACCTTGCCGGGAAAGCTAGAAATAAAAAGATACAACCAGCCGAAATGGAAGGAAGTACTTTTACTGTTTCTAATCTTGGAATGTTTGGGATTGTAGAATTCACAAGTATTATCAATCAGCCAAACTCAGCAATTCTTTCTGTTGGAACGATTGTAGAGAAGCCTGTAGTTAGAAATGGGGAGATCGTAGTTGGTAACACCATGAAACTTACCCTTGCTTGTGACCACCGTACAGTAGATGGAGCAACAGGAGCACAGTTCCTGCAAACTTTAAAAACATATATGGAAAACCCAGTGACAATGCTGGCATAAGTTTAGCCGTCATAACTATATTTGAATCCCGCATAATTGCGGGATTTTTTTATCTTTAACTTTATGAGAAATACAACATATAAAGGTAAAATAGCTGGTTTGACAATGGTAGTTGCAGGATTATTATCCTGTAATGCGCAAACTACTGAGAATGTTATAGACAGTAAAGAGGTTGCAGAGCATCTGGAATACTTAAGTTCAGATGATCTATTGGGCAGAAAGACCGGTACAGCCGGAATTGAAGAGGCCGCCAGCTTTATAGAAAAAGAATTTAAAACCGCCGGAATTAAGCCATATTTTGAAACTTACCGGGATAGTTTTCAGGTTAAAAATATCGATGGATTTAATATTGTAGGATACCTTGAGGGAAGTGACGAAAAGCTCAAAAATGAGTTTATCGTGATAGGAGCTCATTACGACCATATTGGTGAAGGAAAACCGGTGGATGGCGATGCTATAGCGAATGGTGCTAATGATAATGCTGCGGGTACCGTTGCAGTCCTCGCGCTGGCAAAAGAGTTCGCTAAGCTGAAAAATAATAAGAGAAGCATCCTGTTTACTTTATTTTCTGCGGAAGAGATGGGGTTGGTAGGCTCAAAACATCTTGCCAATAAACTAAAATCTGAAGAGCTTGATCTTTATGTCATGTTCAATATTGAAATGATTGGAGTTCCCATGAAAGCCAAAGATTACAAGGCGTATCTCACCGGATTTGAAAAATCTAACCTGGCTGAAAAATTCAATGAATATTCTAATGGTGAGAAGGTGCTTGGATTTTTGCCGCAAGCGCAGCAAATGAGCTTATTCAAACGAAGCGACAACTACCCATTCTATGAAACCTTTGGTGTGCCGTCACAAACTGTTTCTACTTTCGATTTTTCAAATTATAATTACTACCATCACGTAGATGATGAAGCCGAAAAACTTGATCCGGAATTCATGTCTGAGCTCATCAGTGCATTAATCCCAGGACTTACCAAAATGGCAAATTCTGAAGAGAAAGAAATTAAAATGATGGGTGATGAGTAAAATTGTGATTACCGGAACCAGTCGTGGAATTGGATTCGAAATGGTGAAGATCTTTGCAGAACAGGGTCACGAAGTACTGGCACTTTCCAGAAATAATGAACCAGTCAAAAATCTATGCCTTGACCAAGTGAATGCGCTCGCATTCGATATTACCAGTGTTTCTGAGATTGAAAGTGTTGGTAAATGGATCGCTGATAGATGGGACTCTAAAGTTGATATTCTAATAAATAATGCAGGAACACTTTTAAATAAACCTTTTGCTGAGTCTACCATGGAGGATTTTTCAGAAGTATATAAAGTGAATGTGATAGGAGTCGCTGAGCTTACCCGCCAGTTATTGCCATTTATGAACACTGGAGGACATGTTGTTAATGTTAGTAGTATGGGTGGAATACAGGGAAGTATGAAGTTCCCGGGACTTGCTGCTTATAGTTCAAGTAAGGGAGCGCTGATTACACTTACTGAGCTACTTGCTGAAGAATACAAAGAGAATGGTCCAGCCTTCAATGTTCTTGCCTTAGGTGCTGTTCAAACTGAGATGCTTGAAGAAGCTTTTCCTGGTTACGAGGCACCGATTTCTGCGGAAAAAATGGCGAGTTATATAGCCGATTTTAGTCAGAACGGTCAGCAGTTCTACAATGGCAAGATCATGCAGGTTTCTAATAGTACTCCATAATTTATGAGAGAAATTCTTTCAAAATATCTTCCGGCTACTGCTGTGGAACCTATTTCTGAAATGATCAGGTTGCATTCGGTTCATTTGAAGATTGTAAACGAAAGAGTGACCAGGCATGGAGATTACCGGAGAATGCCAGATGGGTCTCAGCAAATTACCATCAATTCTAATTTGAATAAATATAGATTTCTAATTACCACAGTACACGAGATCGCACATCTGGTAGCTTTCGAAAAATATGGAAGAAGTATCAAACCACATGGCCAGGAATGGAAACATTGTTTTAGAAGTTTAATGTTACCTTTCATCAGGCCCGAGGTTTTTCCAGGTTCTTTATTGCCAGTGATAGCAAATCACTTCAGAAACCCTAAAGCTTCAAGTGATACAGATGCACATCTTTCAGTAGCATTGAAAAGCTATGATGCCGAAAATGATAAGAACTATGTTTTTGAGATCCCTTCTGGTAGCATTTTCAGAATTCATAATGGTAAAACCTTCAAGAAAGGGCCTAGAAAAGTAAAAAGATTTGAATGTCTGGAAATTGATACCGGACGTATATATTTGTTTCAGCCTAATGCTGAAGTAGAACTGCTAAAAGTTTAAATATGACTGGAACCAAGAAAGACAATTATTATGCTATCCTTATGGCCGGTGGAGTCGGTTCCAGGTTCTGGCCCGCCAGCAAGAAGTCTTCTCCCAAGCAATTTCTGGACATACTTGCTGTTGGTGAAACTCTATTTCAAACCACTTTTAAAAGACTGTCGAGATTAATTCCCCAGGAAAACATCTACGTGCTTACGAATGAAGATTATGTAGATGTGATTAAGGAACAGATTAGTTCGATCCACGATGATCAAATTGTTGGAGAACCGGCTATGAGAAATACTGCACCCAGCATTTTACTGGGGTCCATGAAGATCTACGATAAAAATCCAGATGCCAGTATTGTGGTTGCTCCAAGTGACCATTGGATTAAGGAAGAGGAGGATTTCATTACAGCTTTGGAAAAGGCCTTTTTAGAGGTTGAAAATAATGATAAGCTTATCACTCTCGGGATTCAGCCTAATAGCCCCAATACTGGTTATGGCTATATAGAGTATGATAAAGATGAAGCTGCTGAGGTTAAACCAGTAATTAAATTTACTGAAAAGCCTGGCGAGAAGAAAGCTCAGGAATTTCTGGATGCAGGGAATTATGCCTGGAACGCGGGTATTTTTATCTGGCGGGCGGAGACGATCATTGCAAATTTCAAGACTCATTTGCGTGAAATGTATGACCTGTTCGCGAAGGCCGAAAAACTCTTGAATACTACGGAAGAAAAAAAATTTATAAAGGAGAACTATCATTTGGCAGCTAATATTTCTATTGATTACGGTATCATGGAAAAGTCGGATAAAGTATATATGATCCCTGCCAGTTTTGACTGGAATGACCTGGGAACCTGGTCATCTGTCCAGTCTGAGCTACCAGCAGATGAAGACGGGAATACCTTAATGAAGGCCCGAGTGCTTTCGAAGGATGCAAGTAATAACATCATCTCTACCTCTGGAAATAAATTGGTAGTGATTCAGGGACTTGATGACTATATAATCGTAGAAGATAAGGACGTGCTTATGATCGTTCCCAAATCCAACGAACAGGGGATTAAAGAATGGCGTAAAACGGTGATGGACAAATTTGGTGTAGAATTAGGTTAAGATGGAAGAAAAACAAGCTCTTAAGGAAGAGCCGAAAGAGAAGGTTTCAGAAAACCTTAGTAAGGATGCGAAGCAAATAAGCAGCCAGGCAAGAAATTTCCTGAGCCGATTGCTGGATATACGTCCGGATACCGATAGAGAATCTACGGTAGAGGCTGTGCAGAAGGATATTTCCTTTAAAGGACACAACGCCTGGATCCTTATTTTCTCCATTTTTGTAGCGTCTATTGGTCTAAACGTAAGTAGCACTGCTGTAGTTATCGGTGCCATGCTTATCTCTCCATTAATGGGTCCTATTGTAGGAATTGGAATGGCGGTAGCTATAAACGATGTGGATACACTCAGACGTTCATTTGTCAACCTGGGAATAATGGTTGGGCTTAGTGTTTTAACTGCCACTGTTTACTTCTTTATCTCACCCGTTAAGAACGAAACACCGGAGCTTGTAGCCAGAACATATCCTACCATACTGGATGTGCTGGTAGCGATTTTTGGTGGTTTAGCGCTAATAGTGGCGAAGACGAAAAGAGGAACCATTGCCAGTGTGATACTTGGAGTTGCGATTGCAACAGCTTTGATGCCACCGCTGTGTACTGTAGGATACGGTATTGCCAATGCTAAATGGGAATATGCTCTTGGAGCATTATATTTATTTTCAATTAATGCCGTATTTATAGCGCTATCTACATTTGTGGTTGCCAAATTACTTGGTTTTCCATTAGTACGTTATGCCAATAGCAAGCGAAGGAAGAGAATCGCGCAGATTGCATCTACTATAGCCATTATCGTAATGATCCCGAGTGTTGTTTTATTTGTTAAGCTTTTAAGAGAGCAGGTTTATCATAGTAAGGCTGAGGAGTTCATTACAAATAACCTAAGATATAACGGAGCTGAAATCATCAAAAATACCAGTGATTTTAAGGATAAGGAAGTTGATATCTATTTTATTGGGAACCCTGTTCCGAATGCCACGATCGAAACCTGGAAGAGCCAGATGAAAGAGATTGAAGCACTGGCAGATGCTGAACTGATAGTCCACCAGGGAGCAGATCAATCACAGGATATGGATATGCTGTCGAGTCAGTTGAGAAGCGGTATTCTTGAAGATCTTTATGTTAAGAATCAGGAAGTGATGGCGAACAAGGATAAAAGAATTGAGCTTCTCGAAAAAGAGTTGTCTAAATATCGCGGAGAAAAATTCAGTTTTACTGAATTGAGTAAGGAAGCTAAGATCAATTATGAAGACATTGAAGAAATAGGCTACTCTAATCTTATGACCACAAATTTCCAGAAGACTGATACGATACCAACTTTTACTGTAACCTGGGATAGAGATTTGCGTGGGGACAAGCTAAAAGTTCAGCAAGATAAATTTGGTCAGTGGATGAAGGTGCGATTAAAGCTGGATACAGTAGCGATCAAGAATGTTCGTTAGTCAAGAGTTTATGAGCACTTAAATATCTGTACTGAGTGAAAGTTCAAAATTTAGACTTATACGACTATAAGAAGTTGTAAACAATTCAGAAAATTGGGAGAATAGGACAGATTTTACTACTGATTTTGATTGGGATAAGTTTTCATGTGAAACTAGTATAAAATTTAGCTGAATAAATACCGCGAAAGAAATGGAATAATCTTAAAGATCTAATTGGTAATTGGATAGAACTTGAATGAGATAATGATGGTTGATTTTTGAAAAAGTTCTTGAACAAGAATTTTTACCGGTAGAATTAAACTAGGTCTGTTTAGAACAACTGTCAATCTTATACTGGGTATAAAGCGGAAAAATTGTTTTTATTAGACAAAGAAAATATTGATCCGAAAATTCAGTTGCCAAAATCGCACAACTTGCGATAACAGAAAACTACTGCTGCAAGTCCTACGAATTACCAAAAATCTTTATATTTCTAATGCCCCTTCAGCTGAGCTTCTCGAACTTTCTTGAATAAATTGGAAGAGTAAACGAAATCTGTTACAGTTTTATCCTGAGTATGGAATATATCTTCTTTAGTACCTTTCCAGGCTAGTAGTCCGTCTTTTAAAAATGCGATTCTTTCTCCAATCTCTAATACAGAATTCATATCGTGCGTAATTACAACAGTAGTAATTTCATTTTCATGAGTCAGCTGTTGTATAAGGTTATCAATGATGGTGGCTGTCTGTGGATCCAGACCCGAGTTTGGTTCATCGCAGAAAAGATATTTAGGTTTATTTACAATCGCTCTGGCAATCGCTACCCTTTTCTGCATCCCTCCACTAATTTCAGAAGGCATTTTAGTGTCGTTTCCTTCGAGATTAACTCTTTTCAATACTTCGTGTACGCGATCACGCATTTCACCTCTCTTCTGATTAGTGAACATTCGCAATGGGAACATCACATTCTCTTCAACGGTCATGGAATCGAAAAGCGCTCCACCCTGAAACAGCATTCCAATTTCAGTTCGTAATTCCCTCTGCTCTTCATCTGAAAAGTTGGAGTAAGGTTTACCGTCATATTCTATCGCACCCTGATCTGGTTTGAACAATCCAAGCATACACTTCAGAAAAACACTTTTCCCAGATCCAGATTGCCCGATGATTAGGTTCGTTTTACCGCGCTCAAATTGATAGTCGATACCTTTTAGTACTTCCTGACCGTTAAAACCTTTATGTAAATTCTTTACCTGTATCATCTGCTAGCTTAATAAAAGTTGTGTTATAACGTAGTTGGTAATGATCAAGACCACACTTGTCCATACGAATGAGGTGGTAGAAGCTTCTCCAACTTCGAGGGCTCCACCTTTCATAAAATATCCGTGATAAGATGGGACCGTAGCGAGAATAAAGGCAAATAATATTGTTTTAATAAAAGCGTAAACAAGGTGAAAGCCAATGAAATCATCCTGCAACCCAGTAAGAAATTGATCGCTAGTCACAAAACCACCAAAAACTGCAGCTGTATAAGCCCCCGCAATTCCCAGGAACATAGATATGGCGATCACGAATGGATACGTAAGCATCGCCATGATCTTAGGGAAAATAAGGTAGTTCTTGGAATTAATACCCATAACCTCAAGAGCATCGATCTGCTCCGTAACCCTCATGGAACCAATACTGGAAGTGATAAAAGATCCAACCTTACCCGCCATGATAATGGAGATAAATGTGGGAGCAAATTCCAGAATGATCGACTGTCTTGCTGCGAAAGCAACCAGTGATTTTGGAATTAACGGATTGTTGAGGTTCAAAGCTGTTTGGATCGCGACAACCGCACCTATGAAGAAAGACAGGAATGATACAATTCCCATAGAGCCCATAATAAGCTCATTGATCTCCTTAAATATTAGATTTCTTAGAACCGAGCCTTTGGTCATTCTGCCAAAAACTCCCTTAAGCATTATAAAGTATTCCCCAATGGAGTACAGGTACGTCATCAATTCAATTTTGTCCAGCTAAAATACTAAAATTTCGTTCTAAAGTATTTAACGCTTAATTAAACTTTAGCGTTTCAAGTTTAGTAATTTTGGGAATTGAAACTAATCTTTTACAGAATGAAACGAAGCTTGATCATACTACTGATGCTAATAAGTTTTAAACCAGTTAGCTCTCAGATCACAAAAGAAAAACCGAAATTAGTAGTTGGTATCGTTGTAGACCAGATGCGTTATGATTACCTAACCCGATTCTGGGATCAATTTGGAGAAAATGGATTTAGGAGAATGGTTAATAATGGCTATAACTTTAAAAATCATCATTTTAATTATGTTCCTACCTATACCGGCCCCGGGCATGCTTCAGTATTCACCGGGACAACTCCAGCAAATCACGGTATCATAGGAAATAACTGGTATGACAAGTTCGAGGATTCCTTTGTCTATTGTGCCGGTGATGATAATGTGAATCCTGTAGGAACTACAGACCGTGCTGGAAAAATGTCGCCTCATCGCATGAAATCTACCACTTTTGGTGATGAGAACAGGCTGCAAACTCAGGGAAAGGGTAAAACCATAGGGATAGCCTTAAAGGATCGCGGAGCAATACTCCCAGCTGGTCACGCAGCTAATGCCGCTTACTGGTTTCATGGTAAGGACGAAGCAAAATGGATCACCAGCTCTTACTATATGGAGCAATTACCTCAATGGGTGCAGGATTTCAACGAATCGGGTATAGCCAAATCTTATTTAAAGGAGTGGGCGCCGTTGAAGGATATTATGACGTATCAGCAAAGTGGTGTGGATCGTAATGAATTTGAGTTTGGTTTCGACGGAAAAGAAACTGCAGATTTCCCTTACGACTTGAAAGCACTGGCTAAAGAAAATGGTGAATATGATCTTATAAAAGCTACGCCTTTCGGAAATGATCTTACTGCAGAATTTGCTAAAGCTGCGATCAAGGGTGAAGAGCTTGGAAAGGATAATGTTACAGATGTGCTTACCCTTAGTTTTTCCAGTACCGATTATGTAGGTCATAACTTTGGAGTGAACAGCAAGGAAATTCAGGATACCTACATGAGATTGGACCAAAATATTGCCGATGTTCTACAATATCTGGATGCTGAGGTTGGTGCTGGCGAGTATGTGGTTTTCCTGACTGCAGATCACGGTGGAGTAGATGTGCCTGCTTACTTAAAGTCTAAAAAAGTACCTGCTGGTTATTATGACGAATTAACCATGAAGGAAAAACTGAATAAATTTTCTTCTGAAACATTCAAAAATGATAGTCTTATAAAAAATATAAGCAACAGCCAGATCTTCCTTAATTACGATGAATTAATAGCTAAAGATTTTAGTTTGGAAGAAGTGACTTCTAAAATGTCTCATTTTTTATTGAAACAGGAGAAAATATCAAGAGTATTCACGAGGAATGAACTTCAGATCGGTGCGTTTTCAAACCAGATAGGAGAACTTATCCAGAATGGATATAATCAGAAACGTAGTGGAGACCTGGTATTTGTGATAGATCCTGGTTATATTGTATACCCTGATAAAGGAACCACTCATGGAAGTGGTTTCGCTTACGATACACATGCGCCTCTTCTTTTCTACGGAAAAGGAATTAAGAAAGGTGAAACTTACGAGAAAACGTACATTAGAGATATTGCACCCACTATTTCAGCGATGCTGGGAATTGCTTTTCCAAATGCTAGTACCGGAAAACCTTTAAAAGAAGTACTGGACAGGTAAATTAAAGAAACTTATCTTTAATAGCGTCCCAACGCAACTTTCTTATAAAACGGCCTTCTTCTTCGGAAACGAGAAAAGGTCGTTTTTTCTTTCTGGCATTAAAAAAACCAGATAGATAATGTAAAAAAGCGAAGGGATTCATCTTTAGAGCAGCAAGTTTAGCTGAAGCGATCATACTTAGAGCAACTCCATATCGAAGTCTGTAGAATGCCTCTCCTTGCTTACGACCAGAATGTTCAAAATAATTCATCCCGGTAGGACGAAGATGTTTGACCAGAAGATTTTCATCAGTCACAACTTTCCATCCGTGGAATCTAGCCAGAAGTTCATCTGCAGTATCCCAGCCCATAGCAGGTTTAAGTTCCCCTATTTGTATAAAACAATGTTTGCTGTAAGCTTTTAAAGCGCCACGAATATGATCTTTGCCTGTAAGATTTTCGGGAATCCATTTGTCCTTCCTCTGGACACTGCAAAAGCCTCCAGCCATTCCAACACCAGGTTGCGACTCAAATATCTCAACGATCCTTTGCAGATAATTTTCTGGAAAAATAAGGTCAGCGTCAAATTTGCAAATGATATCGAAATCATCGTCAAGCTGATAGTAGCCTTGGTAGAATGCGTTGATTACCTTACTGCCAGGAGCATGTTCTGCAGAAGATTGATTCTGAACGAGATCTATAAAGTCATATTTTTCAGCAAAACCCTCTACAATTTCTGAAGTTGAATCTGTAGAATTATCATCTACAACCACTATTTTTGCCGGTTTCAGCGACTGCTCAGCAAGCGACTGTAGAGTTCTGCCAATAATATTTGCCTCGTTATGTGCGGGGATGATAATATAGATTCTCACGAAATGGGAATTTCAGTAAGCAGCTAAGATAGAGTATTAGATCCTTTCAGCATAGACCGCATAGTACCTTGGAGTAAACTTCCGAAGAATAGGGCGTAATCCAACTTTCTTCACTGGATGTGCCCATTGAATACTATCTTTTATTTGCCAGCCACTTTTTTCCAGCAACCAGTCAAACTGCCATTTTTCAAACTCATGATAATGCCGGTCCCAGGGATCTATTTTGCTACGATAGGCGGGAGCAAACCATAGTTTTAATGGCACGCTTACTACAAGTTTTGGAGCTTTAATCTCTTTTAGAATATTGTATGGAGCGAGTAGATGTTCGAAAATCTCGAAAGCCGTAACGCAATCATAAGAATTCGTTTGGACCGCCTCAAAGTGATCGTCCAGATCTTCCCCACTGGTATTAGTTACCTGAAAACCCTCCTTTTCCATAATTTTTGAAAACGGATTGGGAACTCCCAGATCCAGAATTCGTTCCTCTCTGGAAATATGATTTTCTAAAAATTCCAGTGTCTTATGAAAGCGTTCTTCCGGGAAACTTTGTTCGTACATTATACCTCGTAAGTGATCGCATTAATGTTCATTCCTGCACCAACGCTGGCAAACATTACGACGTCACCTTTCTCAAGTTTTTGATGGTCAATTTTACCTTTGCGTACAAGGTCCAGAAGCGTTGGAACGGTGGCTACACTGCTATTTCCCAGTTCGTGGATGGTCATAGGCATTACATGTTCAGGTGCTTGCATGTTATGCAATTTGTAGAACCTGTTGATGATAGCTTCATCCATCTTCTCATTCGCCTGGTGGATAAATACAGTTTTAAGATCTTCAATTGATTTCCCGCTATTCTCCAGACAGGTTTTCATCGCTTTTGGTACGTTCACCAGTGCAAATTCATAGATCTTGCGACCATTCATTTTTATAAAACGAATATCTTCGGAAGATTTGCTATTATTAGATTTTCCGAAGTAAATATATTCAGATTCCTGCAATGAGAATGTTGCCGACTCGTGAGAAAGAATACCTCCAGTTTCTTCTGAAGCTTCTAAAATTGCTGCTCCGGCACCATCAGAAAAGATCATGCTATCTCTATCGTGACTATCTACAACCCTGGATAAAGCCTCAGCACCAATTACCAGACAGCGTTTCGCGATGCCTGCCTTAATAAATGCATTTGCCTGCACCATCCCTTCGATCCAGCCAGGACAGCCAAAGAGGATGTCGTATCCTACACATTTAGGATTGCTGATCTTCAATTTTGCTTTTACCCGGGTAGCTAAACTTGGTACGGTGTCGCTTTGAACAGTATTAGATTTAACGTCACCATAATTATGAGCAACTATTATATAATCAAGAGTTTCAGGATCTATTCCAGCATCTTCTATAGCTTTTTTGCTAGCCAGAGTTGCAATGTCTGAAGTATTCATTTCAGGTTCAATATACCTGCGTTCTTCAATGCCAGTAATAGCCTTGAACTTGCGAATCGTAGTAGGATTGTCCTGAGGAAAAGAACTCCCGTCGAGGTTAAAGAACTCATGTTGCTCAAAGTCAGCATTTCTTGTGACAACATTGGGTATGTAACTTCCAGTACCGGTAATTTTAAAATTCATCTGACTCTGAGATTATAAATATTTCACAATTTAATTAAATAGCCTTAAGCTACATTTAAAATTTAATACTTTTTGGTCGAAAAAAAACCTGCCAGTTGACAGGTTTTTATTTCTAAAGTGCTATCTGGCTTATACTTCGGCATATTCTTCAGTAGGAGGGCAGGTACACATAAGGTTCCTGTCTCCATAAGCTTCATCCACACGTCGTACACTTGGCCAGAACTTATTTTCATGTAAATGGCTTAGTGGATATGCTGCTTTCTCACGAGTATACGGTAAATTCCATTCGTTAGCGGTAAGCATATGTATGGTATGCGGAGCATTCTTCAACACATTGTTTGGTTCATCTACCGATGCTTCGTCAATTTCTTTTCGAATAGAAATAAGCGCATCACAGAATCTGTCCAGTTCAGGTTTTGATTCACTTTCGGTTGGTTCGATCATTACAGTTCCAGCTACCGGGAATGATACTGTTGGAGCATGAAACCCATAATCGATCAAACGTTTGGCGATATCTGTCACTTCAATCCCTTTTTCTTTGAAAGGTCTGCAATCTACGATCATCTCATGTGCAGCACGCCCTCTTTCTCCAGAATAAAGGGTTTTATAATGTCCGTTTAAACGTTCCTTTATGTAATTAGCATTCAAAATTGCATATTCCGTTGCCTTTTGAAGTCCTCCAGTACCAAGCATTTTGATGTATCCGTAAGAAATAAGGCAAACGAGTGCAGAACCCCATGGTGCTGAAGAAATTGCACCAATCGCCTGATCCCCGCCTGTTTTTATCACCGGGTTTCCAGGAAGGAAAGGTTTCAACTGCTCAGCTACACATATTGGACCAACTCCAGGTCCACCACCTCCGTGAGGAATGGCAAAAGTTTTGTGCAGGTTAAGGTGGCAAACATCAGCACCAATTTTACCTGGATTGGTAAGTCCAACCTGGGCGTTCATGTTAGCGCCGTCCATATAAACCTGACCGCCATTTTCATGAATGATATTGGTTACTTCACGAATAGCAGATTCAAATACCCCGTGCGTAGAAGGATAGGTAACCATTAGTGCAGCAAGATTGTCCTTGTGTTTTAATGCTTTTTCACGTAGATCATCAACGTCTATATTTCCATTTTCAGTGGCCTTGGTGACAATCACTTTCATACCGGCCATTACTGCTGAAGCAGGATTTGTACCGTGAGCAGACGATGGGATCAGGCAAATATTTCTATGACTGTCTCCATTCGATTCGTGGTACGCACGTATAACCATTAAACCAGCATACTCGCCCTGAGCACCGGAATTTGGTTGTAATGAGGTTGCTGAAAATCCTGTAATTTCAGTTAACTGGTCTTCCAGTTCTTTTAATATGGTTTGATAACCCTGAGCCTGGTCTACAGGAACAAATGGGTGCAAGTTCCCCCATTGTGGATTACTTAAAGGTAACATTTCTGAAGCGGCATTCAATTTCATGGTGCAGGATCCAAGACTTATCATCGAGTGGTTCAATGAAAGATCTTTGCGCTCCAGTTTTTTGATATAACGCATCAATTCAGTTTCTGAATGATACAAATTGAATACTTCGTGAGTTAAAAATTCAGTAGTACGTTGAAGTGACTCCGGAATCCTAATTTCTGAAGATAACTCAGATACTTCAGTAGCCTCTTTATCTTTTAATTCAGCAAAAACTGAAATGATCGCGTTCAGATCGTCTGTAGTAGTGGTCTCATTGATCGAAATACAGGCGCTTTCAGTATCGGGATAGAAAAAGTTTATCTCGTGCTTTTCAGCAATAGTTTTCAAAGATTTAGCGTCAACCTTTACATGTAGCGTATCGAAATATGCTGAATTCTGCTGTTCGAAACCAAGCTCCTTCAAACTATCCTCCAGGCTAACTGCTGTCGCATGCACAATCCCGGCGATGTACTCCAGTCCGCGTGGACCATGATATACTGCATACATTCCTGCCATTACCGCAAGAAGAACCTGTGCAGTACAAATATTGGAAGTTGCTTTATCTCTTTTAATGTGTTGTTCACGGGTTTGCAATGCCATTCTAAGGGCATTATTCCCGTCTACGTCTTTTGTAAGGCCAATAATGCGTCCTGGAAGATTTCTTTTATATTCTTCTTTTGTCGCGAAAAATGCTGCATGAGGTCCTCCATATCCTAACGGAATTCCAAAACGCTGCGTAGTTCCAACAACCACGTCTACTCCAAGTTCTCCCGGAGCCTGAAGCATTACCAGACTAAGTATATCTGCCGCAAAGGCGGTTTTAATATTAGCTGCTTTACAATTCTCGACAAATTTTTTATAATCGAAGATCTGACCGAATTTGCCAGGATACTGCACAAGTGCTCCAAAGTATTCATCAGAAAAATCAAATTCTTCATGATCTCCAACAACCATATCGATCCCAAGAAAATTAGCACGCGTTTCCATTAGAGAAATGGTCTGCGGTAATGTTTGCTGAGAAACGAAAAATTTATTGACGTTTGCTTTTTTCTGATCTCTTTCGCGAACAGAGAATAAGAGTGCCATTGCTTCAGCCGCAGCAGTAGATTCATCTAATAAGGATGCGTTCGCTAGCTCCATACCGGTAAGATCGCTTACCATGGTCTGGAAATTCAGAAGGGCTTCTAATCTACCCTGAGCGATTTCTGCCTGGTAAGGAGTATAAGCAGTGTACCAACCCGGGTTCTCCAGAATATTTCTCTGGATTACCGCTGGCAGGATGCTTTGATGGTATCCTAAACCAATGTAGGTTTTATATAATTTATTCTTTTCTGAAAGCTTCTTGATATGTTCTGCATACTGGTTCTCACTCATTGCTTTTGGCAAATTAAGTGGGTTTTCCAGCCTGATATCATCAGGAATTGTTTCGTATATAAGTTGCTCTATAGAATCAACGCCAATCGTGTCCAGCATTTCCTGAAGATTTTCAGCTTTGGGACCAATATGGCGTAATGCGAAAGAATCTGTTCTCATCAATAAATTAAGTTGTGTTTTTGTGGCGCAAAAGTACATAATTCCGTGCTAATTTAAAGTGGTTTAGAGGTGTACAGTTGTTAAGATTTTTGACTGATCAAAAACTAGTAAAGAATATGTAATTTCGTAAGATGAGGTACCTTCGCCTGGCTTTTGACTTATATATAAATAGCAGTATTCACGTTGCTGTTGCGGTGGTATGTTTCGCGGTGATAAGTATAGTCGAAAATAACTTCCAAATAAGCCTAGGTCTACTGGCTTTTATTTTTTTCTCGACGATCACTGGATATAATTTTGTCAAATACGCTGGCATTGCGAAACTGCATCATTCCAGTCTTGCCGGAAACCTGCGAATCATACAAATATTTTCTTTTATAAGTTTTCTTGCATTGATCTATTTTACTGTTCAACTGTCAGTAAATGTCCTGCTAGCAACAGGTATCCTAGGCTTACTAACACTTTTGTATGCATTACCGGTTTTTGGAAACAGCAGGAATTTGAGAAGTCTAGCCGGGATTAAAATATTTGTCATTGCAATGGTATGGGCGGGAACTACAGTTTTACTGCCCGTGATCAATGCTCAGCAACTGCTTAATCAATCAACTCTTATAGATTTATTCCAGCGGTTTTGTATGGTGGTTGTGCTTACGTTGCCCTTTGAAATAAGGGATCTAATTTATGATTCTCATTCTCTTGAAACGATTCCGCAAAGAATTGGAATTAGGAAAACAAGGATCTTTGGGGTTATTTTATTGATACTGATATGTCTTATTGAAATATTTCAGCAGCAATTTCGCAGTTATAGCTTTCTAAGTTTATTTCTGGTTTGTGTAATTCTTGGAGTATTTCTGCTTAGGAGCAGAGAGCGGCAGGCTAAATATTATGCTTCTTTCGTGGTGGAGTCGATTCCCATAATATACCTGGGTATTGTATTATTTATGAAGTATGTTCTTCCGATTGTAGTTTACTAATATTTTCACGCCATTCTTTCTTTTTTTCTTCGGAACAGCATTCCAGATTTGCTTCTTTCAGCTTATGGGTGAGTTTGGAATTTCTACTGGAAAATGTGCGGCATGTTCTGCAGAAGGCAAGATGGATCGTTAACTTGATCTTTTCAAAAAAACCGGCTTCATCGTACTGTGCTTTCGTGCAACAGGTAGCTGCTTCAGAACAGTCAACAAAAAGAGATTTACTTTTTTCACTCATAATTAAAACCAGTTTTTTTCCATGCACGCGGCCAGAGCAGTTCTGGCGCGATGAATAATTACCCACAAATTAGACGGCGTGATATCAAATTCATTACAAATCGCTTCCGTATCAACTCCATCTATAGTTTTACGCTTAAAAATTGCTGCTTGTTTTTCGTTGATAGAGTCCAGACAATCCAGAATTGCCAGTCCAAGTTCATTATTTTCCATGTCATCCTCGGCGGTACGGACAAATTGATCTGGAACCTGTTCTTCCAGCCATTCACCTTCGCTATCTTCTCCAGTATAATTGATCTTAACTTCAGCCTGACCTTTCCTGGAGTTATTACGCCGATAATGATCAATAATCTTTCGCTTCAGGATCGAAATGAGCCAGGTTCTTTCGCTGGCTTCGCCTTTAAAGTTTTTGGCAGATTTTAAGCCCGCCAGGAAGGTTTCAGAAATAAGGTCATTAGCGACTTCACGGTCATTTACACGCACGATCGTATAATTAAACAGATAATCTGAATATCTGTCTACCCATTTATTTGGTTCAAGTTGGTTTGAAGGCATGTGTGCTTGTGACGGTTGCAACTCAAAAATATGAAAAGAATGGCGATCCCGTAGCTTTATAATCAGGTTTTACCATTCTTTTCAGAATTATTTATTTACTTATTAAGCCAGCTCTTCTTAATAGAGCATCTGGTTTTGGTTCTTTTCCGCGGAAGCGTTTGTACAGTTCCATTGGATGCTCTGTACCACCTTGCGAGAGTATGTTATCTTTAAATTTATCTGCGACATCCTTGCTGAATATTCCGTTTTCCGTAAAATATTCAAATGCATCTGCATCCAGTACTTCTGCCCATTTGTAAGAATAATATCCTGCAGAATAACCACCCTGGAAGATATGGGAAAATGCTGTACTCATACAATTACTGACTACATCCGGGAATAATTTGGTAGATTCGAATGCTTCTGTTTCATGTGCCTTTACATCACTTACATTCGAAGGGTCCTGCGCGTGCCAGCTAAGATCTAACATTCCAAAGCTTAACTGTCTCATGGTTGCCATACCTTCCAGAAAGTTGGAAGATTCCTTGATCTTAGTAATATATTCCTGAGGAATGGCCTCACCGGTTTTATAATGTTTTGCAAAGAGTTGCAAAGCTTCCTCCTCATAACACCAGTTTTCAAGAACCTGGCTTGGTAGTTCTACAAAATCCCAGTATACATTGGCACCAGAAAGACTTGGGTAAGTTGTATTTGCGAGCATACCGTGCAGTGCATGACCAAATTCATGGAACAAAGTTGTTAATTCATTGAAGGTTAGTAATGAAGGTTGCTTCTCTGTTGGTTTAGTGAAATTGCATACTATAGATATATGGGGTCTCTCATTCTGCCCATTCTCTATCGACTGCTGTTTGTAAATCGTCATCCATGCACCATCTCTTTTTCCTGGGCGGGGATGAAAGTCGGCATAGAAAAGAGCAATATCATTCCCTAAAGTATCGGTGACATTGTAGGTTCTAACATCCTGGTGATATACATCAACATCAGTTGTTTGTTCGAATTTGAGTCCGTAAAGTTTCCCTGCGATGGTAAACGCACCATCGATCACTTTTTCTAACTGGAAGTATGGTTTCAGCTTTTCGTCATCCAGATCAAATAATTTCTGTTTCAATATTTCAGCATAATAAGCTGAATCCCATTTTTGGAGGGTATCGATCTGGTCAAGCTCTTTAGCGAAGTTTTCTAATTGGTTAAACTCTCGTTCTGCTGCAGGTCTTGCTTTTTCCAGCATTTCCTCGAGAAAAGACTCTACTTTATGCGGGGTTTCTGCCATACGTTCTTCAAGAACAAAGTGAGCATGGGAATTATAACCGAGAAGTTTTGCTCTTTCATATCGCAGTTTTGCGATATCAAGAACATTTTGCTGGTTATCAAGTTCATCACCTTTAAAAGCTCTCGATCCAAATGCGAGAGAAAGTTCCTTTCGCAATTCCCTGTCATTGGCGTATTTCATGAATGGAATGTAACTTGGGTATTCCAGACTGAAGATCCAGCCTTCAGTATCTTTGGATTTTGCAATATTCCTGGCTTCTTCTTTGAAACTTTCAGGCAATCCACCTAAACGGGATTCTTCAGTAACAACCAGCTCATATTTATTGGTTTCAGCTAAAACATTTTCACCAAACTGCAATTTTAGCTTAGATAATTTCTTGTCGATCTCACGTAAGGCCTGTTGATCTTCGCTAGCCAGGTTGGCGCCATTACGAGTAAAAGCCTTATACTTCTGGTCAAGTAAGGTGGTTTGCTCCTTGTTGAGGTCCAGTGATTTTCTTTGATCGTAAACCTTTTTGACTCTTTTAAAGAGCGCATTGTTCAGAATAACATCATTCTTGAATTCTGAAAGTAAAGGAGAAATATCCTGGGCGATCTTCTGAATTTCTTCATTGGTTTCCGCAGAATTTATATTGAAGAAAATGCTGGTAACCCGATCAAGTTTTTTTCCCGAAAACTCTAATGCTTCGATAGTATTTTCGAAGCTTGGTTCTCGTTTACTGGAGGTGATCACCTCAATATCATTTTGGGCAAGTTCTATAGCCTTTATAATGGCAGGTTTGTAATCTGAAGTTTTTATGCTTGAAAAAGGAGCTTGATTGAAATCTTCCAGTAATATATTTTGAGAGCTCATGAATGTAAGTTTAACGCTTTTGCAATATTATATGAACGTTATTGCAAAAGATCTAATTAAAATTTCTATTTTAGCCTTTTAATCGATTAAAGATCAACTTATAACGATACAGTAGTATAACAAGTTCTGGTTAAAATTTAGAATGGTTAATAAATAATAACGGGTTAAAGGTTTACTGCTTAGGGATCACTTTGTGATCCCTTTTTTTATCTCTTTTTCTGAACGCTTTTCGCGCCTTCGATCACCTTTTGTTTAAGACCTTCTTTGTAAACAAGAATTTTGTCCATGATGCACTTATCTGCCGTGCCTATTATTTGCGCTGCCAGGATACCTGCATTCTTAGCGCCATCGAGTGCAACTGTCGCGACAGGAACGCCGCCAGGCATTTGCAGAATTGATAATACTGAATCCCATCCATCTATAGAGTTTCTTGATTTTACTGGAACTCCAATCACTGGCAATGGGGACATGGAAGCTACCATCCCTGGAAGGTGAGCTGCACCGCCGGCACCTGCGATAATAACTTTGATATTTCTTTCGTGCGCATTTTTACTAAAATCGAATAGTTTCTCTGGGGTACGATGAGCGGAAACGATATCTACTTCCACCGGTATATCAAATCCTTCCAGTATGTCGATTGCTTCCCGCATTACAGGCATATCACTGGTACTACCCATGATCACAGCTACTTTTCCCATTTTACTATTTTTTACTAATAACTTGAATACTATTCTTTACCTTTTCAGCGATCTTTCTAGCTTCGCCCAGATCTTTATTTACGATGGTTACATGACCCATTTTTCTAAAAGGCCTGGTGATCTTTTTACCATAGATATGCGGAGTAACTCCTTCCATACCCATGATCCTCTCGATATTTTTATATAGAACCTCTCCTTCGTGATTTTCATCACCTACCAGATTTACCATGATCCCTCCAAGTTTACTATCGGTTTTACCTAAAGGCAAGTCCAGAATTGCTCTAATTTGCTGTTCGAACTGGTTGGTGTAGGAAGCTTCAATGCTATAATGACCACTATTGTGAGGTCTTGGAGCTACTTCATTGATCAAAATTTTATCGTCTTCAGTCTGAAACATTTCAACCGCGAGTAACCCTACGTGTTCAAATGCTTCGGAAACATTTTCAGCTAGTTTCCTTGCCTTTTCAGCTACATTATTATCGATACGCGCTGGACAGATGACATATTCTACCTGGTTTGCCGTGGGATGAAATTCCATCTCCACAACAGGATAAGTGCGAACTTCACCTGAAGGATTCCGTGCCACGATAACCGCCAGTTCATTTTTGAAAGGCACCAGGTTTTCAGCAATACATTCTGCATCGGGAAGATTGGCGAGATCAGCTTCCGTTCTTATAACCGATACTCCTTTTCCATCATAACCACCGGTAGCACTTTTCCAGACGAAAGGTAAACTTACTTTCTGTTCGTTGACGTCTGATTTTAAAAGTTTCAGATTTGGAAATCTTTTGAAAGCTGCAGTCGGTAAATTGTGTTTTTCGTAAAATTCTTTTTGTACCGCCTTATTCTGAATCTTCTCGAGTGTTGCTGCGGAAGGATATGTTTTAACGCCTTCGCTTTCCAGCTGTCTTAAAGCTTCTATATTGATACTTTCAATTTCAAAAGTTAATACATCTGCTTTTCTACCAAATTGAAGCACAGTTTCATAATCCATTAGATCTCCATGCTCAAAATAGTCGCAGGAAATTCTTGAAGGAGCCTCTGGGCTTGGATCCAGCACAAGTGTCTGGATATCGTACTTTCGGGTCTCATAAAGCATCATTTTGCCAAGCTGGCCACCACCTAGAATTCCCAGTTTAAAGTCTGATGAGAAATAATTTACCATAAGTTAATTCGGCTTTTCGCAAAAATAAGTTATTCCTGATTCCTGCCATATTTATTCAGCAAGAATTCGGGAAGGCCGGCTTGTATAGATTCCTTATCTTTGCCACTTAAAATTGCTGAATTTTGATAAAGCTACACGATCTGGAATTCGAACCTTATATCTCTGAGGAGGAAATTACGAAAGCCATTGATAATATTGCTAAACGATTGAATGACGAATATACAGGCAGAAAACCTATATTTATCGGGATCCTGAACGGCTCTTTTATGTTTGCTTCCGAAGTGATCAAACGATTTGAGAGTGACTGCGAGATAAGTTTCGTGAAAATGGGTTCTTATGAAGGCACCAAAACAACCGGGGAAGTTAAAACTTTATTGGGTTTAGGACAGGAACTTGCAGGTAGGGAAGTTGTTCTTCTGGAAGATATTGTAGATACCGGTAATACGCTCGTTGAGGTGGATAGAATTTTAACTGAGGCTGGTGTAGCTAATTACCAGGTGGCAACACTGTTCTTTAAACCTTCAGCTTACAAAAAAGATGTTCCGGTACAAATTATCGGGATGGAGATACCTAATAAATTTATTGTTGGTTACGGTCTTGACTACAACGGTCTGGGCAGGAACCTAACTCAAGTATATAAACGCAAAGAAAGCAAAATGACAAATTTAGTGCTGTTTGGCCCTCCGGGTGCAGGCAAGGGAACTCAGGCAACCATTTTAAAGGAAAAGTACGATCTTATACATATTTCTACAGGAGATGTATTCCGGTATAATATCAAGAATCAGACAGAACTTGGGCTCAGCGCAAAATCGTTTATTGATAAGGGACAACTCGTTCCAGATGAGGTTACCATCAATATGCTGAATGCTGAAGTTGAAAAAAATGAAGGTGCTAATGGATTTATTTTTGACGGATTTCCAAGAACTGAAGCCCAGGCTGAAGCATTAAGTGAATCTCTGGAAGCGAAAGGTACTGAAGTAAATGCCATGATCGCTCTGGAAGTTGAGGATGAGATACTTGTTGAAAGATTGCTGGAAAGAGGTAAAACTTCAGGTAGACCAGATGACGCTGATGAGCGTGTTATTCGCAATCGTATCAAGGTTTATTATTCTGAAACTGCCATTTTAAAGAATTTCTACCAGAAGCAAAATAAGTATTACGGAGTTAATGGAGAAGGTAGCATTGAAGAAATTACTGCCAGACTGAGCTCTGTGATCGATGATTTAATGAAATAAGATATGACTGAAGGGAATTTTGTTGATTACGTGAAGATCCATGTATTCTCCGGAAAAGGAGGGAAAGGGTCTGCACACCTGCATAGGGAAAAATATATAACCAAAGGTGGTCCCGATGGGGGTGATGGTGGTCGAGGTGGACACGTGATCGTGAGAGGTAATGAAAACCTATGGACATTATTCCATCTCAAGTTTAAGCGTCATGTAAAGGCAGAACATGGTGGCAATGGTAGTAAACAAAGAAGTTCTGGAGCTCAGGGTGAAGATGAGTATATCGATGTGCCTTTAGGTACTGTAATCAGGGATACTGAAACCAACGAGATCATTAAGGAGATTACTGAAGATGGTCAGGAATTTATTGTTGCTGAAGGTGGTAAAGGTGGATTAGGGAACTGGCATTTTAAAAGTTCCACGAACCAGACTCCAAGATATGCCCAGCCAGGAATTGATGGACAGCAGGTAGACATTACTCTGGAGCTGAAAGTTCTTGCTGATGTTGGACTGGTTGGATTTCCCAACGCAGGAAAATCAACATTACTTTCCGTAATTACAGCCGCCAAGCCAAAGATCGCCAATTATGAATTTACCACCCTAAAGCCAAATTTAGGGATCGTTCAGTATCGCGATTTTCAAACTTTCGTGGTTGCAGATATTCCTGGGATCATTGAAGGAGCAGCCGAAGGTAGAGGACTGGGGCATCGATTCTTAAGACATATTGAGCGTAACTCAACACTGCTATTCCTCATTCCTTCAGATGCAAAGGATATTAAAGCCCAGTACGATATTCTTGTTGATGAACTGCGTCGATACAATCCTGAATTAATGGATAAGGACAGGCTAATCGCGATTTCAAAAAGTGATCTTTTAGACGAAGAACTTAAAGCGGAAATGAAGACACAATTAGATAAAGAACTGGACTTTCCTTACCTGTTTATATCTTCCGTAGCCCAGAAAGGCTTACAGGAATTGAAGGACAAACTATGGCAAATGCTTAATTAAGCGTGTTTAAATCCTGTTAAACAGGTGTTTGCTCCGGCCGGTTTTGGCTATTTTTAGAAAAAACCGGTTATGAAAATTCTAAAAATATCTACTTTATTATTATTATTTATGGCTGCCTGTAATACACCACGGGCAGTCTACGATTACGATCAAACGGTTCAGTTCGATCAATACAATTCTTATTCAATTTATTCCGATTTACAAACAGGACTCAATCAGTTAGATCAGGGAAGGCTGTTAAATGCTGTAAACTCTAAGATGCAGGAAAAGGGCTTCAGTAGATCTGAGACGGCCGGACTTCAGGTAAATGTATATACGCAGGAGTACGAAAGAGATAATCGTAGCAGAGTTGGTCTTGGCCTTGGTGGAGGTGGAGGCAATGTTGGAGTAGGAGTGAGCGGAGGTATTCCTATTGGAAAAATGGATACCTACATGAAGCTAACATTTGATTTTATAGACATAGAGAAAGATGCTTTGGTTTGGCAGGCGGTAGTAGAGAGTAGCTTTGATGCAAACGCTGATCCAGAAAAACGTCAAAAAACTTTTGATAAAATAGTTGAGAAAGCTTTAGAAGGCTATCCGCCACAGGAATAGTCAGCTTCAATTATACTAATAAAAAAGCCCCATGCAATTGCATGGGGCTTTCCATTTTGATTGGTTAGTTAGTACAAGGTTGAAACTAGTTCTCGTTGTCTTCAATCATATCGTCATCCATGGAATCTTCAGAATCATCTTCTGTCATCGACTGACTTTCAGATTTTCTGTTTGATACTACAAATGCACTTCTTCTGTTCTTAGCATATTCTGCATTAGTACATCCGGTTGGTTGAGTACAGTCATTTACTGGACGTGTTTCACCATAACCTTCAGAAGTTAGTCTGCTTCTGTCAATTCCCTTCTTAACAAGGTAGTCTACTGTAGAAGCTGCTCTTCTTTTAGATAATGCCATGTTGTAGCTGTCTGAACCTCTAGCATCTGCATGAGACTCAACTTTCACTTTGATATTTGGATAATCATTCATGTAAGTTACTACTGAATCCAGAACAACTTCAGACTCTTTCTTGATCGTTGCTTTGTCAAAGTCGAAATAGATTTTGCTGCCATCGATCGGGATAAGATCCTGACCACTTGTTGGGTCAACTTCAGTAGGAGCTTCGACGATCTCATTCTCTTCACGGGTGAATTGATATAGATTATCTGTTCCTCTTCTATTTGAGGCAAAATATCCAGTTTCATCACTCTCTTTCACAACATATGCGAAATCATCGTTACCACTGTTAATGGAAGATCCAAGGTTTTCTACTTCACTGAAGTCTCCTTCAGTTCTGTAGATATCAAGGTTACCAAATCCCTGGTGTCCATCTGAAGTAAAGTATAAAACATCATCTTCACTGATAAATGGGAATTGTTCTCTATGAGCAGTGTTGACTCCAGCTCCAAGATTTTGAGGCGTTCCGAAGGTTCCATCTTCATTGATGTCTACCATGTAGATATCAAAAGATCCACTTCCTCCAGGCATGTCGCTGGCAAAGTATAACTTCGATCCATCTGCGCTTAAACTTGGATGTTCTACGGAGTAGTCTTCACTGCTGAAAGGAAGTTTTTCCACGTTCGTCCACTCGCCATCGACCATCTCGGCACGGTAAATACTAATGTGAGCTACACGAACATCATTCTCATTTTTCACACGATCTTCATTCGTTCTGTCAAAATAGATAGTGTTTCCATCCTTGCTGAATGTTGCTGAACTCTCATGCTCATCTGTATTGATAACATCTGAAAAAAGAACTATGTCTTTCATCTCACCATCATCATCCATTTGTGCACTGTAAAGATCCAATGCTGGCATTTTATTCCATGGATAGATAGGACGTTCCTGGTTTCTTGTCGATGCAAAAGCTACACGATCACCATAGAATCCAATTCCGAAATCTGATGATGAAGCGTTGTTCATGATCTGATCGTACTTGAATTTATGAGGAACTACAGTGTCAAGAGTATTCTTGAATTCTTCATGATTCCAGTCATTTCCAGATAACTCATTCATTAGCTCATCGGCTTTTACATAATTGCCCTGAGCCATCAATGCGTGAGCATAACGGAATTGATACTCCGGTGCAACAGCACCGGAATGTCTTAAAAATAACATCTCATATACTTCAGCTGCATTCTGCATCTGATTAGTATAGAAGTAAGAGTCTCCAAGATTCTGAAGAATCTCCTGAGATTTCTCATTTACGTTTTCATAAGCATCAGCTGCATCGATATAAGCTGCATTGGCGAAAAACTTGTTTCCGTCTCTAATGTCAGACTTTTGACTGAAAGCTGTAATGCTCACGAATAAAATTAAAAGTGTACTATATATATTTTTCATCTTAGTCTGGTTTTAGAAGAATCTTGGTGATTTGTCATATCCTTTCTTAAGTCCGAATAGGTCCAGATCAAACAATAGCATGATCTCATGAGAACCATCGTCGCTCAGATCATAAGTTGGGTAATCATATGCGTACCCAATTCTTAATCCCGGAGTAACCTGAAAGTTTACCAAGCCTGTAACAGACTTATCGAATCTATAACCAACACCTGCTTCAAATCTGTCATAAAGCAATGCGTTCGCATTTACATCAACAGATAGTGGAGATCCTTCAACGCCTCTAACCATAGTAGAAGGCTTTAGTTTAAAGTTTTCAGTAATGTCAAACACATAACCACCGGTAAGGTAGTAATGGATCTCTTCTGAACCTTTATCTCTTAGTAACTGGCTGTCATCAAGATGATCTGCCGTTAATAAGTTAGGTGCAGAAACACCTAAGTAGTGCTTGTCACCAAACCAGAAAGCTCCAACCCCAAACACAGGAAATACTTCGCTGATGTTTTGGAATGCTGCATCACCTGGATCATTTACACTTAAGCCTGCAAGGTTTGCGTCAAATGTTGTTAGACCTGCCTTTGCACCGAAAGATAACTTTGTGTTATCACCGGTTGGGATCACGTATGCGAAATCTGCAGTGATGTTATTTGTTTTCTCAACATCACCAATCTCGTCATGAACTACAGTTAGTCCAAGTTCAACACGTTCGCTTACCGGAGTGTGGGCAAAGAAGTTGAGGGTGCGTGGTGCACCATCAACATCTGTCCATTGCATTCTGTAAATCGCACCCAGGTTTAACATGCCTGGATCGTCTGTCGCATATGCAGGATTCACTACACTCATATTGTACATGTACTGAGTGAATAGTGGATCTTGCTGAGCCATACCCTTTATAGAGAAAAGGATAATGCCTGCGAATAATAAATATTTTGTGATTATTTTTTTCATCTCTTGTTCTTGTTTATCCTAATTATCTACTTAAGTATACTTTTCCTCTTCTTGGCTCAGTGCTACCATCTTTGAAGTCCAGGTAATAGAAGTAAACTCCTACTGGTAACAAACCGTCACCGAATGAACCTTGATTGCTGGTACCATCCCAGTTTGGAGTATTTGCATTCCCCTTGTAAACTGAGTCACCCCATCTGTTGTAGATCTCAATAGTATAGTTAGGATAGAAATCTTCGATATATCTAATCTCGAAATCATCGTTTAATTGATCACCGTTTGGTGAAATACCTTCTGGTATGAAGAAATCACATTCCAGGCTAACGTTCACAGCAAGTCTTTCTGAGCTATCACAATCTGATGCCGGGTCGTATAATGAAGCGAAATATGTTACTCCATCCTGAAGTGCTGTTCCAGTGCTTAATGGATCAGTACTATCTGCACTTGCATACCAGGTTACATTTGAAGTCTGGTCTATTGCATCATTCAGGTCTGCGATCGTTGGATCGTCGAACTGGCAGAAAGTTTGATTTGCATCTTCGATCGTTGGAGTTCCAGGATCTGTAATGCTTACTTCGAACGTTGTAGCTGCAGATTCACAACCTGCATCTCCTCGTTGAGTCACATAGTAAGTTCCTTCAGTTAAAGGAGCATCTTCAGCAACCATCATCGTAAGATCAGCATCAGTATAGAAAGTTAGATCTTCACTGCCTGCTGTTAGATCTGCACCTGTTGGATCAAGTACCGCACAGAAAGTTGCATCACCAACTACAGGAGCGTCTCCTACTTGCTGAACAGTAATTGTAAACTCAGCACTAGCATCTCCACAATCATTGATTGCAGCTACAGTATAAGTTACAGTGTAAGTTCCTGCATCAAAAGCTGAAGGATCCATCATTCCATCTGTAACAACAGTACCATCTTCAAGAGTGAACTCACCATTTGTATCAGCATCAACTGATAAGAAATCAAACAGATTCTGTACACCATCGTTTTGACAAACTGCAATGTCCATATCCATTCCTGCAAAAGCAGCGTCCTGTACAGTAATTGTAAAGGTTGCCGTGTCTACGCAGTTCTCATTCTCTAAAGTATAAGTAACAGAATAATCTCCAGCGTCAAAATTTGCAGGGTTCATCAATCCATCAGTAATAATATTCCCATCAAGGGTAAATGAACCAGTCATATCTGTATCACCAGACAGAAGAGTGAAAAGATCCACTACGTCATCATTCTGACATACAGCAACAGCCATATTATCTCCGGCATCTGGAGAGTCATTCACGGTTACACTAATCATTGCAGAATCATTCCCGCAATCATTTTCAGCATCAACTGTATAAGTGATCATATAAGTTCCAGCCATAAAGTCTGCCGGATCCATTAGACCATCTGTGATAACACTTCCATCTAATGTGAATGTCCCGTCACTATCTGTAAACTCACCATCCAGAACATCAAATAGGTTCTGTACACCTGCGTTTGTGCAAACAGTTAAGTCAAAATCTTCACCTGCAAGTGCAGAGTCAAGAACTGTGATCGTAAATGAAATTGAATCTGTTCCAGATACGCAATCTGAAGAATCTTCACTTAGAGTATATGTAATTGTATAATCTCCGGCGGCCATCATTGATGGATCAAATGTTCCATCTTCATATCCTTCAAAGACTCCAAATTCTGGATTATCTTCTAGGAAACTTGTTAGATCCTGAATACCTGCATTCTGGCATATAGGAGCTGGATTAGAAACCTCTTCTAATTCTGCTTCAATATTTTCCCTAACAGTAATGGTTAATTGAACCGAATCTTTACAATCAGTGGTTCCTATAGTATAGGTAGTAGTGAAATCACCTGTTGTCATTCCTCCAGTGTACATTGCTGCTAATTCAGTAATGCTTGGTGAAAATGATCCCGATGGAGCGTCGTCTGGTAATAAATTATTGAATTCCGTAGTCAGGTTTGCTTCAGTAAAGAAAGCAGCATCAACGTTATTCTCGCAAACGATTGCAGTTGCATCTTCTCCTAATTCAAAGCTCGCTACTACAATCACAGTGATTATAGAACTGTCAGTTCCAGTAACACATGGGTCTGTAGATGCATCTACAGTATAGGTTGCTGAATAAGTACCAGCGCCTGTTGCATTAGCATCGAATGTAGATCCATCGGTAATAGTTAAATCATCACTAGAGAAAGTCCCTGATCCAATAGAATCAGTAAGATCTACTAGTCCATCAGATGTACAAAAGGTTAATGTTTGATCATCACCTGCATCTGCGTCTTCATTAGGATTGATAGTTACTGTATAATCTGCAGAACTTGTACATGTACCACTGCTTACAGTATATGTTGTCGTAAAAGTCGCAGGAAAGCTAGTGGTAGCGGCATACTGAGCTAACAGTTCACCAAGGTTGTTATCTGTGAAAGTACCACCTCTGGCAATAGTTGGATCAAATTCGTTCAGTAATTCTTCACCCTGTCCACTTGGATTGGCAGCAATTTGCGCAGCTAATGCCGTGAACTCAGCCTGACAGAAAACAAAATCTCCTCCAGGTCCAGCATTCGGAGCCTGATCTACTGAGATAGTGAAATCTACAAAATCTGAACCTGTAACGCATGCATCGTCTTCACCAACTGTATAAGTAATAGTGAACTCTCCAGCACCTGCTAAAGATGGATCAAATGTGCCATTCGTAATAGCAGTATCGTCACTTGAAAAAGTTCCGCCAGTGATGCTATCTGTACCTAATAAGGTAGAAAGATTGATCGCATCGTCATTGGAGCAAACTCCATCTACATTTGCTATCGTTCCTGCTTCTGCATCTACAGCCTCGTTGATTGTAATTGTCGCGCTTGAAGATACAGCATCACAGTCTGCAGTTGCAGCTATGGTATAAGTTGTACTGAAATCTTCAGCTCCAGCTATTCCATCGTTGTAATTAGAAATAAGTTCAGTAGCTGAAGGGCTAAAGTTTCCGCTTTCATCATCTGTTCCTAATAAACCTAATAAGTAAGCTTCGAGAGAATCTTCATTAGCGAAAGCAGTCATAACTTCATCATCAGTTTCACAGAAGCTTGCAGTAGCGTTACCTCCTGCATCTGGAGCTTCCTGAACTGTAATAGTAAAGCTTTCAGTATCTGTAGTACTCACACATGCCGTTTCAGGTGATACGGTATAAACTATTGTGAATTCTCCAGCACCATTGGATGGATCAAAATTACCATCTGTTGAATCAGTTCCGTTTACGCTAAATACGCCATTAGGATTTCCACCACTAATTAGAGTCTGTAAATTGAATGCCGAATCTGTGGTGCAGAAACTTGAATCTGTCCCGTCACCGGCATCTGCTACAACAGCAGCATTTACCGTAAGGGTGGCGGTAGAACTTACTGGTTCACAAGCTCCGGTATCAACCGTATACGTTACTGTAAAATCTTCAGAAGGTGCAGATACACCATCATTATAAACATTTCTAATGCTGGTTAGATTTGGTGAGAAACTACCTCTGTCATCTTCAGTACCTAGAATATCAAGATAGTAAGCTCTCAAGTTAGCATTGGAATCAAAAATATTTCTATCCTCCACCTCATTTTCACATAAGGTTTCAGAATTGTCTGTTCCTGCATCTGGATCAGCCAAAACGTTTAAAGTAAGAGTAGAAGAATCTGAACAATCTGAATCATCTGTGGTTCCGGCAGTAACCGTATAAGTTACAGAATAAGAAGCCGGAAAATTATTGGTAGCTACATCGTTCAAATATTGAGTAGCAATTGTTCCAAGTTCTGGGGAGAAAGTTCCCCCAGCATCTGCGCCAGCAATAAGATCTGCAAATGTATCTTCAGCTGAAGAAGGATTTGCAGCGATTTGTCCTATAAGTGCTGCAAGATCGCTTTGGCAATAAGATAATTCGGTATTATCACCAGCTTCTGGGTTTTCTACTACAGTAATTGCCAAATCAACATCATCTGTACAATCCTCGGTAAATTCTACACTGTAGGTAGTTGAGTAAGTTCCTGGACCACTGTATGCAGCTACAAGTTCACTTAGACTACTATCTGAAAAAGTTCCATTCGTTGGTACATCATTATCTGTGTCTGAATCGAAGTTGTTCTCCAATAATCCTAAAAACAGAGTTCTTAAGTTCTCTGTAGAGCTAAAAGCTTCATCTGCATTGGCTTTACAAGTTGATTCATCCAGGTTGTCTGGTCCTGCATCAGAAGGTATAATAGTCACAGTCACTGCTCTCCTGTTTGTGCTTTCACATGGAGGTTGAGTAGAGTTAGTTCTATTCACAATCTGGCTTACATAATACGTTTCTCCATCGATCAACCGCGTAGCATTGGCCAAAGGTGGTTGAGAAGTTCTTGTGCTATACCATCTAAAGGCTTGAGTATCGGGACTTGTAGCGCTAGCTTCAAGATCACTTACCCTTGGGTCGTCACTTTCGCAAAATACCTGATTTGCAGCGGCATTCGGAGCAAAAGCATTCACAGGATTGAATTCAATCGCGATACGGCTGGAAAATCTGCAATCAGCGTCACTTGGATCATCCTGTCCAATGAAATAATTTTCGCCAGCAATAAGTGCAGTAGCATCAGACAATTCATCGTTTGCATTACCAAATTCATTGGCATAGACATTAAGATCGAATGAAGGGTCTGCTGGAGTTATTAATTCCTTTAAATCCCCAACTGTGGTGACTGAACCTGTAGAATAAACACATGGTTCGAAGAAATTCCCAAAGGAAGAAACTGGAGCTCCAAGATCATCAACTGTTACGTTGATTTGCGGTCTATTAGTACATGAGCCATCCTCATTTCCTGCATAATAAATTCTTGATTCAAGTATTTCCGAATTTGGAATAGGATTTGTAGAAGTAGAAGTACGGTAGAATCTCAATGTTTTACCAGCTGCAGGTGTAGCTTCTAAATCACCAACAGTATCTAAATAGCAGAACTCCTGGTTGGGATTGTTTACAACAGGGCATTGTTGTCCATACGCGGACGACATGCCTGCCAGAATTAGGGTTAAGATAAAAAGGTAAAACATTTTACCCTTGAACCTCATGGTAAAATTTTGCATAGGCTAGGTGTTAAATTCAAAATTAGTATTAGGTTTAAACTTAAATTAAGTTTGCACAAATATTAAAATTATTTTTAATATGGGTAGTTAAATTAGGAAACATCTTAATTATAACAATTGTATAGTTTTAATACTGAACTTCAATAGTTTGGGCGATCTAAATTTAAGAAAATTTAATTTATGTTAACAAAATTTAAAATCTTTCTATTCATCTGCGGACTTTTTACCGCTATCGGGAATTCACAAAATGACATTTCCAAGGCAGAAAAGTTACTAAACTCTGGAGATGATAAAGCGGCTGAAACATTGCTTCTTCAAAATGATTCTGAACTTAAAGCGATTGAGTTACTAGGTGATATTTATAGCTTCAGAAAAAGTTGGGATATGGCGATCTCTAAGTATGAGCAACTTGTAAAAGCGAAGCCAAACGATAGTAATTATAATTTCAAATTAGGCGGAGCAATGGGGATGAAAGCCTATTATGGGTCAAAGTTTCAGGCAGCCATGCTTATTGGTGATGTTAAAAAACATTTATTAAAAGCTGCTGAGCTGGATCCAAACCACTCTGAGTCAAGGCGTGCGCTGGTAGAACTCTATATGCAGATTCCAGGATTTGTAGGAGGAAGCCAAACAATGGCAGAGAGCTACGCATCAGAACTTCATAGAATAAATGAATTGGATGGTCTTTTAGCAGACGCTTACATCTATAAATTCTTGGACTACCAAAAGCTTGCGGAGACAAAATACGAAGCGGCGATTAAGCTTTCTAGAAGAAAGCCTGAGTTAATTACTCGCAATTATCTCAATTATGAACTTGCCGAAGTTTCGGCAATTTATTCGATTGAGTTGGACTATGGCCAAGGTCTTATTAAACGTTATATCGAAAACTATGGTTATAAAGACATAAAAGATCCATCATGGGCTTACTATAGATGGGCTCAGATCGAGAGATTAAATCAAAATCAGGAAGTAGCTTTGAGCTATATCAGAAAATCATTGGAGATTGCACCGGACTTCGATAAAGCGCTTATCGAAAAGCAGAAAATTCAGAGAATGTAATATTTAGCCCTCATATTACTTTTATATTTGTACAAATCTTTTCCATGAATATACATTTTATAGCCATCGGTGGTAGTGCAATGCATAGTCTTGCAATCGCACTTCAGCGAAAAGGGTACCATATTACTGGCAGTGATGACGCTATCTTTGAACCTTCCAGATCTCGTCTTAACAAAGAAAATATACTTCCGCAGAAAATGGGATGGGATGCTTCGAAAATAACTTCAAATCTCGATGCTGTTATCTTAGGAATGCACGCACGGGAAGATAATCCAGAGTTAGCGAAGGCGAAGGAGCTGGGTATTAGGATATACAGTTATCCCGAATTTATATTCGAACAATCAAAGAATAAGACCCGGGTAGTTATAGGTGGCTCACATGGTAAAACTAGTATCACCTCAATGATCCTGCATGTGATGAATTATCATGATAGGGATATTGACTATATGGTGGGTGCAACTCTAGAAGGTCTGGACAATCCTGTTCATTTGACCCAGGAGAATGATTTTATTGTTATTGAAGGAGATGAATACCTAAGTTCTGCAATCGATAGACGTCCAAAATTTCATCTTTATCAACCAAATATCGCCTTGCTGAGTGGGATAGCATGGGATCATATAAATGTATTCCCAACGTATGAAAATTATGTAGAGCAATTTAAAATCTTCATCAATTCTATCGTTAACGGCGGAATACTGGTTTATAACGAGGAGGATCAAACGGTAAAGAAACTTGCAGAGACTACGGAAAACCCAATTAGAAAACATCCATATCATACTCCAGATTATCATACAGAAGATAATACTACGATACTGGATGCCCCGGAAGGTGAATTGCCGCTGGAGATATTTGGTAAGCATAATATGAATAATCTTGCAGGATCAAAATGGATCTGCCAGCATATGGGTATTGATGAGGATGATTTTTATGAAGCGATCGCCACTTTTAAAGGTGCTTCGAAAAGACTGGAAAAAGTTGCTGAAACTTCCAATGGAGTTATCTTTAAAGATTTCGCACATAGTCCATCCAAGGTTGCTGCTACTACTGCCGCAGTTAAAGAACAGTATCCAAAAAGGAAATTGATTGCCTGCCTGGAGTTACATACTTATTCAAGCTTAAATGCAGATTTTTTGAAGGAATATAGAAATACTTTAGAAAAGGCTGATGAAGCACTTGTTTTCTATTCTCCTGATGCGGTCGCGATAAAAAAACTAGATGATGTTTCTGAAGATCAGATTGAACAAGCTTTTCAAAAGCAAGGATTGAAAGTATATACAAGCCCTGAAAATTTTGAGGCTGATCTGAAAAATTTAGGTTTTGATAACGCTGTATTGCTAATGATGAGCAGCGGTAATTATGGTGGCTTGGATTTGGAATCATTAAAAGAACTTATCTAATGCTACTATTAGCTCATATTGATATATTTTAGAGTATGAGCGAAAATTCATTAAAAAGTATTAAAACATGGGCTGAAGATGATCGTCCAAGGGAGAAACTTTTATCAAAGGGACGTCTGGCCTTAAGCGATTCAGAATTACTGGCAATTCTCATTGGTTCTGGTAGTAAGAACGAGTCGGCTGTTGAGCTGTCGAAAAGAATTCTTGCGCAGTCTGAAAACAATCTCAACCAATTGGGAAAATTAAGCATTGGGCAACTCTGTCAATTTAAAGGAATTGGAAGCGCAAAGGCAGTAGTGATCACCGCCGCGCTGGAATTAGGAAGAAGAAGACGGCTGGAGGAAACTCTGGAATTAAGTAAAATATCTTCTAGTTCTTCAGTTTTTGAGATAATGCAGCCAATAATAGGGGAATTACCTCATGAAGAATTCTGGATCTTGTATCTTAATAACAGTAATAAGATTCTGGAGAAATTTCAGATAAGCAAAGGAGGAATTACCGGGACTCTGGTAGATGTTCGGATAAGCTTGAAAAAGGCTTTAGAAATAGGTGCGGTTTCCCTTATCTTGACTCATAACCATCCAAGTGGAAATTTACGTCCTAGTGAAGCAGATAAGCAATTGACCCAAAAGCTTAAAACTGCTGCGGAAAGCCTTGATATTAAAATTCTTGATCATATCATTGTTACTGAAAAGTCATATTTTAGCTTTGCCGACGACGGAATTCTATAAGACTTCATTAAATGCTTCTAATTTATACCCAGAAAGTTACACCGCGAATTGTTTACATATTCAAGCATTTATGTACACAAATTCTGGGGATTCCCATAAACTTTACCTCCAAGATCGAAGAGTTTATCGCTCATGATGGACCAAAGTTAAGCTACGGAAAACAAGCATTGGGGAACGAATTTTTTATTCAGAATGTAGACCTGCTTCTGGAGCAGGGTTTTTCAGAAATAGAAATTAAGGTGCAGCCATGGGATGACACGATTGGATTTTTTGCCCTGGCGGAATCCAGCGATCTACCCTTTGATATATTTGCCGCTTCTTTCTATCTGCTTAGCAGATATGAAGAATACCTGCCACACGTTAAAGACGCATTTGGAAGATTCCCGGCATCTGAAAGCATTGGATTTCAGGAAAACTTCCTACATAAACCAATTGTAGATATCTGGGCTTATAAGTTTCAGGAAATCCTGATGGAGCGATTCCCTCAGTTAGAACACAAAAAAAGAGCTTACCATAACAGTACTATTATTACTTCAGAAAACACATTCATTTTTAAGAACAAGGGTTTTCTAAGAAGTTTTGTTGGTTTGCTGTCAGACCTTGTGCAGTTTAACATAGGGAAGGTAATAGATAGATTGCAGGTATGGATCCGAATAAAATCAGATCCCAATGATACTTTTGAAGATCTTATTAGCATCATTAGAGAAGATAAGATCGAAACTTTGTTCATGTTTCAATTAAGCGATTTTTCGAGACATGATCGAAATATAAGCCACAATAGGATTCCCCACAGAGCAGTGATCAAATCGGTAGCAGATTATTCGAAAGTTGGATTACTGTTGGGTTATTATGCAATGGAAGATATCAGAATTCTGCGAAAAGAGAAATTGAGATTAGAGGATATAGTGCATAGTTCTGTCGAACATGCGATGAATCATCAGTACAATCTCAGGCTCCCTGATCAATACAATAACCTGATTGAGCTAGAGATCAATAACGATTACTCCATGGGTTACCCGGATAAACTTGGCTTTAGAGCGGGTACGAGCACTTCTTACCTTTTTTATGACATTAATATGGAAGTGACCACGCCTCTAAAGGTTCACCCGTATGCGTTCAATTCGAATGTAGTAGCTAAAATGACCCGCAATAAATTAAATGAAGATCTTCGCAGGATCATACTGGAAACAAAGGAAGTTCAAGGGACTTTAAGATCTGTGTTTTCTAATCACGATTTTTCGCAGTATTCAGATTCCAATTCTTATTATTCAGTATTAAACCAAATTCATGAAATTGACTAATATCCGGGACGTTTATTTTGATCTCGATCATACGCTGTGGGATTTTGATAAAAATTCATCACTCGCATTTCAGGAAATTTTTGAAGATCAGAAGCTGGAGATAGAACTTCAGGAATTTCTAAAGATCTATATGCCTATAAACCATCAGTACTGGAAATCTTATCGAAACAATCTGCTTAGCAAAGAGGATCTTAGGTACGGTAGATTGAGAGATAGTTTTGAAGCTTTAAAGTTTGAGGTGAGCGATACTTTAATCTCAAAAATGTCTGAGGATTACATTAATTACCTTCCTAATAATAATTATTTACTGGATGGCGCAGTGGATATTCTCAGATATCTGTCGGCCTCGTATAATTTACACATTATCACCAATGGTTTTGAGGAGGTTCAGCATTTAAAAATGGAGAAATCTGGCATTCTGGAATACTTCAGGACAGTGACAACTTCAGAAGAAGCAGGAGTAAAGAAGCCGCATTCGCTGATCTTTGAAAAAGCTATTGGTAAGGGAACCGGTAAACCTGAAACTTCGGTAATGATTGGTGATAATTTCGAAGCAGATATTTGTGGGGGTCATCAATATGGCATGAAGGTTATCTATCTGGATCCCAGTGAAGATAATTTCAATACTGAATATCCACGGATCCAAAAGTTAAAACAACTAAGGGATTATCTATAATAACAAAGATTAGGTATTTTCGTAGACTAAGAAAGCTTTCCCGTGTCTAGACAAATCCACATTTCCAAAACAATTGCAGGCCTGTTCTTACTGGCGCTCTTCACCTCCTGTTTTAAAGATGTAGACCTTAGCCAGACAGAGGATATTCAAATAACGCCAGATATTGATGTCGATATCATTTATTATGATCTCAACAAAGATGACTTTCTGGATTCTGACACCGGAGAGTTTACGGCTATCATTAGAGATACAGTTAGGCTTGAATATCTTGATGACAGTTATATGCAGGATGGTCTAACCTATGCTGAATTCAGGTTTCGACATGAAAATAGTTTTCCTTATGCTATAAGAAGTGAGCTGAATTTTTTGAATGACCGAAACAGGAAGGAATTTGATGTGAACTATATCATCCCGGCTGGTAGTGATACAATGATCTCTGTAATTGATACGCTTCATATCGTACAGGAATCAAATATAAATCAGGTTAAGAAATCTATAGAACTAGCAGTAGAATTAGAGCTTTTAGAGCCTTCTAAAAGTCTCGAAGGAAATTTGAAATTTTCATCTAGAGGATTATTTAGACTAACTTTTTAATATGAGAATTGCAATAGTACTGCTTATATTCTTCTATTGCAGCTCTGTCTCCGGGCAAAATAAACCATTGCTTTATAATGTAGATGATCTGCCACAGGCATTACTTCAGAATCCAGGTGCCAGGATCGATTTTACAAGACATTTTGGAATTCCCTTGTTTTCGCAAATTCATTTTTCTGTAGGTTCGACAGGTGTTACTGCCAAAGACATTTTTGAAGATGACGGGCGTAATATCAATGCAAGAATTCAAAGCGCTATCAGGAATCTTACTTCAACAGATTTTTTTTCTATCAATGAGCAGATAGAGATCGTTTCTTTTGGGTGGAAGATGGGTAATAGAGGTTATTTTTCTGCAGGGGCATATCAGGAAGCCGATATCTTTGCGTACTTCCCCAGTGATCCTGCAAAACTTGCTTTTGAAGGAAATGCAGACTACATAGGCCAACCCTTTAGATTCGATGATGTTAGCTTTACAGGAGAGGTGCTTACAGTTTATCACGCCGGCTTTAACTACAAAATGGATTCTAAACTCACCGTTGGCGGTCGAGTCAAGCTATATTCTGGAATTTTTAACGTAGAGAGTACTAATAATAAAGGAGCCTTTGTGACTACAGAAACACCAGGTGGGGTAAATTTTTACCAACATGCAGTAAATGGCCTTGATATAGTAGTGAACACTTCCGGTTATGCAAGTCTACGTGATGAAGAGGATATGACAGTTGACCAGGCAGCTGCTGAACTTCTTAGCAGGTCCTTCTTTGGTCAGAATGTTGGAGTGGGAGTAGACCTTGGTTTTCACTACAGGGTCACAGAACAGTTTTCTGTGAATGCAGCCATACAGGATTTTGGAGTAATGTTTCACCAAAAGGATATCGAAAATTCACGCTATTTTGGATCTTATGAGACAAGTGGTTTGCAACCATTATTTCCGGAGTTAAATCCTGGTCAGGAGACAATTCCATATTGGGATGTATTAGAAGAGGAACTGGATGTTAATCTACAGGATGACAAGACCTTCGGAGCTTATAATACCTGGCGTCCATTGAAATATAATGCTTCGATTCAATTTGGGACAGGCAAGTCGATCTTACCCTGTGACTATTTAATTAGCAAGAAGCCACGCTATATGAACTTATTCGGAATGATAGTTTCCGGAGTAAATCGTCCTAAGGGTCCTACCTATGGTGTCACCACTTACTGGGACAGGAAAATAAACGATTATTTTAGATTTAGAGTGGCTTATGGTTTGGATCAATTTTCGCGGACAAAGTTTGGGGTAATGGCTTCCAGTAGATTTAAAAACTTTAATGCTTATATCGCAGCAAACGATATCATTGGTTATACCAACCTTGCCAATGCGCATAGTGCATCCTTGCAATTAGGCATACAATACGTATTTAAAGACTTATGAAAAAATTAATAATATTAGCAGCAATGATTTTTTATGGGAACATTTTTTCCCAGGATCTAAAGGATTTTAAATATATAATTGTCCCTGAAAGCTATGAAATTCTTGGGAAAACGAACCAGTATCAATTAAACGCCCTTACAAAATTCCTATTTGAAAAGAATGGTTTTAAAACTATTATGAAAACTGAAGCCTGGCCAGAAGATCTCCAACATAATCCTTGTCTGGGCGTAAGTCCGGTTTTAGTGGAAGATTCTGGATTGTTTGTAACCAAGATGCGGATAGTACTCCAGGACTGTAAAGGAATGACCGTCTATAAAACTCGTGAGGGAAAGAGTAAAAAGAAGGAATTTCAAGCTGCCTACCAGGAATCTTTTCGAGATGCTTTTCAGGACCTGGCAGATTTGAAATATGAGTATAACTATAGCTCAGGCAATGCAGAAACGGTTGAAAAGTCAAATGAGATTTCTTCTGTCATAGAGGATAAGAATATAACTTCTGAAGCAAAAATTGAGGTAGTTTCAGAATCTGAAAGTGATGTCGCTCATGAAGTAGTAGCTACCAAAAAAAATGATCTGCCAGCAGGGAGTGAAGTTGAGGGAAATTTAGATTCTCTGGAAAATAGTCAATGGATCTACGGTGATGCTGTTTTTGAATTGAGAGCTTTCAATTCCAATTATGCCTTATACCAGCTGAATGCACCCGAACCTATAGCGTTATTATTGAAGACCAATAAACCCAACGAATTTGTATATAGATCACTCCTGAATAGTGGAACGGTATCTTATCGCAAAAATTCAGGATTAGAAATTAGCTACTTCAACAGTAAAACTAATAAGCAGGAGTCAGTATTCTTAAAAACTAAAGATTAATAACCATATTTTTTTTGCCAGCGCTTCCGCAGAAATTCACGTTGCGCATTTTCCCGCTGATTATTTCCGGGTTCATATAGGGTAGTGCCAGCGATATCATCTGGTAGAAATTCTGCTGCAACAAAATTACCTGTGTGATTATGGGCATATTTATAATCTTTTCCGTAACCTATATCTTTCATTAATTTCGTGGGCGCATTCCTGATTGCCAAGGGAACCGACAGATCACCAGTTTTTTTAACCAAACTTTGAGCTTTATTAATAGCCATGTAGGCTGCATTGCTCTTAGGTGAAGTTGCCAGGTAGGTCACGCACTGGCTTAGTATAATTCTGGCTTCCGGATATCCAATTGTATTCACCGCCTGGAATGAATTATTAGCTATCACCAGGGCGGTTGGATTGGCATTCCCAATGTCTTCGCTCGCCAGGATCAATAACCTTCGTGCAATAAACTTCACGTCTTCACCTCCTTCTATCATTCTTGCCAGCCAGTAAACCGCAGCATTTGGATCACTCCCTCTAATAGATTTGATAAATGCAGAAATAATATCGTAATGCTGTTCTCCTGTTTTATCATAGAGAACGGTATTTTGCTGAACCTTCTGCAGCACAAGTTCATTAGTGATCTTTACATTTACTTCTTCTGAAGTGACTAATAATTCAAAGATATTCAGAAGTTTCCTGGCGTCTCCACCGCTTAATCTTAATAAAGCTTCAGTCTCTTCTAGCTGTACATTTTTAGCCGAAATTACCTTGTCCTGTTCCATTGCTCTCTTCAGAAGATCTACCAGGTCTTCTTTTGAGAACGGTTTTAGAATATAAACCTGACATCTGGACAAAAGGGCAGATATAACCTCAAAACTTGGATTTTCAGTCGTGGCGCCAATAAGGGTAACCCATCCTTTCTCTACAGCTCCAAGTAGAGAATCCTGTTGAGATTTACTGAATCGATGGATCTCATCAATGAATAGAATCGGACTTTTGGTGGTAAATAAACCATCACTTTTCTTAGCCTTTTCAATGATCTCACGTACATCTTTTACGCCACTACTAATTGCGCTTAGGGTAAAGAAAGGTCGGCCAGATTCCGAAGCTATAATATTCGCCAGTGTGGTTTTGCCTACACCAGGAGGTCCCCATAAGATCATAGATGGAATGATTCCTTGTTTAATTTGTTGTCGCATAGCACCATTCTTACCAATTAAGTGATGCTGACTCAGGTAATCATCAAGAGTTTTAGGACGCAATCTTTCTGCTAGTGGTTGACTCATAGGTGTTTTGTCTGACAAGTTAACATCCTGATTTATTTGGACGCTTTTTTGTAATATTAATTAAAATTGAATACAATTTGAAACCTTCCTCTCCATTTGTTTTTACCAGCGGCACAATAGGGTATCCCTTGTTATTCGTGTTGATGATCTGGATAGTTTTCTGGGCAGAGCTTCGGTTCAATTTAAATTTAGCGCCCTTCGGTGTAAGGCCGGGGGAAGCGGTTGGGCTTCGGGGGATCATATTCTCACCCTTCATTCACTCAGATATAAAACATCTCTTTAATAATACAATTCCCTTATTTATACTATCTCTCGCCTTATTTTACTTTTACAGACCCTTACGCTGGAAGGTGTTGTTAATTGGTCTCGTTTCAACAGGTTTGATTACATGGATTATAGGTCGACCTGCAAATCACATTGGAGCTAGTGGAATTATCTATTTACTTGCTGCATTCCTTTTCTTTAAAGGAATCTTTTCTAAGAATTATCGCCTTGTAGCCTTGTCGCTTATAGTAGTATTTGTTTACGGTGGGTTGATATGGTATGTAACTCCAATAGATCCAAAGATTTCCTGGGAGGGACACCTGGCTGGCCTATTGAGCGGACTGGGGCTGGCTGTGGTTTTTAAAAAACAAATCGCAAAACCTCCTAAATATCATTGGGAATCTCCAGATTTTAAAGATTCTGATGATTTATTTATGCAGCATTTTGACGAGCAGGGAAATTTTGTAGATAATCTGCCTTTTCAGAATATGGAAGAGGAGGAAACCGAGTATAACTACATTTATACCGAAAAAAAGTCAGACGACAAGAATTAACTTCTTTGTCTAACTGTTTCGTAAAGCACGGCGCCACAAGCTACAGATACATTCAAAGAAGCGATCTCTCCAAGCATAGGTAGTTTTGCCCTAAAGTCTGCTAGCTTAAGGATGGAATTTGATACTCCTTTAGCTTCATCCCCCATTACGATGGCCAGAGGTTGCTTGAGGTCAATATCGTAAACGGTTTCATCTGTTTTTTCAGTAGCTGCAACGATCTTTACATCATATGTTTGTAGATGAAATAATGCATCTTTAATATGATCTACTTTGCATATTGGTACTTTGAACACGGCTCCAGCTGAAGTTTTCACCGTATCAGCATTAATAGGAGCAGATCCTTTTTCCTGAACAATGATGCCATCTACTCCACAACATTCTGCGGTTCTAATAATGGCTCCAAAATTCCTAACATCAGTAATCCCGTCCAGTAGCAGGTAAAGTGGAATTGTACTTTTATTTTGAACAGATTCTACAAGATCATTAAGACTTACAAAAATTATAGGCGATATATTAGCTACGACTCCCTGGTGATTACCCTTACTGACTTTGTTTAATTTCTCAATTGGCACATAAGACACGGTGAAAGATCCGCCCTTTAGATGACGGTTCAATTCCTGAAACAAGCTCCCGGCTAAGCCTTTCTGGATAAATACCTTTTCAATACTTTTCCCACTTTCTATAGCTTCAATCACAGCTCGAATTCCGAATATTCTTGTAGTTTCTTCCATGCTTCAAAGTTAGTACAATTATATTCTTCGAGAAATGATTAATAAAAAAAAGCCACCCATTTGGGTGGCTTTTCATTTTTAATTAAATCAATATTTATTCATCATCTTCCTCAGTCGCTGGACCAGGGTAAGTTGATTGATCTGGTGTAGTCGTGTCCCAGAATACTGGAGTTTGAGCATCATCTCCACCAATTGCACCAGCAGCATCAATGTAGTTAGCATTGTTTAAGTTCTGCTCATCGATTGGATAAGTATATCTAAGTGGAACGAAAGTCTCATTATCTGTTGGGATATTGAAAACCGGATCGTCATATAATCTCCATGTAGACCATCCTTCAGCAGGGTTATCATACATTGCTATCCAGAACTGAGTTGCAAATTGCATTTCAGAACCATCGTAAGCAACTTCAGGCTGTGACAGGTACTCTTCAGTAGCATCACCAGAAATACCCCAGTACTCCATAGATGCTGTAATTGCAGCATTGTAATGAGTCTCAGCATCTCCAGGAACATTATATCCAAGTTCAGCAGCTTTAGACAGATTAAATCTAACTTCAGCATAGTCTAAGAGAATTCCTTCTCTAGTTGGATCAAGGAATGCATCTCCAATGTGAGTAAAGGAACCATAGTTATTACTTCCACCATAATCACCACCAATGTAACCATCAGCAATATTATCATCGAAATAAACCATTCTTCTTGGGTCTTCAAATTGGTTCATGTAATCAACGATTGTCTCAGAGGCAAGAAAGTCAGATCTACCACTCTGTACCAAATCTTCCCAAAGTGGGTTTGTGTTTGGTGCATTAGATTGGTAATCGATCGTAGCATTGTCATCATTTGAAGTGAAAACACCGGCTGACACAGCAGACTCAACAGTAGCTTGAGATAAAGAAGGATTTACATCCTGAAGTCTGATTCCCATTCTAAGTTTAAGAGAATTAGCAAACATCATCCATTTGCTCATGTCTCCTGAGTAAACAACATCTGAACCTGAGTATCCTTGTCCTGCTGAAAGCATGCTTCCAACAGCATCAAGTCTGGAAATAAGGTCTGCGTAAACAGTTGCAGCATCGTCATATACAGGTAGTGAGAATTCACTAGGTTGTAATGCCTGTGTATAAGGAATGTCTCCAAATCCATCAACCAATAAGTGCCAAGTATAAACTTCAATCACCTCAAGTTGTCCTATTCTAGCGTCCTTTTGAGCTTGAGTCAAACCTTCGTTTGCATTAACAACTCTTTTTGCGTCCTGAAGATCATAAATTACATCTGTGTAATATTCACTCCAAACTGCATCTGGATTTTGACGAGCTGTAAAATCATAGTTAGGCTCATCAGTATAAGTCGTTGTAGTCAAATACTGCCCAAGGAACCTGTAAAGAGGTTGGTTCACGTTCGGGCTGGCAGTATAGTCACCAAGACTTACCGTAGCAGCGGTAAATAAGAAATCTGAAGCTACAGCATCGGGATTTTTAGGATCCCTGTTTAAATTTTCATACTGTTCATCACTCTGGCAGGACCAAAGCATTGCAACAGCTGAAAGAGCAACAATATATTTTTTCATAGTATTTTAATTAAAAGTTAAATTTAAGACTAGCACCTATTTCTCTCATAGTTGGGTAAGCACCAGACTGGTATCCTTGAACGTTACCAGCACTTAAACCTGCTTCAGGATCTGCGTAAGGAATACTCTTGTCGATGATCCAAAGGTTACGACCAATGAATGATACAGAAGCTCTAGTAAATGGTAAAGCTTCAAGTATTCTGTCACCAAAGTTATAAGTAAGCGTAGCTTCTCTCAACTTAACATATCCAGCGTCATAAACGTGAAGTGCGTTAGGAGCACGTGCATACCCATAAGGGTTCGCGTAATAATCTGTTCTAGCTCTAGTCTCGTTTGGAGAAGTGTTAGTTACTTCGTAAGTACCATCAGCATTAAAGCTAACATCACCCTGAACACCATCTAGAAGAACACCACCACCGTTTTCGATAGTATTTCTAATTGGATTACCAAGTTCATTAGTACCTACACTACTTGCATAAATACCTGTAGCAGTACCATACCATTGGTCAAGAGAGAATACGCTTCCACCTTTTTGTACATCAATTAAGAATCCTAGAGCTATGTTTTTGTAAGTGAATGTGTTTTGCACACCACCAATCCAATCTGGTTGGAAATCACCAATAACATAGTTTGAGTTAGGAGTTTTAGCGTAGTAACCAGCAGATGTGATCACTTTGTTACCTTGATCGTCATAAACGAAATCTGTTCCTCTAATAGCACCGTAAGGTTCACCTGGAGCAGCATTAATAGAAATACCACCTTGTAGGCTAGCTAACTGAAGGTTTTCGATCCCATCAGCAAGTTCAAGTACTTCGTTCTCGTTCTTAGCCCAGTTCACGTTGATGTTCCAATTGAAGTCTTCAGTTCTAATTGGGTTTAAAGTTAATGCAACCTCGATACCTTTGTTTTCAATTACACCTGCGTTAAGCAATTGCTGACTGAATCCAGTTGAAGGAGATACAGGAACTGGAGTAATTTGATCTTCAGTTCTTGATCTATAGTAAGATACATCTAAACCAATTCTTCTATCGAAGAAGTTTGTTTCCAAACCAACTTCATAAGACTTAAGACGCTCTGGCTTTAAGTTAGGGTTTCTAAGAGTTGAATTGTTACTCGCCACACCAGCTCCATTGAAACCAGAATATATGGTATACGTGTTAAATACGTTGTAAGGATTAGTATCATTACCAACCTCTGCATAGTTACCTCTAAGTTTTGCGAAACTTAACCAGTCTGCATCAATCAGGTTAGATAACAAAACACTTGCAGATACCGCAGGGTAATAGAAAGTGTTGTTTTCTTTAGGTAATGTGGAAGAACGGTCTCTACGGATTGTACCTTCAAGGAAGTAAGTGTTGAATAAACCTACACTTGCTCTAGCGTAAACACCATCTAACATTCTTACAGATTCGTACTCTGAAGGTGGGTTAAGTGGGCTAGCACTATTACTTAGTGCGTAGAATCCAGCTTTATTTAATCCTCCGTTTGTTGAAGCAAAAATGCTATTTCTTTCGTTTCTTCTTAAGTTGAAACCTAAGTTACCATCAATGTTAACATCATCACTAATGTCTTTGTTGAAGTTTAGGATAAGGTCATAGTTGTATTCAGCAGCTCTGTTGTTATAACGGCTGTATTTAGCAATATCTGCTGATCCTACATTAATTCTTTCTTCCTGTAGTTCGTCAAACGTATCAAAAGTAAATCTACCTAGAATGCTGAATACATCATTTAATTCATAGTTAAGGTTTACGTTTCCAAAATATCTGTTACGAGTATCAGTTTGAAAGTTTTCGTAGAATGTCCAGTATGGGTTATCAGAATAAATAGGTGATAAATCATCTGGAGAATTCGGGTTCCAGGTAATGTTCTGTCCTGTAGCCTCGTAAGCTCTTCTTTGCTCTTCGAAATCTACGTTAGTTTGGAACCACTGTCTGAACTGTTGCATAATGTTCAAAGAACTGTAGCCAGTTCCGTAACGTCCTTTACCATCAGTCTTAGTATAAGTAATGTTCGCCTGAGCGTTAAACTTATCTGTGAATTCATGAGAACCACTAAACTTAAGTGTGTTTCTCTTGATGTTGGAGTTTGGAAGGTTACCTTGTTGATTCAGGTGAGTTCCACTCAATCTGAAAGAAGAAGTTTCTGAACCACCATCTAAAGCGACAGAGTTCACAGAAGTGTAACCAGTTTGCCATACGCTGTTAGGATCATTCTTACCAGCTACCCATGGAGAAGCTTGTTGGTAAGTGTCTAAATCAGGAAAAATAGAGTTCCACTGGTAAATTTGTCTGTTAGGATCAAATGCAGCACCAAAAGAAGCATCTTCAGTAAAAGGAGTTGTCTCATCCAGGTTACCGTCACCGTCTACATCATACAAGTTGAAGTATCCGTCTTCAGAATCATAGTAAGCACCGTATCCAGCACCATATTGATCCTGATATTCTGGAAGTGTTTCCATATCTGGATTCGTCACAGTAATAGAAGACTGTACAGATATACCAATACCTTTACCTTTAGAACCTTTTTTAGTTTCAATAATTACAACACCGTTCGCAGCTCTTGCTCCGTAAAGAGCAGTCGCAGCAGCACCTTTAAGTACGTTGATGGAAGCAATGTCATTCGGGTTAATATCCGAAGCAGCGTTACCATAATCATAACCACCGCGACCAGCAGCTTGTCCGCTACTGTTAGGAGTGTTATTGCTAATAGGAGTACCATCAACAACAAAAAGCGCCTGGTTGTTCCCGGTAAGAGAGGAGTTACCACGAATTACAACGTTCGTAGATCCACCAAGTGTTCCAGAAGACTTAATACTAAGACCAGAAACTTTACCTGATAGAGAGTTCACGAAGTTTTGTTGTGGAACATCAGAAACAGCTTCACCACCTACTTCTTGAGTAGAATAACCTAACTGTTTCTTTTCTCTCTTAATACCTAATGCAGTTACTACAACTTCATCAAGTTGAGCAGAATCGTTCTCCATTACCACATCGATTTGATCGTTTGTGCTAACGGTGTATTCTGCTTGTTTCAATCCAACGAAAGAGAAAACCAAAACATCTCCCTGAGTTGCTGTGATTTCATAATTTCCGTCGAAATCTGTTTGGGTACCCGTGCCTGTACCTTTAATAAGAACGTTCACACCAGGAAGGGGAAGACCATCTGAGTCAGTCACCGTACCCGCAATGGAACGTTCCTGTGCAAAAGTTATTTGCACCACGAACGCCAGTAATAGCGTTAAAATACTACTAAACTTTGTTTTCATTTTAAAATTTGTTTGAATTAGCCGATGCCAAATGTGATAATAAATGGTTAATAAACCAAGCTTTTGCTCTCGAAAAACGTGCTTTTTTAGAAGGTTTTGTTAAATTCTGCTTTAATTGTTGATAAATTGAAGACTTGCTAAACATAACCAGTAATTCGAAGTTGTGTTTGAGGATCTTTTATATCCCTTTGATTGAATTTCTTAATCATCCATAGTTCCACTTAAGTACTCCGAAGATGAAACTGTTTGAAAAATAGATAGTAACGTATTTGAATAATCCTTTTTTATTTATATCTTTGCAAACCCTAAAAATCGGGGGATTAAATTTTATTAATAATTAGTGTATAGGAAATTATGCCAACAATTTCACAATTAGTACGAAAAGGAAGAGCCAAAATAAC